>QCIJ01000004.1 GCA_003216755.1 Prochlorococcus sp. AG-402-K22 | reverse complement strand
TTTCTATTTTTAAATCTAATTAAAAAATAAAAACCAAGTAACAAAAGGATTGCCAAGGAGTACTGATTAAGAAAAACATAAACTAAATAGACAAGTAATGGGAATAAGCAAGCCCTCTTGAAATTTAACTTCTGATCTTTTGACATATTTTTCCAATTTAAATATTCTTCCAATTGAAAAATCTTCTTCATTTTTCTACTTCTATTTTTTCGATTAAACATAAATTTATAAATATAGTTTTGATGATTCTTATATTAATAAAAAAAATTAAACTAGTATATCAAAGTAAGTTTTTTCATTGAATAAAAATATTTTTTAATTAAAAAATGAACTCAAAACCAGTTTGGAAAATAGAAAAAATTGTTTTACCTCAACATGCAGATCATGCAGGGGTAATGTGGCACGGCACATATTTTAATTGGCTTGAAGAAAGCCGAATAAATGCACTTTTAGAAGTAGGTATAAGTTATTTTGAACTAACTAAAAAAGGCTTAGATTTACCTTTAATAAATTCTTCAATAAAATATAAATCCCCTTTATTTCTTGGTGAAAAAATAACAATAGAGAGCGAATTCAATATTGAAAAAAGTCCTAGGATTAATATAATTTCAAATTTTCTTAACAAGAAAAAAGAAATCTTAACGATTGCTGAAGTCAATTTAGTCTTAATAAATAAACTGAATTTTTCTATAATAAGAAAAAGGCCAGATTTCCTATCGGAGGCATTTATTAAATTAAACGGTTGAAATTATTATCCGTTAATTGAAAGATTTACTAAATTATTAATTATGAATATATTTCAAGTTATTGACTCTTACCAATATGAAATGGAGTCAAGATATCAAGAAAAATCAATGCTTACAAATCTTTTTACAGAGCACAAATTCATAGGATGGTTAGGATTGTTTATAGTATTTTTCTCTATCTTCGCAATTTTTGTTTTTCAATTTCTTGAGTGGGAAAGTAATGACAATAATAAAAGTTAAGAAGATTTAATGCTTATAATTCAACTGAATGACTTAAAAAATGGCTATCTACTTAAAAATAACTAACCCTACAGAGGTTGTAAAAAAAAAGACCTCAAAATGGCTTACAGATATTACACCTGAAAGGATTGATAGGAAATTAGTCGAGGATGAAGTAATAAAAGGCATTATCGAGCAATTAACATTAGAAGGCATAAAAGGAGAAATATCAGCAATTAATGGGTTTGAAGTAAATGAATCTTCAGTAATAACAAAAAATAATTTTGTTATTAGAAAAACAAAAACTTTTTAGATCGAAAATAAAAATCTTTAATGAATATTTTTTTTATTTTAATTATTTTTATAATTTTTTTAATTTTTATAATTGTAAGGGATTATAGAATTAAAAAGAAAAAGTTTAAATTAAATAATGCCTTAAATTCCAATTTCTTTATTCAAACAATTAATAATTTAATAGAAGAAAACAAATACAATTTGTTAGAGGAGAGGATCAGATTAAGGGAAATAGATGCTTACGGTAACGAGGATTATAAAAAATGGATTGGTAATCCACCTCTTGATGAAAAAGCCATTAAGAAAAACATATTTAATGGATCCAAACGATTTAAAGAGGGCATACCATACTTCTGGGAAAAAGTAATTTTAAAAAAATTTGGAAGTATGGAATTATTTTTCGAAAAGTGGAGATCATATTGTAATGAAAATCCTAGTATTGATGATGAGATAATTGGATCTATTAGAAAGCTCGAGACTGAAGATTGGTTTGTATTCATAGCAAGTCAAATAGAGAAATCATGCTTAAACCTAATAGAAAAAAACTACTCAAGTAAAAACAAGGAAAATTACAAAAAAGGTATTAGATTTGAAAATAATTGTATGGAAATTCTCAAACAAAATGGCTGGGAAGTAAAAGAAACCCCTAATACAGGAGATCAAGGGGTTGACTTAATTGCGTCAATAAATGATTTGAGAATATGTATTCAATGCAAAGATCATGAAAAAGCTATTGGAAATAAAGCAGTTCAGGAAATTTCAGCTGGTAAATTATTTTGGAAAGGTACACATGCAATAATAGTCTCAAAATCTGGCTTTACAAAGTCTGCCCATCAACTAGCCAAATCAAATAAAGTGGAACTAATCAATGAATATCAATTAAAAGATTTAGAAAAGCTTATTGTTTAAATATTTTATATCAATTGTGTTAAGCCCTCTTTGTAGAGCAAAAGTGTTGTAAAAATTCCTGAGGCCCACATTAAACCTCTAGCTGTTGGGATATTAAATACATATGCACCAATATATAAAAAACGAAAAATAGGATGAATCAATGCTGCAATTATTGCAATATTAGAGTCAGTTAAAGTAATCAAACAAAGAAGACATGCGGGTGCATGTAGGGAAATACTTTCCCAACAATTTTGATGACACCAAACTGCTCTTTTACCAAAAGAAGGTAATTCATCGAATAAGGCCCTTGGAGCAGCCATGTTTTCAACAGAATATCCCGCTTTAACTCTCCCTATAGTTAATGGAATAATTGATAATAAAACAACTCCAACTGATAGACAAAGGCTCCAGGCAAAAGCTACTTGCATATGATTTAAATAATATTATTAGCTTAATAATTGAAGCTCGTTATCGTGATAAATGAAAAATCATTACCATAGATAAAACTTTGCAAAAAATGCTGTAATTTATATTAAAAAAATCATTTATGGATATTTCAAAAATAGTTTTAATTTTTGGCATAAGTTTACTAATATATTTTGCTTTTCTGTTTTTAGGATTTTTTCTTAAGAATAAAAATCTAAAGGCACAGAATCTAAAAAAAGAAGAATAGATTATTAATGCCTCGAAAATTAACTATTCTCTCAATATTTTTATATCTTTTTGGATATATTTCATGGAAATAAAATTTGATCCAAATAATAATAAGGGATATTTGAAATTCAATAAGAAAGTTGATGGTATATGAAAAAATTTTATAAATTTCTTAAAAGTTTTCTATTTATATCACTTTGGCTTATTTTATGCTCAGTTTTAACCCAATATTGGTATAAATTTCATTGGGAATATATTTACTTAAACTTCAGAATTATATTTGATAAAGAATTTTGGTTTTTTGTAGAAAAAATTCTTTTAGGATTTGATATTGGTTACTGGTTAGAAGAAGCACTAAAAATATTAAGTTATGAAATACCTAAAGAATCTTTTAAATATTTTCCAATTTATTTCGTTTTAAAGTCTATTTGGATAAAGAATTAATTCATATTTCTAATATATCTTAATAAATTCCTTAAATTTTTTGAATAAAGTCTTTGAATTTATTTTTCTTAAAACAAATAATGTGCCTTTATCACCCCTGCAGATTCTAAGCCTATTACTTAAATAAGTTATCTCTAACCACCCTACTTGTTCGTTATTTATTTCTTTCATAGCCATTATATTTTTTCTTCCAAATTTAGGACCTATTACACCAGCATGTGTAAATTTGACCCCAATTTTTTTTTCATTTATGTAACTTAGTCTTATTAAAATACCAGTACCAATAATTAATTTTATTCCTCTCGGTTTAAGTAAATTAAGACCATTTAAATTAAAGGGATCAAGAATTTGAAGGTTATCAATAAAAGGAGAATATTTCAAAAAAGGACTATTAGAACTACTCCACCTAAGCTCCCAGATACCCTTTAAATCATTTCTATCTTTGGTATAAGAAAAATTATGATCAATTTCGAGTTTTTCGGCAATAGCCTGTATCCTCTCTGAATTTGGAGATTTAAGAAGTAAATTTAATAAATCATCTTCGGATTCCATTTAATAAATGTTGAGTATATAAGGATAAATACTTACTACTATGTGCTATATTCTAGCCATAATATGTTGATTTGATGACAAAGAGCTATTGGCTAAAGAAAATTTCAATTCCAAATGCTGATTTATTTCTGGAATATATAAGGACAGTATTGCCTTGGATTAAATCTGTGGGAGGAGTAATAGTAAAAAGAGATTTAATACAAGAATCAACCTCAAACGAATGGGATGGAGGTCAGCTTGGATTAGTAATTGAATTCGAATCAAAATTTGCTGCTAAAAAAGCATTTTATTCTGAAGTATTTCAAAAATATCTACAGTCCAGAAATTTAATGGAACTAGTTACTATAAGCACTCTTTAAACGATCAATAGCGAGCTCAAACAAACAATTTATGAGTATTTATTACTATTAAATTATTTATGTAATATTTATAACTTCACTTGCAATCGTATATTTTGCAAAATTTAAATGTATAATAATCGGTTAATCAAATGAACTATTCAACAGAAAAAGATGATTATTTGATGACAACTCCATATACAAAAAAAATTCAGCAAAAATTTGAAAAGGTTAAGTCTTTTTTAGAGCAGAATGGATTCAATCCTTCATCAGAGAGCTTAATGCAAGATATAGTTAGTTCAGAAGAATATATTACTAAAAATGGCTTATAAAAATCAGAATATATTCAGAGTCCTCAAATAATAAAAACCGCCTATTAAAAAAGGTAATAATATTCCAATAAATAAAAATATGGATTTTTTTGATTCCCCTTCTGATATGGGATTAATTTCTGGTTCAATTGCAAAACCATTCTGTCTACCACCGCTTTCGGTCGTATAACCTTTTTTATTCATAAGAAAAATATACTATGCAGATTATCTCATTTAAAAACTTATTTAAAAAAATTTTTTACAATTAGAATTAAACTAATTTTTAGATCTAATAATTGATTTCAATCTGAGATTTCAGTTTGGCAGCTTTTTTTAAAAGACCTACAACTTCCTTACGTCCAGTAGCAAACTTAGCCTTGTTGAGTAACTCACTATATTTTTTAGTGATTTCTCTATGGTTCATTTTTTATATCAGTATATATAAATTATAAAGTTACTAAAAATAATTTTTGTATAAAGGATATCAAAATAGAGTTCTAGTACCTTTACCTATTAAAACCAACCTTTTTTCTTTGGTTTGATCTCTTCTTTAATAACTTGTTTTTTTCTTCCAAATAATCCCTTTTTTTGAACTGGTAAAATCTCCTCAACAGGTTTAGATTTTGTTTTGAATAAGCCTTTTTTAGGTTCTTTTTTAATTAATTCTTTTGTATCGGAAATCTTTATTTTTTTAGGATTTAATTTTGAATTTTTGGGTTTGTTATCTGCGAATAAAGTTTGATAAACAAAAAAACCAAAAACAGCAAAGAAGCCTAGTGCTTGAACTAAAGCAGTTCCAAGATTATCAAACATTTAGGCCTCAACTTTGTATAGTAATTCTTTTTCTTTCTGATTTATACATTTTTTATCACCAGACAAACATTCAATTTCCCCTTTCTTCTCAATTAAAGAACTGCAGTCGCCTGCGTTTGCATTAGATATTGAAAACAAAGTTAGTACTCCCAAAGTTAAGACACATGAAATATTAAAAGGTTTCATAAGTTTTATTTTTATTATGGAAAAATAATTTCGCAATTGCGAAGATAATCTTTTCTTCTACAAAAAATATCCCCTTTTTATATATCTATTTGTAGTAATTCACTAAGTCGATAATTAATATTGCTAGTAATGAAAAACCTAAAATGAAAGGTAAGTAAGGATACTTATTTAAAATTTTGTTTAGTTGATTTTTCGATGTTTGTTTTTCTTTTTTCTTTTCTCTAGGTGGTAAGCCTAACTCTTCCCTTCTCTTAGCTTCTCCCATAATTTTTTAATCTATTTAACACTATTTTATAAATTTAGTAAAAGTAATGTATTGTTCTAAATTTGGATTATTAACAGTTAATTTATTGTAAATTTTGGATATATTTAAAATAATATAAAAAATTTACATGATAGAAGTAGTTTGGTCAGTAAATATAATGATTGCAATTTTGATTATTGGTGTTGCCTGGGTTCTTTATTACATATTCACTTATGATCAAAAATATAGTTCCTAGATTAATGTCAGATAAAGATCTAAGTAATTTTCTAAAGAAAATAGAGCAACTTAATCAAATTGCTGAGCTAATAAAAAATAATCCTAGTAAAAAGTTGTCACTTTCAAAATGCAAAAATCATGATGAAGTAATTAAATTAACCACTGAATGGGGTTTTGATATTGGTAAAAGGTGGGGAGAATAATAATTGACTTTATTACCAGCATTATTAAAATTGCCATCAACTTCAAATTAAATTCCTAAGATTAACTAGTATTTCTTGTATTGGAGTTATGAAAGAAATTGGAGAGATAAAGTCAAATATATACAAAATAGCTGCTGTTACAGATAGAGGGCAAAGATTAAATAAATTAATTTCTTCTATGTATGAGGAAAAAGCTAAGGAAATGGATAAATTGATTGACGATCTTAAAGACTTTAGTTTTGAAATATCAGAAGAATCATTGTCTGGAGAATGGGAATTGATTTTTTCTAATGTTGAATTATTTCGAAGTTCTCCTTTCTTCCTTGCTATTGAAAAGGCATTAAATGATGAATTTAAAAGTAATCTATTTTTTAAATTACATCAATTGCAAGTAGGATCCTTTGGCATATCTACTATTGGGAGAATCGCACAAAAGATTGATTTTGACAAAAAAGAATTTATATCTACTTTTGACACTACAATATTTGGGCTCACAACAATCCCTATCTTAGGTTGGTTCAAGCTATTCCCTACTTTTGGTGGAAGAGTAATAACTCGAGCTAGTGATTTAGTTTTAAGAAATAATTTACTTGATATGAACTTACAAAAGACAAAAGTTTCCAAAGTTGATGGACTTAATAAGATTCCATTATTTAGTGAATTACTTATGGATAGATGGTATCCAGTTAAAGAGGTATGGAATAAATTACCTTGGAATAAAGAATCGCCAAATTGCCAGGTTTCAATCGTATATTTAGACGAAGAAATGAGAATTATGCAAGATATGTATGGGTCTATTTTTATTTATATAAGGCCTTCAATTTCCTTATTGAATTAAAATACGATATTTAATTAATTAATTAAAAGACTGACTAATATTCTTTGTAATTTTTAGAAAAAATCTATTAAAAAATTTTTAAAGATAAATTAATAAAAACTTGTCACATCTCAAATACAAATAGGTTAAGTTGATAATAAACATTTTTTTATTATGCTTAGAAATCAAGAAAAAATTCAATAGTTAGAGGAATATTCTTAATATGTGGATGGGGCTTAGGTCCAGACAGATTCTACTAAGGAGATAAAAAAGGTGTTTTTTATCAATTATTGGTTGGAGCTCCACATTTTTCAGCTTTGTCTTTCTTAAATGTTCAGGATACGAAAATGTTGATGGTGTGAAAAATTATTCAGATTATTCCCCTAACCAATTAATTGTATTACCTTTACTAGCAGGAGCATATGGTGGCTTTCTAATAATTAAGAAGGCTTTTAGATTAGCAAAGCAATTTGAGAATGCTGAATAAATTACCCAGCAGGCAAATTCAAGATAATAATCCAGATCCTTTCAAATAAAATTTAAATAAAAGAATTACTAAGAGGTTTACTATTGCTAAGGCTACCAAACCATTTCTATTTTTTACATCTAATTTCTTAACTAAATTAGAAAGATAAACGACTGGATTTTCAGGCTCTTTATTATCCAAATTTTATTAAAATCTTAATTTGACAAGAAAATATCACAGTTTCATTGGGAGAATCAAAATTGTAAAGATGAATATCCAAAAAGAAATAAATAATTTCTAACCCATAATTCCTGCATTTCTCAAAAACGCTTTACCCATATTGCCAATTACAAAAAATAGAGACAAATTAATTAAAAGGATTATTAATAATGCCAACATTTTATAGTTTGGATTAGTTGAAATGCCATCAAATCCATTATTAAGAAATCTTTTAAAAAGTGATTTGTCAATTTTTAGTTTTTGTTTGTCAGAATCAAGTTTTACTTCTGAAGAATCTTGATTACTTGCTTTCTCTAGAAATTCTGTAAATGCCTTAACATTCTCATCTTTTTTATTCCCCTCATTAAGATCTTTATTGTCTTCATTCAAATTGGGGGCCGATTCGATTGAATTATTATTTTCCTCAGGATTAAGTTTTGAATCTTCCAAATTAGTAGTAAATGCTAGGAGTATATTACACCATAAAAAAAACCCACTCGATCAATTGAAGAGAGGGTTAGCTAAGGTTAAAGTTCTTAATTAAATAGTAATTTATTTAAATTAAATTTGCGATACTAGAATTATGGAGTTTTAACTTAGTTTATAGTAAAGGTGATTTTTTTTAATTTCATATGTTAGATGCAAATACTAAAAAAGCATGTAAAGATAATCCGTCTATAAGAGAAATAAAAATTAGAAATATAGAACATGCTATTGAACAAGCAGAAATAATGATTAAAGAATCAAAAATGAGCCAAGAAGAATTAATCTTCTTAAAAAGAAGAATATCGGATTCAAGACAGGATTTAGAGATACTTTATTTAATGAAAATTCAATGAATATAATATTTTTTAATCTTTATAAAGGATTGAATTTTGCTAAGAAAATTAATTTGTATATTTTAAGACTTATAAAGTTTAAAGAGAATGTAAGTATTTACATAAAGACTTCAGTTATGTCTAAAAATAATCTATATATACCTTTAAAGGTTGTTCCATGCATCTTAGTTTCAATTACTGCTATTGCAGTAACAGCAGCTACATATGTAATTACTTAGCTTTATATGTTATTGAAATTCTCTAAAGTTTTAGATACTAAATAAATTAAGATATTTGTAAAACTAATTATATGAATAAAGTCAAAATAGCAATTTTTATAATATCAATAACAATATTTTCCCTTATAGGAATTAGAAAATTAATTTATATAAATCAAGCTAAAGAAATAAAAAATAAAGCAGAATTGTTTCTAAATGAATCTATACGTGTATTAAATGAATGCTTTGATCTAGAAAATAAAAATAAAAGAACTCTTAATAAATCAATTGAATTAATTGAATATTGCTTAGAGGAATATGGATATAAAAACCGAGTTCAAAATTTTAATGATCAATTTCCTTAATACTCTACTAATATGCAAATTAATAGAATAGTTTTGAACCAATTAGCTTTTTATGTCCCATAATTTTTTTTTACAAATAATATCTAATTAATTTAATTTTTTTAAAATGACTAAAGTGAAATGTTCTTATTTAGGAAATTTAAACTGTGAGGCTATTCATCTACAATCAGGAAGTCTTATTAGAACCGATGCACCTTTAGATCATTGTGGTAAAGGTGAAAGTTTTTCCCCAACTGATTTATTAGCAACATCTCTAGGTACCTGCCTGCTAACAATCATGGCAATAAAAGCTAAATCGAAAGGATTTGATTTGAACGGAATATATTTAAATATTGAAAAACAAATGACACAAAATAGCGAGAGGAAGATAAAAGAATTAATAATAGATATTTTTATACCAGAGCGAAGTTCTAATGAAACTATTGATTTTTTGAAAAAAGCTTCCAAAGAATGTCCAGTTACTAGAAATTTATCTCAAGAAATAGATATTAAAATTAGTTGGCATCATGAATAAATCTCAAACATAATAATTACAAAAAAATAGTGAAATACTTTATTGGAATAATCATTCTGTTATTTGGAATATATATAACGACAGATTTGGCATTAAAGACTAGGTATACAAGAAAAAGACTTTCAAAGAAAAGAAGTAAATTTTTTTAATTTTATTATTGAATTTTAAGGAATAAGATTTGTTTTATATAATAAATGAGGGGCTTATTTTAATTTTATTTTTTCACTATTTTTTGATCAACCAAATCTATCAAAGGTATCATGAAATTTACATTTATTCCAACAGTGCACCATGTATAAATAATTAGAAAAATTATTTTTATATATAAATTAGGAGGTAAGGTCAAAAATATTTTGAAAAATCCTCCAATGAATAATACCAATATGCCTATTTGTAAAAGACCTTTGATTATCCATTTAAGTCCATTTTTTTTAATGTTTATATAAAAACATAAAAAAACAACACTAAATATCAATAAATATATAAAATTTATGACCATCTTTTTAAAGAAAATCTTATAAATTTGCCATTATCAAGGCATGATGATAATTATCACTTTTATATCTGCTAATTTTTTTTTAAAATGAAAAAGTTATACAAAAAACAATAAAAAAATTTTATTTTTTTTTTAACTATAACCTTAAAACATTTTCGATTTTAGTAAATCAACTCTTTTTTGATTCACTCCCAAATCACTTTCTCCAACTCTTGATTCTGATCTTATTGTTAAGATGTTTGATTCAGGTAAAAACGATACTTCCAAGTCGTCTACATACTTCATCCATTTACTGGTTGCCTCAGCATGAAGATAATCTCCATCAATTTCTACAATCTCAGTTCTTGGACTGTTTTTGATAAATGTTTTAATCTCATTAAAAGGTTCCTCAATATTGTTTATCTTCCATTCCTCTCGTACACAATGAGCAATCTCAACACAAGGTTTTAGTTCTACATGTGAGGCAAATGATGAAGAAGGGAATAAAAAGCTTGAACAAATTAAAATTGCTAGAAAAATTATTTTCATTAAATAAAAGAAATTAATATTAGATAATCTAACGAATGAAAACAATGATTTGTAATGATAGATCTCTTCATTATCGAATAAAACATTTAATTCTTTTATATCAGCTAATAAATATGTATTTTAAATATTTTCAACCATAAAAAAAAGATCTCTCTATAAGAGATCTTTTAAAATTGACTTAAAACAAGTGTTTCCTTGTTTCCACTGAATTATGTCAATTTCTCCTACACACGATCTTAATATCACACTTAAAAATAAAAGATGTAATCCCTATTAGGCCTCTATCTTAACTGTCACATCGCTGAAAATAAAAAAAAGTAATCAAACTTTTATCTTGAGTACTTTTAAAGTTATCAGACAAAAGTGTGTGAGGAGTTTCTGATGAATTTAATCTACTCCGTAAGTAATTTAAAAAGCTACAGTATTAATTACTAATTATTTAAATCTAAAAAAAAATTGCCCGTTGATGAAAAAAATAATCAAAAACATAGAAAATTCATGAAAATTATTTATAAAAAAATCATTTTTATTATTTCGGCAATTGCTCTTTTTTCAGTAATAGTGGGTGTTGTGAAATATTCGCTTACTTATATTGAAAATAATCCCGAAAAATACTTACCTACACCAAAGTAAGGCAAAAATTAAGTATAAATTCACTTCAAAAAATCTATAAACTGTCCTAAATACGTTCTACATATACAGATCTTGAGTCATGAAAATCAAAAATACTTCTGTTATTAGTCAGAATAAGGTTCTTTTAAATCAATTAAGAGGTAAGCATAAATATCAAATAATTGAGAATTACTGGAAGAAAAGAAAGAAAGAGTGCGAAAAAAATCTTTCAAAATTTTGCTAACCGAGGATTATGAATTTTATTTTTTCTTTTTTATTAGCTTCTGTAATGTGGGTACAAGTTCCTCAATGGAAAGCAGACTGGTCAAAATGTGCTGTAGATGTTCCTGATTCTTCATGTCACTGGTATGTAGCTGCTCCCGATAATACGTTTGGGGAGGGATTTAATTGGGAAAACGCTCCTTGGTTTGATGCTAATGGATTACAGGATGTAGCAAAAATTGAGAAGGAATCTGTGTTAGAAAAGCTTCAAAATAATTAAAGTTTCTATTTCATCAATTAACTTTTGGAAGCATTTAAATCTAATTACCTTGAGGTTAAGGTTTGATTAATTGAAAAAAATTTTATGCGCTTCAAGGTAAGTCTTAAAAAAAACGGAAAGGAATTTGATGAAGTTGTTATTGCCAATAATAAAAAAGAGGCAATGGAAGTAGCTTTAAAAAACAATCCTGAAGCTCAGGCATTAAACTCTGACTGGACATTTAAAATTTAATTATTTGCGAAATTTAGGAATCAAAAGAGATGCCACGCAAATAACACTAATTGCAGGACCTGGAGACAAGTTAAACACTAAAGAAAGTATAAAACCCAATAGTGATATACATAATCCAAAAAATGAAGATCGCATCATGGCAATTCTTAAACTATGAGCCTTATCTAGCCCTAACAAAGTTGGGGTTGAAAGAAGTGCAATTACAAGAATTACGCCCACTGCTGACATTGAACTAACAATTACTAATGCAGTTGTGAAACTAAGAGCAAGATTTAATAAAGAAACATTTATGCCACTAGCAGATGCCCCTTCTGGATCCAATCCCACATAAACAACCTTTTCATATCCAAAAGTAATTAATATCATAAATACTAAAAATGCAATTACTGTCCTAAGTAAATCTCCAAAGTTTGCTGTCAACAAATCGCCAAATAATACTGCCTCCAAATCAATCCTTATTCCTAATAAAGGAATAATAAGGACTCCAAACCCAAGCATTCCAGCGAGAATAGTATTCATAACTGCTTCATAATTTTCACTTTTTCTGTTAGTTAAACTTTCTGCAATTACAGAACCTAAAAGACCACTAATAACGCCACCAATTGAAGGGTGAATTCCAAGCGCTAATGCGAGAGCAAGTCCAGGCAATACGCAATGAGAAATTAAATTAACTTGTAATAATCTCTTATGAGTTATTAGTACCGTACCCATTGCTGGGCATAATATCCCTGAAAAAATAGTTATTATTAATGGAACAATCCACCAATTGTTATTAATAAAAGACATTATTCGAATGATTCGGTATGATCAAAAATAAGGGGCAAAACAAGATTTCGAAAACAATGGTAACTAAGTCTGACATTACCAAAAGACAAGAACAACTTCTTGAAGAACTGAATAATTGTGATGATGAATTGAGCGGACAAGAGTTGCATAGGCAACTTATGGCTAAGGGTAAATCTATGGGCTTGACAACTGTTTATAGAAATCTGCAAATCTTGATAAAACATGGCTTAATTCGTTCTAGACATCTCCCAAATGGAGAAGTTTTTTATACTCCAGTTGATAGAGATATTCATCATTTGACCTGCGTTCAATGCGGAGAGACTTCGAAAATGGAGGGTTGTCCTGTTAAAGATATTCATACTCCTAAAAAAAATCCCAAAAAGTTTCAACTTTTGTTTCATACACTCGAATATTTCGGACTTTGCCCAAACTGTTACCAAGCTCAAAATTAAGAGAGAACATTTTCTAATCACGGAAATTATTTATTGATAGAGCTTATATTTATTGCCTGTAATTTATCTTTTATTGAATCGGGACTACCAACTGCTAAAACAGATTTATCAAGAACTATTACTTGATCGTAATTATTTAGAGACTCTCCCCAATCATGGCTACTCACAACTAAAGAAAGACCTACATCCGCAAGTTGACGAACAATTTTTAGAAAATCCTCTTTTGCAGGTGGATCCAAAGCCGCGCAAGGTTCATCAAGAAGAAAGATTTTTGCAGGGGACATAAGAGTCTTTGCCAATAGAGCTCTTTGCTGTTGACCTCCAGAAAGAGAATCGAGTCTTCTATTAGCTAAATTAGCAATGCCGACCCTTTGCATTGTCGCCTCTAATTCGCAACATTTATTAATCCAAGCATTAGGATATGCGAGAAGAGCTTTAATTTGAAAAGGAGTATTACTTTTAGATTTTGAATACTTTATTTGCCCAAGAGATACCAATTTTTCTACTGTAATTGGAAACTTCCAATTCATGGAACTTCTTTGGGGCATAAGAGCGACTAGGGATCTAGATCTATGTAAATTCTCACCATCAATTTTTATTTCGCCTTTATCTGGAGCATTCTGTCCTTGCAATATTTTTAATAATGTAGATTTACCCGCGCCGTTTGGTCCAACTAGTGCTGTTAGTGTTCCAGGTTTGATCTCAACCGATACCTTATTTAAAGCTGGCTTACTCTTTTTTGTATATGAATAGGATAAATTTTCAGCGACTAAAGTAGCCATTAATCAATCTTTTTAAAAAGTAACTTAATAAGCTTATCAATAATACAAGCTTCGTTTTAATTTCATAACATTTGATACTTTCCTTGGCAGGTAATTATGAAAATGATTATCATTTTTAGGTGTTAATATAATTTCTATGTCAATCTTCCAAAAGTCTTTATTCAATAAAAGATTTTCATCAAAGTCAATTATCAAAAATTCCGTAATCGCAGGTACCGTAATATTATCTGGTTTTGGGCATGATTTAATGGCTAAAGGAAAGTCATACGTAGCAGTAGAACCACTAGTTTGTGATTTAGTTAAATCAATTGCATTAACTTCAGATGAAGTTACATGCTTAGTAGATAGAAAACAGGATGTTCATGACTTAAAGATCAATCCAAGGCAAGCTCAATTATTAAATAGCGCAGACAAAGTTTTCACTCTAGGTAAAGAAATGACTCCCACTATGAAAAACTGGGAAGATAAGCCAAATACTGTTGTGGTTGGTGTTAGTGCCATCGAAGTTGAGAATCCTTCTAGTGAAGAGGGAGGAGCTTTTGAATGGGCTGGTCTCTTTGAACTTTCAGCAGGAAATTATAAATGGACATTTGCGAAGGTTGATGGTGAATATGCAGACCCTGCCATGAAAATGGTCATTCTTGAATCAGATGACATTGAATTATCTGAAGAATTAGCAGAAGAGCTATTGGGATCTGATCAAAATATTGAGAAAAGCAATAATGGTATTCTTTCTGCAAGTGACAAAGCCTTCGTTTTAAATTTTGATCAAAAGAAAGATATCACGGAATTTAATGTAGAAATCAAAAAAGATGGTAAGTATGCTTTCTTTACAGAACATATGCCTTTTGAATTTGAAGCAGATGAACACTTCTTCAAAGATCTAGCTAAAAATGATATCGAACCAGTCGCTCAAGAACCTGATATGGGAGGCCATAGTGAACATGGTGCAGAAGGCTTTGAATGGGCAGGAACTTTTGATCTTGAGAAAGGTTCATATAAATGGTCATTTGCAAAAGTCGATGGTGAATATGCAGATCCTGCTATGAAAATGGTTATCCTCAAATCTGGTGATATTGAAGAATCTGAAGAACTTGCAAAGGAACTTTTAGAATCTGATGATTCTATCTACAAAGCTGATAATGATGTTTTATTAGCAAGTTCAAAAGCAATATCACTTAATTTTGATCAAGGTAAAGAAAGTACAGTATTTAATGTAGAAATCAAAAAAAGTGGTAAATATACATTCTTTACAGAACATATGCCTTTTGAATTTGAAGCAGATGAACACTTCTTTAAAGATGTATCCAACAATGATGTAGAGCCTATCGCGCAAGTTCCAGATGAGGGAGATGGGCATCACCATCATCATCATGGACATGGAAGTTTAGACCCTCATGTATGGCATGATCCAGCCAACATTATAAAAATGAGTAAAGTAATCTCAAAAAACTTAAAAAAGGATATCTCTATTTTTAACAGAAAAGATAGAAAATCCATCAATGAAAAAATTGATTCAACTGAATCTTTACTCAGCGGTCTAAATGGATGGATTGTTGACCAGGTTTCAACAATACCTGAGCAAGACAAGGTGCTTGTCTCAAAACACAAAGCTATGGATTATTATGGTGCTGCATTCGGATTTGAGACAGTTAGTTTACTAGACTTCCTTGGCGATTCATCAAGCTTAAGACCTGAAAACATTAGTTCAACTTTGAATATGCTAAAGGAAGAAAATGTTAAGGCAATATTTCCAGAACAAATACCAGCGTCTAAGTTATTAAAAAACTTAAGTAGGCAAAGTTCTGTACCTTTAGCTTCTAATCAAATATTCGTTGATGGTTTAATGATGAAAGGAAATACTATAAGCGTTGCAGTTCACAACACTTGTACTATTGTTGATTCATTAGGTGGAAGCTGTGATAAAGAATCTGGCTCCAATCTTGAGTCTGAATGGTACAAACTTTCAGATTAATTTTTTCTAATAAAAAAGGTTTTCATTTCTTATTATAACTATTATTAAACTATTGTTTATTTAGTAAAAATCAGTAAATGAGCCTCAAAGATAAAGTTCCTGTAACAATCCTCACTGGATTTTTAGGTTCAGGGAAGACTACTTTGCTTAATAGGATATTAAGTGAAGAACACGGGAAAAGAATTGCCGTAATTGAGAATGAATACGGTGAAGTAGGTATAGATCAAGGACTCGTAATTAATGCCGATGAAGAAGTGTTTGAGATGTCAAACGGGTGCATTTGTTGTACTGTTCGCGGTGATTTAATAAGAGTCCTTGGTAACCTTATGAAAAGAAGAGATAAGTTTGACTATGTTTTAGTAGAAACGACAGGATTAGCAGATCCTGGGCCAGTTGCACAGACATTTTTCATGGATGAAGAAATTAGTTCTGAATTTAATCTTGATGGAATTGTGACTTTAGTTGATGCTGCACATATTGATCAGCAGTTAGGAAGGAGCGATGAAAGTTCAGAACAAGTGGCATTTGCGGATGTTCTTGTCCTTAACAAAACTGATTTAGTCTCTGATGATGCACTAGATACCCTTGAATCAAGATTGAGAGATATGAATCGAATGACTCGAATTATTCGAGCCGAGAATGCCAAAGTACCAATTGAAACTGTCTTAAATCTAAGTGCATTTGATCTTGATCAGATCCTTCAACGCAGGCCAACATTCCTTGAACCAGAATATCCTTTTGAATGGACAGGTGTTTACGATCTTGATGCAGGTAAATATGAATTAATGCTAGAAGAAGGACCAGATCCAGAAATGTCCTTAGTAGCTCTCGCTAACCAAGGCGAGAGTGAAAAAGAACTTAAAGATGGTGCTGAATCCTCCGTAAGACTTTATGCAGAAAAAGCTAATACTTTAGAGCCTGGAAATACTATCCCATTTGGAGAACATATAAATCTCAAATTGAAGGATAAAGGAAATAAATCCTTCATCCTGAATATAGAAAAACCAACAAAAATAGGTTTGTTTACACAGCACACTGCTGAAGAATTCAATATGAAAGTTATTAAAAATGAAGAAAATAATTCAAAAGAGATTCCATTTAATATTGAAAGATTCTGGCAAGCAGAGCACGAACACGATGATGAAGTAACCTCAATTGCAATTGAACGATTTGGTGATGTTGATCCAGAAAAACTTAATACTTGGTTGGGCAGACTTCTTTCAGAAAAAGGGGTGGATATATTTAGAACAAAAGGTTTCATTAGCTACTCAGGAAACCCACAGAGAATAGTTTTCCAAGGGGTACATATGTTATTTACGGCACAACCTGATAAAGAATGGGGTAACGAACCTCGCAATAACCAACTTGTTTTTATAGGTAGAAATTTGGACGAAAAAGAGATTCAAGAAGGTTTTGAAAAATGCCTGATATAGAATCATATAGCCCAAGAGGTATGTTCCACGAGGGATGGACAGCCGAAGTTAACGATTATGCCATAGTTTGTGGTTGGGCTATTAAGGGAAAATTATTCATTGTTGGGGATGTAGCTGGAGGTGTTTTTGCCTTTGAAGGAGATACTGGGAAAATTATTTGGGAAAAAGAAAATACTCATTCTGGCGGTCTCTTAGCAATGTCCATTCATCCAGAAGGAGAAATTTTTGCAACTTCCGGTCAAGATGGAAATATTCAAATATATAATTGCCACGAAGGTAAACTAATTAAAACTCTCGATCTTGGCAAGGCTTGGGTAGAGCATCTTAAGTGGTCAAATGATGGATTATTTCTTGCAGTAGCTTCTTCAAAAAAAGTATATGTTTTTAATGAAATTGGAGATGAAATATGGGTATCAGATGATCATCCAAGCACAGTGAGTGCAATAAAATGGTCAAATAAAAATGAGCTAGCAACTGCTTGCTACGGTAGAGTAACTTTCTTTGACATCGTAAATAATAAAACGAATCAAAAACTCGAGTGGCAAGGATCATTAGTTTCAATGGAATTAAGTCCAGATGGAGATATAGTTGCCTGTGGGAGTCAAGACAATTCAGTTCATTTTTGGAGAAGATCAACAGGAATGGATGCTGAAATGACAGGATACCCTGGAAAACCAAGTCACCTTTCATTTGATGACAGCGGAAAATTATTAGCAACTAGTGGTAGTGAAAGAATCACAGTATGGAGTTTTATAGGTGATGGTCCTGAGGGAACTATGCCAGGAATGCTATGTCACCATACAGAACCTATTTCTAGCCTAGCCTTTTCAAATAAAGGTATGCTTGTAGCCTCAGGATCTAGAGATGGTTCTGTTGTCGCAAGTTTCCTAAAAAAAGACGGTAATGGAGACCCAGTTGGGGCTGCATTCGCCGGAGATTTAGTAGGGGCAATATCCTGGAGACCTGATGATTGTGCACTTGCAGCGGTTAACGCAAAAGGTGTGGTAAATGTATGGAAATTTAAAGTCCGCACTAATCTTTTTTCAGAGGGATTTAATTAAAATTTAATAAAAAAGTAGAAATTTATAAAATTACCAATAGTTTGCTTTTAAATGTCTTTCCATACAAATGACCTCACAGTCATTGTCTATCCCTTTTGGGTGAATATCGCAATATGAGAGACATTGAAAATATTCGTCTATAGGATTAGGTTTATCAGTCTCACTGAATTCTTTCGAATGGTTCATAAAAGATTTTCTCAATTATTTAAAATTAAGATAGTCGAATTAAATAGCAAAAGAAATAAGCAAAACTTACTAAAATATCTGAAAAAAAAATTAGCAATTGATTACTACTTTCGTACATTTTTAAATAAAAAGCAATGCGTATAAAAACGGATTGTCTTTAGAGAAATATTTTCCTAATTTTATATTGTTGAGTTCTAGGAGGTCTTTCAAAATGATCGATAGCCTGCCTGAAATTTCGGAATAAACCGAACTGATTTAATTAACTGCTCCAATTATTTTTTATTAATGTCTAAGCTTCCTTCTTCTGCATCGTTTAGGTGCCCTTTAAGAAACAAGCTTAATTCTAGAGTCTTTGCCCCAGTTAAAAAAAATTAGTTAATTTTGGTGAGCAATTAGCTTAATAGAGGTTAGTAACAAGGATCCATGATTTAGGTGCGTTCTTAGCTTCAGGAAAAATATAAAGTAAGAGATAAAAGAGGGCATATTAAAGCCCTCTTTTTTTATATAAAAAAATAAGATGACTTTCTTCTGTTTTTATAGATAATAATTAAAACAATCAAAAAAAAGATGGTTAGATATTATTGCCCGTATTGCAATCCTAAATATCAACTTCAAAAACAATCCCCAAAAGGTACTCTTATATGCGGATTTTGCGGAGAGGATCTTATAAAAAAACCATTAATTAGGTTAAACCAATTAATTGCTTTAATTGCCGCCTCATCATTACTTCTACCTTTAATATATACTTTAATTTTTTTAATTAAGAATCAAATAAATCCTCCTAATAAAAATTATCAAGCAAATAGTGATTATTCGATAATCATCAAAGCTTAAACTTCATAAAACTAATTGCCAAGTTTTAGGAGATAAACTCTTTAATAAAGAGAATTTTTAAAATTTTATAGAAAATTATTTTTTATCTTTAACATTATTTTTAGCCTAGATATTTATTTTTTTAGAGATATTTTCGATAGTAATTAAAAATATCAAATAATTTTAAAATGAAAATGATAATCGTTTTTAAAAATAAACGATCCCTGATCTTTTTTTTTGAATGATAATGATAATCGTTTTTAATTTCAAAAATTTGCAACCCATTTATACAATTGCTTTTTAAAACTATTTTCTTTATAAATTGTATTTATATTTATTTCAAAATATTTAAACTTATTGTTTTTAAAAAGTATTTATTTATACATCCCAAAAATGTTTACAGATTAATAATTTAATTATTCAACTTAAAATAATTAATGATCATTCCAGCTGGTAATTTTACTCAAAAATATAATTTTGAATGTAAATCCTCAGGTCAGTTACAAGAAAATAACACATCAAGCAATAAAACATTCCTAAAAAATAACTTTTTAAATCCATCCAACGATCATGGATATTTTTGTGCTTGTATTGAATGCCGACCAATCGGTAATGATCATGAGAACTTTATGTCAGATATGCCTGATGACCCCGCTGAAATAATTTCAGACTTTTCTAGGATGGGGCTCATAAAAAATGAGGCCTATGAAATTGCTGATGCTATTTCAACTGCAGAAATGAGAGATCTTTTATTCTATAAAAATGCTTCAAATGGTGATCCATATAAAGAACAATTGCTTAGAGAATTAGCTAAAGAAGCTGGTGGGTTAGATCAGGCCTTTCAAGCAGCATTTGGGCCTCAAGCAGGTAAGTTCTTTGCCAAAACAAAAGCTTCTTCTCCAATGGGAAGAAGACAGTTTTTATCTAGCTTGGCTGCAGGTGCAGCACTAATTACAGTTGCTTGTTCTAATCAGAATAAACCTGCTAAACAACCAATTAATGACACTCCTATTGATGTCAATAACTTAGAAAAACAAACTCTAAGAGTTGGTTTTATACCAATAACTTGTGCCTCTCCCATCATTATGGCAGAACCAATGGGTTTCTATAACAAGTTTGGTATGGATGTAAAAGTTGTCAAAATGCCTAGTTGGGGAGCAGTTAGAGATTCTGCAATTGCTGGTGAATTAGATGCTTACCATATGCTAGCTCCAATGCCAATTTCCATGACACTTGGATTAGGAACTGCACCATTTAGCGTGAAACTAGCAAGCATTGAAAATATAAATGGGCAAGCTATTACTGTTGCTAACCGTCATAAAGGAAAAGTTAATGGTCCTGCCGACATGAAAGGATTCGTTTTTGGAGTTCCATTCCCATACTCAATGCATAATCTTTTATTGAGATATTATCTAGCCAAAGGTGGGGTTGATCCAGATAAAGACGTTCAGATTCGTCCTGTTCCACCACCAGATAGTATTGCACAATTAGTTGCTGGTGATATCGATGCATACTTAATGCCTGATCCATTTAATCAAAGGGCGGTTTACGAAGATGCAGGTTTTATACATCTTCTTACTAAAGAATTATGGCCAGGCCATCCATGTTGTGCGTTTGCAGCTGGGGAACCCTGGATTAAAGAACATCCTGAAACTTTCAGAGCTCTCAATAAATCTATTATTGATGCTGCTGCTTATGTATCAACTCCTGCTAACAGAAAAGAAGTCGCTAAAGCTATATCTGGAAGAGGATTTCTAAACCAACCTACAGAAGTTGTTGAAGCTGTTCTTACAGGCAAATTTGAAGATGGATTAGGTAAAACACAAAATGTTCCAGACAGAATCGACTTTAAACCCTACCCTTGGCAAAGTTTTTCACATTGGATCCAATCTCAATTAATTCGTTGGGATTTAGGAGGTGCAGTTGCTGCAATTCAAGCAGGTGATTTTAACCCTAACAGTGCTTCAATATTTCTAACAGATGAAGCTCAAGCCCTCGAAAGGGAAATGGGAGGGAATCCACCAACAGCAAGGTTTAGAAAAGAAATCTTAGCTTATGATGAATTTGACCCTAGCAATCCAATGCAATACATTAAAGATCAAATTAAAAGGGACGGTTTTTAATTTATAAAAATAATATTTATTAGTATTTATTAATACAACAATTTTGAATTTCTAGTTCAATAATTTTGATGATGAACAAAGCTATTTCCACAAGGCTTACTTTTGCAGTAGCAATTTTGAGCCTCTTAATTTTTATCATCCTTTGGCAAGTAATTGCTCAACAAGGTTTATTAGTCAAGAATTTCCCAGGTTCATTTAAAACAATAGCATCATTAATTTGGTGGGTATCAGATCCGTTTTTTGATAATGGTCCAAATGATTTGGGAATTGGAACTAACTTACTTATAAGTTTAAGAAGAGTATTAATCGGTTATAGCTTAGCTGTTTTAGTCGCTATTCCTTTGGGGGTTCTAATGGGAATGTCGAAGTTAGCTCAGTCCTCTTTAAATCCATATGTGCAACTTTTAAAACCTGTTTCCCCTTTAGCTTGGCTACCTGTAGGACTTTTTGTTTTTAGAAACTCAGAGATCACAGGCATTTTCGTTATTTTCATCACAAGTATTTGGCCTACATTAATTAATACTGCTTTTGGTGTAGCTAGTATTAATCCTGATTATTTGAGAGTTTCTAAATCTTTAGGAGCAAATAAATCAATAACTATTAGAAGGGTTATTTTGCCGGCAATCATGCCAAATATTCTTGCAGGGATGAGAATATCAATGGGAACAGCTTGGCTTGTCATTGTTGCTGCAGAAATGCTATTGGGTACAGGAATTGGTTATTTCATTTGGAATGAATGGAATAATTTATCTCTTGAAAATATATTTGTTGCAATAATAATAATAGGATTTACAGGATTTATTTTGGATCAATTTTTTGGATTTCTTCAGGATAAATTCGACTACAGTATCTAAACTTATTGATTAAATGAATAAAAAATCATCAAAAATATCTACCTCTATTGAAAATTATTCTCACCTTGAATTAGCCAATTTAGGTAAGATTTTTTTTAAAGAAAAGAAGTTTATTGATTTTCGTTCCAAAGGAAATAGACGTGGGTTTGAAGCTATCAAAGATATTAACCTAAAGATAGAGAAGAACACATTTGTATCAATAATAGGTCCTTCTGGTTGTGGCAAATCAACATTGCTAAATTTAATAGCAGGCTTACAAGCGCCAACATCTGGGAAAATTATTATTGACGGACAAGCCATAAAAGGTCCAGGTCCCGATAGAGGTGTTATTTTTCAAAATTACGCCTTGATGCCGTGGTTAACAACTATACAAAATATTGAGTTTGCCTTAAATACTGTTTTCCCAGCGAAAACAAAAGCTGATGTAAAAGAAAGAGCTAGAAAATATTTAAGAATGGTTGGTTTAGAAAAAGCTTCAAATAAATTCCCAAAAGAATTATCTGGAGGAATGAAGCAAAGAGTTGCAATAGCCAGAGCCTTATCTATAAATCCAAATATGTTGTTGATGGACGAACCCTTTGGAGCTCTTGATGCATTAACCAGATCCTATTTACAAGATGAATTATTATCCATTTGGAGAAAAAATAAAGTAACCGTAGTTTTAATTACTCATAGTATTGAAGAAGCATTGCTTTTGTCTGACAAGATTGTTTTGATGTCAAGCGGTCCTTCTGCCATTATTTCTGAGGAAATTTCAGTTGATTTAGAAAGACCAAGAGATAGAGAAAAAATTGAACAAGATCCTAGATATTTAAAAATAAAAATGCGTTTAGAAAAACATCTATTAAGAGAAACAAGAGCTGTAGAAGAGGTTACTTAGACTTTTTCTGCAATAAAAAAAACAACAATTAATTATGACTTTACCCACATTTACACAATTACTATTAAAAGCAAAAAAAGAAAAAGAATTATCCTTTGAAGATTTAGGTAAATTGATTAATAGAGATGAAGTATGGGTTGCGAGCTTATTTTATGGGCAAGCTACAGCTTCTGGAGAAGAAGCTAATATTTTAATTAAGGCTCTTGATTTACAATCAGAATTAGAAGATCAATTAACAACTCCGCCAGTAAAAGGCTGCCTAGATCCTGTTATTCCTACAGATCCTCTTATTTACAGATTCTATGAAATAATGCAAGTATATGGACTGCCAATGAAGGATGTAATACAAGAAAAATTTGGTGATGGAATTATGAGTGCAATTGACTTTTCAATTGAAGTTGATAAGGTAGAAGACCCAAAAGGGGATAGGGTCTTAGTAAAAATGTGTGGCAAATTCTTGCCCTACAAAAAGTGGTAAGTAAATTTATTAGTTCGTTTTTTAGAAATATAAACCAATCATTGATCATTCATCATTTTCATTTAATTTGAGAGTTTTATTTATTTCATTCTCAAATTCTTTAGAAGCAGTTTGTAACCCCTTTAAGGTCTTACCAATAGTTTTCCCAAGTTGAGGTAAACGTTTTGGCCCAAAAATTAACAATGCCAGTAGAACAATTACAGCGATTTCTTGTATCCCAATTCCGAAAATGTTCATTAAAAATTTAGAATATAACCATTCTAAAAATCTTTTCTTCTCCTTAAGGTAATTAAAGTCACAAATTTATTTTTTATTAATCAATTAATTAACAATGGAAAGAAGTTGGGATCCCTATTATAAATATTTCAAAGAATTTGAATTTAATCTTTTTGAGATTTTTATATTTTTAGAATTTCAACAAGAAATTATTGATTTAGGTTATATCGGACAAAGTAAAATTAACCAAAATGTTCTAAATCCTGGCCAGTTTTGTGTTGTCGATGGATTAATAAAGATAGTTCATGATTTACCAAAATTCTTGCATGATGAAAAATTTAAAAATAATTTAGATATAGAAAAATGGAAAATAGATTCCTATAACCTACTTTCTTTAGATAAAAAGTGGGTAAAAAAATCATCAATAAAAATAATTTAATGCTTAAGAAATATTTATTTTAAATTATATTATTAGAATATAATTTGTATTTTCTAAATATTATTTAAGAACTAGTATTAACATTAAAATAATGATAACCCTTTTCAGAATTGAATTATTAATATTTTTTAAAAAGAGATTTATGCACTCTAGGATTACTTTTTATGGGGTATATTGTTAATAATTAATTCTAAATTTTTAATATTATGATTACTATTAAACTAGGTATATTACTAAGAGATACTTTTATTTCTAGTGAGAACGAAACTTGCCTAGGGTGCGGTTGCGTTTGTCCTTGTGAATGTTCAGATTGTGAAGAATGTTAATCTTGCAAAGATCATTAATCATCTAAATCAAATAAATATCAAAAATAAATTTTTATTTCGGTAAATTTCCCAAAATTAGATCTATTGACTGATATAAAAGATTTTTTATTTAATTCAATTAATATACTTAAAATTTAAAGACCAAGTTCTGTTAGACCAGGAAAATCTTCTGGACGTGGACCTTCTCCCCAGGTAAAAAGACAATCTTTTTTATCTATAGAAATATCGTTTATACTTGCTTCTCTTCTGCGCATTAAACCAGTTTCAGAAAATTCCCAGTTTTCGTTACCATGTGCACGAAAATGATTAAATTCTGGGTCATGCCATTCATATTGAAATCGTACAGAAATTCGATTTGAGTCATATGCCCACAATTCTTTAATAAGTTTGTAGCCAATTTCTTTAGTCCATTTTCTTTTTAAAAATTCTACAATTTCTTCTCTACCTCTAATAAATTCGCTTCTGTTTCTCCAAAAACTATCTTCTGTATAGGCAAGTGAAACAGTAACTGGATCTTTAGTGTTCCAAGCATTTTCGGCTAATCTAACTTTTTTTATTGCTGTTTCTTCATTAAAAGGAGGTAAAGGAGGTTTTGTCTTCATTTGATATTTAAACAAGTTGGTTTTTCCAATAATAAAAAAAATCACTTTATGATGATCATAAAAAATCCAATTTCAAATTTAAATTTTTAGGTGATTATCCTCTGCAAAGAGATTTATTTAAACAGGAATTATTTCTATCAATATTTATTTGATCAATTTTATTATTTAATTTTTTTTGATTACTTAATTTTTCTTCATTATTTATTGCTTTCACTTTTTGCACACAATGTTCTTTGCAACCACCATTAATTAAATTATGTGCATATAAATTGGAAATATTCGTAAGTAGTAAAAGAAAAATTATTTTATAAATTTGATAAAAATAAGACTTCATTTTTAATATCATTATTCCATAATAAGTAAATAAATAATATCAGTTAATTCCAAGGAGTGTTTATAAGTCCCCAGATATCGAAAAAGAAAAATAAAACTGCAATAACAACAAGATCCCATGCTCTTTCCCTAAAAGCCCAAGGCGCAATAAAAACCTCACCTAGCCCATGGAGTGCAGCCCCTACGGGCAAATGATCAAGAACCAGCAGACTGTGAGAGAGGATAAAAAGAAAACTTGCGAAATATCTAAAAAAAACAAATTGCCAATTACTAGAACTCATGCTTTATAGATTTTTAAGAAATATACTTCAATGATCAGAATAATGGAATAGATCGACTAAAGAGATCTTATTTTTGGTATCCATAAATACGAATAAAGATTAGAAGCTCAAGTAAAAATTACAAAACGAAGAAATAGATGTTTTCAGGTTATCGTCCTAAAAATAGTTTTGATGAATACTTTAAAGATAATGTGAATTCTGCTAGAGAAATATTGATTCCTCTTTTGTCCTCTTTAGACAATATGGGGATTGAAGAATTAAACAGGAATCATTCTGCAGCAAAAAAATTATTACTAAGACATGGTGCTACTTTTAGATTAAATGATACTGGTTTAAAAGGAACAGAGAGGATATTACCTTTTGATCCACTGCCAAGAATAATAAGCAAAGAGGATTGGATAACATTAGAAAAAGGACTAAAACAAAGGCTTGAAGCAATTGATTTATTCCTTGATGATATTTATAATTCTCAAAATATAATTAATGACGGTATAATTCCCAGAGAATTAATAGAGACTTCAGAAGGTTGGAGACCTCAAATGATAGGTTTCAAACCTCCATTAAATAAATGGTGTCAAATTTCAGGGCTTGATTTAATAAGGGACAGGAAGGGTGATTGGCATGTTTTAGAAGATAATTTAAGATGCCCTTCTGGAGTCGCTTACTTTCTAGAAAATAGATTAGTTATGAAAAATATCTTTCCTAATCTTTTCTCTGGAAGAATAGTGAAACCAATTGATGAATATCCATCATATCTTTTAAAAACTCTTCAAGAACTTGCTCTTTGGACAGACACTCCCAAAATAGTTCTATTAACTCCAGGAATTTTTAATAGTGCGTATTTTGAACATAGTTATTTAGCTCAAGAAATGGGAATCCAACTAGTACAAGGTCATGACTTAGTTTGTAATGATGATTATGTATATTTAAAAACTACCTCTGGATTAAAAAGAGTTGATGTCATTTATAGGCGAATTGATGATGATTTCTTAGACCCTCTTAATTTTAGAAAAGATTCTTGCCTTGGTGTTAGAGGATTACTTGATGTTTTCAAGGCAGGTCATGTTGCCTTAGCAAATGCTCCTGGGACAGGAATTGCCGATGACAAAATGATTTATTCTTTTGTTCCAAAAATGATTAAATATTATCTTGATGAAGAAATGATTATTAAAAATGTAGAAACATATATTTGTCATTACCAAAAAGATCGAGAATATGTCCTAGAAAATTTATCAAAACTTGTTGTTAAGTCTGTCGCAGAAGCTGGGGGTTATGGAATGTTAATTGGGCCTCACTCAACAACTACTGAAATAGAAGAATTCGCTCTTAAAATTAAAAAAAATCCTAGAAATTTCATAGCACAACCAACATTAGAATTATCTACTGTGCCATCGTTATGTGATGGAGAACTATATCCATGTCATGTTGATTTAAGACCATATATCTTGAGAGGAAAAGATTCATGGGTTAGCCCAGGCGGGCTTACAAGGGTAGCATTAAAAAAAGGATCATTAGTTGTCAATTCTTCACAAGGTGGAGGATGCAAAGATACATGGGTCGTAGGTAAATAATATGCTTTTAAGTCGAGTAGCAGAATCTCTTTATTGGATCAATCGTTATTTAGAACGTGCAGAAAATATATCTCGTTTCGTGGAAGTAAGTGAAGCAATGTCATTAGATTGTCCACCAGGAAGTGCAGAACCTTGGCTCCCGTTAATTGATGCTTCAAGTGACAGAGAATCTTTTGATAAAAGATTCCCAGAGAAAAAACCTGATGACGTTATTAATTTTTTAATAAGAGATCGTTTAAACCCAAACAGTATAATTTCTTGCATTCAAATGGCAAGAGAAAATGCACGCCAAATCAGAGATGTCATGACCACAGAAATGTGGGAACAGATAAATATCTTATATTGGAATATGCAAGAAGGAGAGGCAATATGGAATAAACCAAGACAAGAACTATTAAGCGAAATAAGGAGGGAATGTCAGCTTTTTTATGGAATTACAGATGCGACTCTAAGTAAAGACCTTGCTTGGAGATTTAGCATTCTTGGAAGATTAATCGAAAGAGCTGACAAAACATCTAGAATTTTAGATGTTAAATATTATTTACTCCTACCCAGCTTAGACGAACTTGGAGGTGTTCTTGATGAGCTGCAATGGATCGCACTTTTACGTTCAGCTGGAGCTTATCAAATGTTTAGGAAAGCAGTACAAAATTCTATAAAGCCTAATTCAGTTGCAAGATTCCTTTTGCTTGATCCAATTTTTCCAAGATCAGTAAGATACTGTCTTGATGGGATCAGCAATACTCTTAAAACAATAGATAACTCTCCATCTCTTGAAAATCCTTCAGAATTAGAATGCATGAGAGGTTTGCTTAAAGCGAAGTGGAGTTATATAAGAATTGAAGATATAATCAATGATGGTTTACATGAGGCAATCGATTCATTGCAAATGGATTTAAATAAATTAAATGATCTTATTCAAGAAAAATATTTTATTAATTAAGAATTTTATTAATGAGAATTAAATACATTCACAAACTTGAATATAAATACGAAGACCCTGTTCAATTAGGCGAGCATAGATTATGTATAAAGCCAAGGTCAAATGGATTCCAAAAGCTAAAGAATTTTGAATTAAAAATAACCCCAGAACCAGAAATTATTTATCCATTACTTGCTGCCAGCGGAGAAGAGATTAATAGAATCAGATTCAATGGAATAACGGACAATTTAATTATTGAATCAATTAGCGAAGTTGAGACTATTAAACATCCAAACATTATCGATGGAGTTAAAAATAGAGATTTATCATTACCCTTTTGTAGAAGCATTATTAACAGAGATTTACAGGGAGCACTAGAAGGGTGGATGCCAAATGGACAACACGATCCTTCTGCCGTTGAACTTGCCCAGGAAGCTTTGGCAGGAAGTATTAATAATGCATTATCATTCACCTACCAACTAATAGAAATCATTCAAGATCGTGTTAAATATACTAAAAGAC
The DNA here is from genome assembly GCA_003216755.1 of Prochlorococcus sp. AG-402-K22. GTDB lineage: Bacteria > Cyanobacteriota > Cyanobacteriia > PCC-6307 > Cyanobiaceae > Prochlorococcus_A. The sequence goes on along the minus strand of QCIJ01000004.1, from coordinate 66,876 downwards.
ACACTGGTCCAGCATGGCCGGCAAGCAGAACACTTAGAGAACGTATAGGTTCATGCAGAGATTTAGCAATGCTAATGGTTGAAGCTTGTAGGTCTATTGGTATTCCAAGTAGGTTTGTAAGTGGTTATCATTTTGAAGATCCGTTACCTTCTGAATTAGATTTACACGCTTGGGCTGAGTTATATATTCCAGGTGCCGGTTGGAGAGGTTTTGATCCAAGTGGGAAAGGATTAATAGACGAAAGATATTTAACACTGGTCTCCTCTTCCAAATCTAATTTAACTGCTGTAATTACAGGAAACTTTATAGGAAAAAATAATTTAGAAAATACTTTATCCTGGGAAATTAAACCTCTTGAAATTAAATAAAAGCTTGATTTTTATCCTTTTAAAAATAAAAAAAAATACAAATAAAAATATGTTTCTTTTTTAGTGTTAATTGATACGTTCTGGTAGAAACATATCTGTTTTCATTTGTTTAATATTTATAGAAAATTGAACTCAAGTTTAGAAATTCCAGTTATCAAACCAAACAAATCAAAAATGTTTGAATTGATAAGTTATGAAAAATTTCGCGATACAAAAGATGTTAGATTTTTTGACATTAGTGTTAATGAATCAAATTATAGAGATCTAGTTATTCACGCTGGTCCTGCAGTTAGTCCGCCAAATGATGAAGAATTTAATAATTGGCAATTTTACATACATCACAATCAAGAAGATAATTTATTAGCTATCTCAGGGGGAAGAACATTTTTTCTTGTCAATTTTGGTTGGGATTATCCTTTTTATAAAGTTAGATTAGAATCTTGCGGATATATTCTAAGAATACCTAGAGGAACTTTTCATAGATCAGTATCTGACGCAAACGGTTCTATAGTTTTAAATCAAGCCATAAGAGATAAAGGTGGTACAGTTGAATCTGAATTCAAGGTTACAAATAGCAAAGATAACAAAAAACTTCTAGATTGTATAACTAATTTAGAGCCTAGATTTAAAATTTATAGTGTTAAATAATCTTAAAAAGAGGTTCCAAATTTATACATCAATTTAAAAAATTATCTAATTGTTATAAAATATGATTATTCAAATTTTTAATATGAAATTTTTTAGGTTTTTAAGATATTTTTTATTTGTAATTTTTTCTTTATTAGTTTTATCCTCTCCAGTTTTTGCTGGGGCAAATGTTGCTGTTAAGGGAGAAGGAGATGAAGTCCCAAGTTATGTAAGATCTAATATTACAGGATTTGATTTCCACGGAGAGGATCTTCATTTGTCTTCTATAGCTGGAGCAGTTGCGAGAGATGCCGATTTTAGTGATGTTGATTTACATGGAACTACATTAACCCTATCTGATTTAAAAGGTTCTAATTTAAATGGAATAGACCTGACCGATACTCTTTCTGATCGAGTTAATTTCCAAAAAACAGATCTTAGAAATGCTGTTTTAATTAATATGATCGCGTCAGGCAGCAGTTTTGCAGGAGCTCAAATAGAAGGAGCAGATTTTTCTTATGCTATTCTTGACAGCGAAGACCAAAGAAATCTTTGTAAAATTGCTGATGGGATCAATCCAACAACAGGAGTTTCCACGAGAGAAAGTCTTGAGTGTAGTTAGCAATAAATATTATAAGTAAACTTTCTTGCCATTATTAAATTTATAAATCCTTTGTTCATCGTCTTGAAATATCATCTCACCATTTAATTTAGATTTCTTAAATTTTGAAAGTCTTGCTCTGTGTATATTAGATTTTCTATTTATATTTTCTTCATTATCGTAAATCCCAATATAAATATTTATATTAGGATTTGAGAAGGTTTTTTCTTCCTCCCTTAAAAAGATTCTTTCAATATTTGTTTGCGTACTTAGAAATTTATTTTTAAATTTGTCTAATTTTAAGTTCTTTGGTTTTTTAGATTTAATTTTTTTGTAGACAAAATAAACAACTCCTAAAATTAGAAAACCTGCAAATATATTCATTACCTATTTAATTTTTATTTTTATATCTACGCCTAAGTTACTTTTAGTAGTTAATATTTCTTTTTTTAAGATTCCATAAGTAAAAATTATAGATAAAGTTTTCAAAGATTTATAAACTAAAAAAACAGTAAATAAAAAGAAAAGAATAACGTTTTCTACAAGAATATTTTTATTTTTATTTTCTAAGTTGCTCATGAAAGTGTTAAATCAATTATTTATCATCGTTATTTGCATATGGGCCGAAAAATTCACTAGCGTCCCTTCCCATAACTTTAGCAAGATTTAAACATTTATCTATATCCCATTTAGATGCCATTCCATAAAGAATACCAGCAGCAAAAGAATCGCCACATCCATAAGAATCAACCTTTAATTTTTTGTTTTTAAGAGCCTTATATTTCCCTCCAGGAAATATTATGCCTCCTTTCTCTCCCTCGGTTTTAATAGTATATTTTGGTTTTAACGATAATTCAGAAAAAGAAAAAACTTCCCCAGGATCAAGATTACTGCCTATTAATCCATCTAAAAGGACATTTGATTTATTAATTGTGTTTAATCCCACCCTTGGGGTTGTACATAGTATTGAAGCTGATCTAGCCATTTTAAAAATCTCTGAATCAGATGCAGTAATAAAAATTCCGTCCATTTTTTTTAAAATTTTCCAGTCTAACTTGTCTTTATGAGTTGGAGCTAACCTTTCTCCAATAACTGTTATTGCTCTTTCACCTTCAGAGTCAATTAAACTAAAACCTCTTCTAGTTGGTTTATCACGCCAAGCTACATGCAACTTAATTCCCATATTTGAGAGAATCTGGAAACACTGATCTCCATAATCATCATTACCTAATGAAGTAAAAAAATGAATTTGATTAAAAGTTAATTCTGAAAGTGTTTTCGCTATAATAGATCCTCCACCAGCTGGATATTCAAGGGACTTTTCAGAATGAGAAATAACCCCAGGTTTTGGTAATTGATCGACCTTTAAGAAATTTATCCACTCAACGTGACCAACTATAGCTAAATTTAAATTTCCTTTTTTAAATTTATAATCTTCAAGTTTATTATTCTTTTCAACAGCCATAAGCTTTTAAATACTATTATTAAAGGAAATATTTTGACAAGTGAATTCATTTAACATTTTAAAAGATAATAAACAGATCCTATCTTATCTTTACCTTTTTCTATCTATTTTAGGTGCGGTCCTTCCAATGATGGCAAATTTGGAATTTGCCAGAGAATATGGAAATAGTTTTGATATCAATAACTTCATTTCCTTAGCAAATGCCAACCCTGCAGCACAGTCAATTTCTAGAGACTTGTTAGTAGGTGCAAGCGCTATTTTTATATGGATAGTAAATGAATCAAAAAAATTGAATATAAAAAATATGTGGGTTGTTTACATAGGCACTTTTCTTATTGCATTTGCATTCTCTGCACCTTTTTTCTTATTTCTAAGAGAGAGAAGAATTATTGAATTAGAAAAAATTAATTAAAATAATTTCCTAAATAGAATTAAGAATACAACAAAGCAGCAAAATGATATAGAAAGCCAGATTATTGAAGCGTAACCAAATAGGTCTAATATACGTCCCGAAATAAATGGTCCAAAAAAATAACCCATAGCGAAACACTGTGACAGTAGCGCAAGGGCAAAACCTTTTTTCTTTGAAGGCGCTATTCTGAAAACAACATCTGTTGAAGTTGGAAGAAATGAAGCAGTCCCTAAACTAACTAATATCAAAGAAAAAGAAATCAAAAAAAAAGCTGTAATATTTAAATAACTAGATATAAATAATAAAAATGAAGCAAAAGAGAAGTTTATTAAACTAAATTTCAATCCAAATAATCTACCTTTCTTTGATATCCAAGAACCAACAGGCCATTGTAAAAACAACAACAAAATTAACTGAATAGAAATTATAAAACTAGTAATTTCTTTACTTAATTCATTTCGAAATACTCCACCTTTAACAAGATCTAAAGGCAAAGTTACTTGAATCAAAGCTAACGATGTAGTTATTAACAAAATAGATAAAATAATTATTTTGGAATTTTTATTCCATTTCAATTGTGTCTGTTTTACTGGATTTACTAATTTTTTTTGGAAATTTTCCAGGTTTCTTGTGATAGAAGAATTATTTTTCGAAATTAAATAAGTAATAACAAACATACAAAATATATCATTTATAAAAATTGATTTTGAGTATAAATAATTTGTCATAAACCCTCCCAAAAATACTCCTAAAAATATCCCTAAAGCTTCCGAACTCCTAACAAGAGCATAAGCTTTTCTTGTATCTATGGGATAGCAAAAATAAGGCACCCCGAATTCTGCGGAAGGCCAATATATGCCTGCAGCAGCACCAACAATTGATTGTCCAATTATGTAAAAATAAGTTTCTTTTGAAAAAATGAGGAATAAGCTTGCCGTAATACTTAGTATTGATGAAGAAATTAATGGAAATTGTATTTTCCCTTTTTTATTTAGATAATTACCTGTAAAAAATCTCGTTGCAGTCCCTATTATTGCTGATATGGTAAAACCCAAACCTATATCTGTTGCAGATAATCCAATATTATTAAAAATGAGTGATGTTAAATAAATAACACCTCCTGCTCCAAATGCAGCATAAAATCTTATTTTAGTTATTAGCCTCAAAGGATATGGGAATTTCATCCACCAATTTTTGCTAATTTGAAAACTATTTGGACTAATCACGAGTGAAATACATTTTTATAATATTTTTAGGTTTTTTTGGATTATTTTTTAATAATGGTTCAAAGGCAGCTGAAAAGATAAATATTAATTTTGAAGAGATGAAGATCCCTTTTACTATAGAACAATTATCAAAATTAGAAAAATACGACAATGATTCAACAGAATTAATAGATTGGTTAAGAAATAATGGATTAATAAAAGTTTTTGAATTATCAAAATTTTTAGAATTTCCAGTATTCAAAGAAGAGGGTTTAAATAGAGAAGTATTAAGAAGTTGGATAGGACGAAAAATTCTTACAGAATTAAGCAAAACTATTAAAGTACCAAATGATGATGATGGAATCGAAATTTATAACACTATTGAAAATTTACTGGAGGAGAAAAAAGAAGTTTCAACTTTAGACATCATAAAGGCAATACGTACAGAAGAAATTTCATTGGATATTGATAATTTAATTTTAATAATTTCATCTTGGAAAAATGAATTAGCAATGCAACAAAATCTTATTTCGAAATTGAATAATCTTGAAAAAATTAACGATGAACCAACTAAAAAAAGTGATAATAATTTTAAATCTGAATTCACAAAGATAAATAAAAAAATTTATGCTTCTCACCGAGTAAAACCTCTTGAAGTTGAATTATGGAAAAATAATAAAACAAACAACAACAAAGAACTAATAATTTTTATGCCTGGACTTGGAGGCGAAATTAATAATTTTAAGTGGATAGGAAACGAATTAATTAAAAGTGGGTGGCCAATAGTATTTATAGACCATAGAGGAAGTAATTTAAAATCAATAACTGAGGTACTTGAGGAAGGGCAATCAATTCCAGGAAGTGCAGACTTTTTTTTATATAGAATTAAAGATTTAGATGCTGTATTAAAATCTCATAAGAATAGGGAATTTGGCATACCTAATAATTCTTATATCTTAATGGGGCATTCACTTGGGGCTTTAATAGCACTTTTATATGAAGGTAACAAACCAACTGATCAACTTGAGGAAAGATGTGATTGGGCATTAAAAGATTTCGCAGTAACAAATTTATCAAAACTACTTCAATGTCAATTAAGCGAAATTCCATTCCCTGAGAAAAATAACGCTAATAAGGCAAGTGCAATAATAGGATTTAATCCGTTTGGCAGTTTAGTATGGCCAAAAGAAAATAGTTCTGGCATTAAAACACCAACACTTCTAATAGGCGGTACATATGACCTTATTACGCCGTTAATGAATGAACAATTTAGGGTTTTTTCTTCGTTAAATAATCGATCAAATAGATTTCTAATTATTGAAGGAGCAAGTCATTTCTCTCCAATAAGAATTAATAAAAGTTATCAAGAAAATAATGACGTCTTCAAAATAAGTGATTCTTTTATTGGTTCAAATCCAATTTTAGTACAAGATTTATCTGCTAAATTTGTAGTCAAATTTTTAGAAAATATTAAGGACCAAGAGTTTACAAGAGTAATTAAAAACCAAAGTTATTTAGGACTTAAATTCCATCTTTTAGATCTTGAGACTATAAAAGAAGTTTCCAAAAATTAGTACTCTATTCGTGGATCTAAATAGGCAATTAATATATCCACAAAGAGATTTAAAGAAACTATGAGCATAGAGGTAAAAATTACAATACCTTGAACCAAGGTATAGTCTCTCTGAGAAATAGCTTCATGTAATCTTAAAGCAATACCTGGCCATGAAAAAGTTACTTCGAACAATAGAGCACCTCCTGCTAATGACGCCATAGTCAAGCCAGAAATAGTGACAATTGGCAATAAAGCATTAGGTAAAGCATGGTTTAAAAGGATTTTTTCCTTCGATATCCCTCTACATATAGCAGCATTTACGTAATCACTTTTTAATGTTTTATCTAAATTTACTCTTAATGAGCGACTTAATATACCACTCAAAAGAAAGCCAAGAGTAATGGAAGGAAGTGCGATATGATAAAGGGAATCTTTAAAAGCAGTAATATTGTTTGAAAGAATGCTATCTAAAACTAGAAAACCTGTAATTTGAGGTTGTTGCTGAAATATTGGAAATCTACCCCCTATTGGGGAAATATTAAAAAATACAGAAAATAATAATTGCGCTAACATTGCACCCCAAAAAGGAGGAGTAGCATACGTAGCAATTCCTAATATTCTTGCAATATAATCAGTCTTTTTACCTCTATTTCTTAAGCCTATTAATCCTAATGGGAATCCTATTAGTGTGGCACTTAACATTGAAAAGAATCCAAGCTCAAGACTTGCAGGCAATGACTTAAGAATAATATTTAGGACTGGCTCTTGGTTACTAAGAGATTGGCCAAAATCTAAGTACAATATATTTTTAATATATGAAAAATATTGATTTATTAAAGGTTCATTTAGCCCCAATTTATTTCTAAGAAATTCCCTTGAAACTTCATCGGCACCAGATCCAAGTATTGCATCGACAGGGTCGCCTGGAGCAACTCTCAATAAAATAAATACTAAAGAAGAAATTATCCATAACATTATTGGTATTAATGAAATTTTTAATAAAGAATAATTTAGTAGTTTATTTAAATTTCTACTCATCAATTAACTTTAGATCACTTAATGAAATTATTCCTGCACCATTAAAAATAGGTTTTGATATTTTATTTTGAGACCATGCTTTTTGAGAGGATATCCAAATAGGGATATAAGGGATTGAATTTGCTGCTATTTTTTCAATTTCAACAAGTTTTTCTAATCTTTTAATTCCAGTTATTTTTTCACTTTCGAGAAATAAACTTTCAACTTTATTAGATCCCCAAAAACTACCGCTGTAAACTGATTCTCCTTTTTTACATATGCCATCAACTATTTCATTACAACTTAAAAGAGGTGTGAGATAGGCTTCTGGATCTGAATAGGCTCCAGTCCAATCGAGAATAACTGCCGTATAAATTCCTAAACTTAGATTCTTATAAACTGTTGTAGATTCAACCCCGTTGAGTTCAATATTAATACAATCTTTCAGAGAATTTTTAATTTCTTCCTGCCATGTTAGGGCAATAAGCTTGTCAGCTGGCACATTCGATCTATAAGTAAGAGGTATTTTCAGAATATTTCCATTACAATAATTTTCTTTTTGCAATAACTTTCTAGCTTCTAAATAATCATATTTAGGCCACATTTCTTGATTATCTTTTTTTAATATCGGAGGAATAATTGATCTAGATGGCTTCCTTAATCCATAACTTACTTTCTCACTAATTAATTTTCTATTAAAACTTTTTGACAAAGCCAGTCTTAAATTAAGATTATTTAAAGGATAAGAACTAGTTTTAAGGCTTATAAAACTTAATTCAGTGAAAGGGCTATTACCTTCTTTAAACTGTTTATTTTTACTTAAATTATTTAAACTTTTTCTCTGACTATCATCAATTGAATTTGATAAAAGCACGTCAATTTGTTTACTTTTTAAAGCCCCAAAAAGAGATGATGAATTTGAATATCCCACAAAATTAATGCCCTTATTTAAGGGCTTTTCACCCCAATAATTCAAATTTGGATCAATTGATTGAACTTCATTTGAAAAACTGGAAAGAACATACTTACCCGTACCAACGAACTTTTCATTTAGAAACTTATCAGAATATTCTTTATAAAATGTAGGAGATATGGGTGTTAGATTAACTGATGTGAGTAAACCGTTTAAGGAACTTGATGGTTTATTTAAATTTATTATGACTGAATATTCACTTGGAGTTTCTATTGATTTAATCTTATTTCCTAAAATATAATTCATGGTTCCAATTCTTTTGAATCTATCAAAAGTAAATTTTATTGCATTTGAGTTAAATGAAGTTCCGTCGTGAAAAAAAACATTTTTTCTTAAATTGATAACTATTTTAAGTCTATCCTTTGAAATATTTGGCATCCCTGCTGCCAATTCAGGTATTAATTCTCCGTTTGCATTTAATTCATACAACGTGTCTCCCAAAGAACTTATTAATTGAATTGCTTTAAGAGTATTAGCTCTTGCTGGATCTAAAGATTCAATTTTTCCAGAACTTGCAACTATGATTTTTTTAGATATTCTTTTTGAGCCACAAGAGTTCTGTAACAAAGAAATTAAAATAATAAAAATTGATAAAAATATCTTTTTTTTCATAATGCTTAATTACTAAATTATTCTGAAGATTGATTTGAGCAAAAAATTTGCAAGGTTATTTGACTTATTTCTAAAGCAAATGTTTTTTTAGAATTGCAGGCAAAAGGCCACTCTCTCACCCAACAAATTTTCTTATCTATATTTATACCAATTACTTGAAAAGTCTTATTACTATTTTTAATTTTTACACAAGCACCTTTATAAAGATTTCTAGAAAAAATTAAATTATTATTTTTATTTTTATTGTCTAATAGTTTTGAAGGAATCATTAAAGTGCTAAAACCAAATACTTACTCTCTTCGGTTTAACAAGATATAAAGATATTTGCAAATTATTTTTCTAAATACAACTTAATTGACTAGCAATAATTTTGACTTCATTAAGCGAATTTATTTCATCTTTCGATTTCTCAAAACTTCCATTATCTACCTCATGAGTTATAACAACAATTTCGGCTTTATCCTCAGTTGCATCTAGTTGAACAATCGATTCGATTGATACGTTATTATTTCCAAAAATATCTCCAATTTTTCCTATTACACCGGGACTATCAAGACAAATAATTCTAAGATAATTTTTTTTATTTATTTCAGAAGATCCTATGATATGACAGTTTCTCCAGAAATCAAAAGATAATAATGGATCGATTGGATTATTGTTTTTTTCTGACGTAGCATGCAGATTTAATATATCTGATACTACTGATGCAGCAGTTGGACCACTCCCTGCACCTGGACCATACAACATTATTTCTCCAAGAGGATCAGCATCTATCAATAATGCATTATTAACTCCCATAACTGTTGCTAATGGATGATATTTTGGAATCAATGAAGGTCCTACCCAAATATTCAAAGCAAGTGAATCATTACTATTAATTTGTTGCCTTTCGGAAAGAGCCAAAAGTTTTATTTCAAATCCTAATTTATTCGCATATTCGATATCCTTTAGATTAATGTTACTAATGCCTTCTGAATGTATTTCGTCTCTTTTGATTTTCCCTCCAAATGCGAGTTCACTAAGAATAGAAATCTTATCAGCAGCGTCATGCCCCTCAACATCTGCCGTTGGATCTAATTCTGCATACCCAAGGCTTTGAGCTAATTTTAATGTTTCCTTATAATCAGCTTTTTCATTTGCCATCTTTGAAAGAATAAAATTTGTTGTGCCATTTATTATCCCAACCATTTTTTTTATACTGTTACTTTTTAATGATCTTTTTAATGGTTCAATTATTGGAATTCCTCCACAGACTGCTGCCTCTGACAATATGTAAACTCCTTCTTTAGAAGCAGTTTTGTATATTTCTTCGCTATATCTTGCGATGACTGCCTTATTTGCTGTAACTACAGATTTACCTGATTTAAATGATCTTAGAATAATATCTTTCGCCAAATCAACCCCTCCCATTACTTCAACAATTACATCAATAGAGGAGTCATTAATTAATTCAAATGGGTCATCAGTTAATAAATCATTAACTAGCTCAATATCCCTCTTTTTACTAAGATCTTTTACTGCTATTTTTGCAATTTCTATTTCTTTTAGAATTGGATGTGAATCAAATTCAGAACTTAATATTTTATAAATCCCTGAACCTACAGTTCCAAAACCTACGATGCCAATTCTGCATTTTCTCATTTTTTATTTTTTTTTACGTTGAGTTTAATTTTATATTATTAGACCTACAAAAATTCATTTGCTTGAGACTGCATTTTCAATAATATGTTTAAAAATCCATTTGAACGTGAAGGGGTTAAGCTTGCTTTCAAACCAGTATCTTCTATAAATTTCTTATCTATTTCAACGACTTCATTTGGTGTTAAATCATTTAATCCATTAATCAGAAATGCCAACAAACCCTTTGTTATGAGAGCATCAGAATAGCCCTCCCAAAATAATTTACCGGCTTTAATAGTTGCCTTAACAAAAACTTCTGAAACGCAACCCTTAACCCTATTTTCTTCAACAAGGATCTTAATATCTGGTTCTTTCAATTTTTTGCCTAACCACAAAATGTATTCATATTTTCTTTTCGGATCTTCTGATTTCTTCAACTTTTCAACTAATTTTGATAAGTTGTTGTATTTTTCTTGATTTTCCATTTTTTTTAAAAACTATTAATAAACCTCCTGTAGGTTTCTTATTATACAAATATTTCTTTTTCGGTGATAAAGCCTGATAAGGGGATATCCCAGTCTGCTCTTGTTAATGGAATAGAACTTACACAATTGGAAGTTAATACTCCTAAGCATGGAACGTTCCTCCAATTTTTATCTCTCCTTAATTTATCAAAATAACCTCCTCCATAACCTAACCTTATTAAATTTTTATCTACAGAGAGGCATGGAACTAGTATCATACTTATTTGCTTATGATTTAATGATAAATAGTTATTAGGACTTAGTATCCCCTCAGAGTCTTTTGTAAGAGGCCTTTCATCCCATGGATAAAATAACAACTCTTTTTTATCTTTACATCTGGGCAATGCTAAAGAAACTTTTTCCTTAAGACTTCTAATATCTACTTCATTTTTTAGAGGCCAATATATAGCTATGTAACCAATGTTTTTATATTCATTAATAAATGAATCAACATACAATTTTACATTTTTTTCTACATTTTCTCTTTGATTAAGGGAAATCTCATCTCTAAGTTTTCTAAACGTATCCCTCTCCAATTTCTTTCTTTCTAAGGTATTCATGTTGAATATTCAGTTGAAGCCTTCTTCATTTAATTTTGTTAGCGCTATGGCCAACGCATCTGCCGAATCATCAGGTTTGGGTGGGGTTTTAAGTTCTAAGTTATACATTACAGCATCAAGAACTTCTTTCTTAGATGCTTTTCCAGACCCTGCAATGGTCAACTTTATTTGAGCAGGGGAATATTCACTAACATTAATTTGTTTAGAAGCCAATACCATCATAATAACGCCTCTAGCCTGCACCACACTAATAGTAGTACTTGATCTATAAAAGAAAAATTTTTCTACAGCCGCCACATTTGGATTCCAATGATTTATCAATTCATTAAGATCTTTGAATATCTCATAAAGTCTATCCTCTTCTTTTTTATCTTTACCTGTCTCAATAACACCACAATCTAATAATATCTTTTTTTCATTTTCTATTTCAATAATCCCATAACCAACTCTAGCTAATCCAGGGTCAATCCCAATTATTCTCACTGTAATTAAGCTTCTGCAGTTAATTGAAATTTTGAAAGATTTTCTTTTTCATCTAAATCAAATACTTTACAAAAAGCTTGAATAACTCTTTCACCTGAATCAACTTGCTCTAAAGGATCTTTTCTCAATCTATGTCTTAAAGAACATGAAATAACCCTCGCTATATCATCCTCTTGCACTTCAGTTCTGCCCTCAAAGGCTGCAATTGCCCTCGCAGATCGATTTGTAACAATATCTCCACGTAAACCATCAACATCTAATTCTCCACAGATTGCAGAAATATTCAATCTAAGGTCATCGTCCATTTGAACAGATTTTAAAATTTCTTGAGCTTTAATTACCTTTTGTTGTAATTCATCCTGCTGTTTCTCAACACTTAGTGAAAACTCATCAGGATTATCGTCAAAAGAAGTCCTTTGATCAACTACCTGAACTCTTAATTCAGCATCTCTTACTGTCTTGACCTCAACACTCATTCCAAACCTGTCTAATAGCTGGGGCCTTAATTCCCCTTCTTCCGGATTTCCTGAGCCGATAAGAACAAACCTCGCAGGATGTCGAACTGAGACTCCTTCCCTTTCAACTGTATTCCAACCTGAAGCAGCTGAATCTAAAAGTACATCAACCAAATGATCATCAAGTAAATTCACTTCATCAACATATAGTAAACCCCTATTAGCTTTAGCTAATAACCCAGGTTCAAAGGCCTTAACACCTTCACTCAAAGCTTTCTCTATATCTATAGTTCCACAGAGCCTGTCTTCAGTAGCGCCTAAAGGTAAATCAACCATAGGAACTTGCTTTTGAATAATCTCTAGATTTTCTCCTTGAACAATTTTTTCCAAAACTTCTTTGCTCTGCAAATCAGGATCAATTAAAGAACTATTATATGGATCATCTTTAACGACATCTATAGCAGGCAACAAATCAGCTAAAGCTCTAATTGTAGTGGACTTTCCAGTCCCTCTATCACCCATAATCATCACTCCTCCAATTCTTGGGTCAATAACATTTAACAAAAGAGCTAATTTCATTTCTTCCTGACCTATTACAGCTGTAAAAGGAAAAACTCTTCTTTTCTTTGTTGTATTCACAGTTTTTGTTTTCTTTAATTTTCAAATAATCAATAGATGTTACTTCAGAAAATGTTTTTAGTAAATATCCTTATTAAATAAAAATCTTCTGAGGGGGGAAACTAATTTAATTCATTCATTTCTGATTTTTTTTGAATTGGTTAAATACCAATTTATTTGATGAACAATTCCTCTTAAAACATTCATCTCGTGCATTGATGTATTAGCCCTTAAAATAAAATTTTTAAATTTATTTATTTTCACCTTAGAGGTATGTTTTAAAAGGTATCCAACTCCCAGAAGCATTTCCTCAATCTCTACAAATGAATCTTGTATTTGTTTTGATGATGCAAGATTAAAAACTTCTAACTCCCTATTAAAATTTCTTTTAGAAGACTTATGTAATTCATACAAAACTATTGAAACTGCGTGAGAAAGATTTAAAGAAGGATTATTTGGAGAGGTTGGGATATTAAAAGTTTTATGTGCCAGAAGTAATTCGCTATTAGTTAAACCTCTATCTTCTCTGCCAAATATGATTGCTAAATTAGTAATCTTTTTAAAAGATAAAATCCAATTAAATATATCTTCAGAAGATTCAAAAAATAAATCTTTACTTATATCAATTCTTCCACAAGACGCGATAACTAAATCACAATCAAAAATTGCTTTTTCAAGATTATCAAAAATCTTAGAATGATCAAGAAATTTTTGACCTTTAAGGGCCATTTTTTTTGCCTCTAAAGAGAATATATCGCATTTTGGAGAAACAATTCTTAATTCATCAACTTCAAAATTGGAACATAATCTGGCAACGCTCCCAACATTTAAAGGACCATTTGGTTCAACTAATATTACCTTTAAATTAGAAATATTTTTCTCCAAAATCATTCAAGGCTATGAAGATATTTTAATAAATTGGACATATTAACAGGATCAATTTCAAAACTTGGCATAGGAGGAGTAAGTCCACCAGTGACTTGTTTAATTATCTCTTTATCATTCATACGTTTAGTTATTGTGTGTAAGTCTGGGCCAACTAATCCTCTTGCAGAAATTCCATGACATCCAACACAATTTATCTTGAAAAGAGCATCTCCTTCTTCAGCAGAGCCATTAAGCTCAAGAGTTTCAATAATATATTTATTATTTTCATGATGATTTACAAAAAAAATAAAAAAACATATCAATAAAACAACAAAAACAATAAACAAAATATTTAAGAATTCTCTTTTAAAGTTTCTTTCTGCTGCAGATGATGAAGATGTTGACACAAAAAATAGTCTCTATGTAACAATTGTGAATAAGAAATTCAAAAAAAGCAAAAAAAATGATCGAGCCTCTTCTATGTGGAATTGTTTTAGGGTTGGTTCCAATAACCCTTCTTGGATTATTCGTAAGCGCATGGAATCAATACAGAAGAGGTTCAGGTATGTTGGACATTGATTAAGAATGATAATCTTGACTGACCATAATCTCTTACATCTATAGTTTCCCACAAAGTACTTGTTTTAATAATTAGGTTTGGAGAATGTTCACAAATAACTGTTGAATCCTTTTTTAAAAAATTACAATTAAATATTTGACTTAAAACTAATTCATGGAAATTCCCATTATACGGTGGGTCTAAATAAACAAAATCAAATTTTAATTTGTTTAAATCAATAATTTTAGATGATAAGTTTCTCTCATAATTTGGTTTTGTCCAGGTCAAAACGTCTTTACAAATAACATCAATATCATTTTTCCTATTATCTATATCCTGCAAAGAAAGTAAATTTTTTAAGCAAATTTTTGAGTTGTTTTTGTTTTTTTCAATTGCAATTATTTTTCTTGCCCCATGATTATATGCTTCACATGATATTGCTCCTGTTCCACTAAATAAATCTAACCAGTTACAATTTTCAACTTTATTATTAAGTATATTAAATAAAGCCTCTCTAACTCTCAAAGTTGTAGGTCTTGTGTAAATGTTATTTGGACTTTGGAGTCTCTTACCACCTATCAATCTTAAGTTTGTCTTCATCCGTAATTATCTATTTATTGAATATTAGTTATCCATCTTCTCAAAAGTTTTTCTCCAGTTTTACCAGACTTTTCTGGGTGAAATTGACAGGCCAATAAATTATCATTCTCAATCATTGCAGTTAATTTTTCAGAACCATAATTAACCTGAGCTGCAATAATATTTATGTCATCTGGGATTGCATGATAGGAATGTACAAAATAGACCCAATTATTTGATTCTTCTAACTCTAATAAAGTATTTGATTTTGTAGGCAAAAGTTGGCACCAGCCCATGTGGGGAATTCTTTGATTAACTATATTAGGTATTTTTTGTATTTTCCCCTTTAAGATCCCTAGTCCTTGGACTTTCCCTTCATCACTAGACTCAAAAAGGAGTTGAAGACCTAAACAAATCCCTAAAAAAGACTTTCCACTATTAATCCAATTTTTCAAATCAGATATCAAATCAGTATTTATAAGATTAATCATCGCAGGATCAAACGCTCCAACACCAGGAAGTATTATCGCCTTACAAGCCTTTGATTCATTAAAGTCATTTATTAAAATTATTTCCTCCCCAAGACTTTCTAGAGATTTTGTTACGGAATGAATGTTACCCATCCCATAGTCTATAAGTCCAATTTTATGCAAAGCTCTTTTTTATAAATGCTTTGTTAAAGTGCTCGAAAGGGTTGCCTTTGGTACTGCACCAACCACAGTATCAACTTTTTGACCACCTTTAAAGATCATTAATGTTGGAATACTTCTAATTCCATATTGACTCGCAACATTTGGGTTCTCATCTGTATTTAATTTGAAAACTTTAATTTTCCCTTCAAAGTCTTTTGAGATTTCTTCTACAACTGGTGCAACCATCCTACATGGACCACACCATGGTGCCCAAAAATCCACCAATACTGGCAGATCACTTTGCAGTACATCCTTGTCAAATGAAGAATCAGTTACGGCTGGAGCTGATGACATAATTTAAGTATTCCTTTTAGAAAATTTAGCAGGCAATTCTTTTAAGTGATGATTTCATTACAGATAAAATAATATAAGTAACAAAAATATCTAAAAAAGCCCGATTAATCGGGCGATTTAGTGTGTGAGGAGTATGGGGTTTCCCCCATTAATCAATAATAACTCCTTATGTGAAGTTTGTTCAATTTAATACTTAGATTCTCTAAGTTTTTATAATTTTTTACTAAATAAACTATTTCCCCATCCCAAGCTGCTGAGCTTTTTGATAAACCTTACCCTCTGTCAGAAGCGATGGTGCAATTACTATTTCAACCTCGTGCATTTCTTTAATATTTTTAGCCCCAAGAGTACTCATTGATGTTCTAATGGCACCTAATAAATTATGGGTACCATCATCAAGCAAGGCAGGTCCTTTTATTATCCTTTCTAAAGATCCTGTAGACCCAACCTCAATTCTTGTGCCCCTTGGCAATATAGGACTTGGAGTAGCCATTCCCCAGTGAAATCCTTTACCTGGAGCGTTTGAGGATTTAGCTATCGGAGAGCCAATCATTACAGCATCTGCACCACATGCTAAACATTTACAAATATCTCCACCCGTCACAATACCTCCATCCCCAATAATAGGAATATAACGACCGCTCTCTTTGAAAAAATCATCTCGTGCAGAACTACAATCGGCAATTGCAGTTGCTTGAGGGATTCCAATTCCTAATACACCTCTTGAAGTACATGCCGCTCCAGGGCCTATACCAACCATTAATCCTGCAACTCCAGCTTGCATAAGAAGTTTAGCGACTTCATAAGTTACACAATTGCCAGCTACAACTGGGACTTTCATAGATTGGCAAAGCTTTTTAATATTTAAGGTTTCATTACCCTCCATAGCAAGATGCTCCGTTGAAACAACAGTTCCTTGAAGAAAAAATAAATCTATTTTGGAATCATTAAGTATTTCTGTAAATTTAATGGCAGCTTGAGGAGTTCCACTAAAAGCAGCAATACCTCCTCTTTCTTTAACCTCATTTATTCTCTTTAAAATCAACTCCTCCTTAACTGGTTCACTATATATTTTCTGCATTAATGGAACAAAATCATTTTTTCCGACTAATGCTATTTTGTTTAGTATTTCATCAGAATTTTCATACCGTGTTTGTATGCCCTCCAAATTAATAACCCCTAGGGCACCTAATTTGGTAAGTTCTACTGCTGTATTTACATCAACAACGCTGTCCATAGCACTAGCAACAATTGGCACTTCTCTCTTAAAATCGCCTATTAACCAAGAAGGATCAGTTAAATCGTAATCAAGTGTTCTCTTCCCAGGAACTAAAGCTATTTCATCAATGCCATAAGCCCTTCTGACTTTTTTGTTTAGACCAAGTTCAATATTCACGGAATTTTTCATTTATTCAGATTAAATTAACAACTAAAGGGGTAATAAGCCAAGGTTTGAGCAAAAACAACAGGTTTTATTTTGATTTGTGTGTAAATGTAAGTATTTGGGAATTTAATATATCTTATTTTTTATTCATAATGACAATCACCGATTATTATTAAAAAAAGGTTTTTTGTATGTCTGATATTGTAGATTCCGGTAACTCTGGATTAAACGAAGATAACGATCGAATTATTCAAACAGACTTAAGAAATGAGATGTCTCGCTCTTATCTTGAGTACGCGATGAGCGTTATAGTTGGTCGTGCGCTACCAGATGTAAGGGATGGATTAAAGCCTGTACATAGAAGAATTCTTTATGCAATGTATGAACTTGGTTTGACCAGCAGTAGACCTTACAGGAAATGTGCCAGAGTTGTTGGAGAAGTACTTGGTAAATACCATCCTCATGGTGACACTGCTGTCTATGATGCTTTGGTGAGGATGGCTCAAGATTTTTCCATGAGGATGCCACTTATAGATGGTCATGGAAACTTTGGTTCTGTGGATAACGATCCTCCCGCAGCAATGAGATATACAGAATCTCGTCTACAGTCTCTTACAGATGAAAGTTTACTAGAGGATATTGAATCTGAAACTGTAGATTTCGCTGATAACTTTGACGGTTCTCAACAAGAGCCTACAGTTTTACCTGCAAGAATCCCTCAACTGCTTTTAAATGGATCATCTGGAATAGCAGTAGGAATGGCAACTAATATTCCACCCCATAACTTAGGAGAATTAATTAATGGTCTCAAATCAATAATTAAAAACCCATCAATTGAAGATAGAGAGCTTTTTGAACTAATTAAAGGTCCTGATTTTCCAACTGGGGGGCAAATCTTAGGCAGAGATGGTATAAGAGAAACTTTTAAAACGGGAAGAGGTTCAATAACTATGAGAGGGGTAGCAAATATAGAGCAAATCAAATCAGTTGGCAGGGCAGAAAAAGATGCTGTAATAATAACTGAACTGCCTTTTCAAACAAATAAAGCCGCCTTGATAGAGAGAATTGCAGACTTGGTTAATGAGAAAAAATTAGAAGGTATTTCTGATATTAGAGATGAAAGTGATCGAGATGGGATGAGAATTGTTATCGAGCTAAAAAGAGATGCCTATCCACAAGTGGTTTTAAATAACTTATTTAAATTAACACCTCTACAAAATAATTTCAGTGCGAATATTTTAGCTTTAGTTAAAGGAGAACCAACAACTCTTTCACTTCGGAAAATGTTAGATGTTTTTCTTGATTTTAGGGTAGAGACAATAAGGAGAAGAACAGGTTTTTTATTAAAAAAGGCAGAAGATAGAGATCACATTGTAAAGGGCCTATTATTAGCTTTAGGTTCTATGGATGAAATTATCAATCTAATAAGATCAGCAAAGGATACAATCTCAGCTAGAGAACAATTACAAACCGATCATGAGTTATCTTCCACACAGGCAGAAGCAATTTTACAGATGCAGTTGAGAAGATTAACAGCCCTTGAGGCGGATAAAATTAAAGCTGAACATGATGAATTAACTCAAAAAATAAACTCATATCAACAAATATTGAATAGTAAAGAAAGAATTCTTCAAATTATTCTTGAAGAAATTAATAAAATCGATGAAAGATTTTCTTCTCCAAGAAAAACAGAGATATTAGATTTAGGTGGTGGTCTAGATGATATTGATCTTATAGCCAATGACAGATCAGTTGTTTTATTAACTGAAGCAGGTTATTTAAAAAGGATGCCTGTTAATGAATTTGAATCTACTAGTCGAGGGTCAAGGGGTAAAGCAGGGACAAAGACGCAAGGAGATGATGAAGTTAAATTATTTATAAGCTGTAACGATCATGATACTCTTTTACTTTTCAGTGATAGAGGAGTTGCTTATGCTCTCCCAGCATATAGAGTTCCTATGAGTAGCAGAACTGCAAAAGGCACTCCATCAGTTCAACTACTGCCGATACCAAGAGAAGAAAAAATAACTTCACTAGTTGCCGTAGATTCTTTTGATAACGATTGTTATTTATTAATGCTAACTAGGGCTGGATTTATAAAAAGAACTTCACTTTCTGCTTTCTCAAAAATTCGCTCGAATGGATTGATAGCAATTAATCTTGAAGATGGAGACGCCCTAACATGGGTAAGATTATCCAAAGAAAGCGATAGTGTTTTAATTGGATCAAGAACAGGAATGGCTATACATTTCAGATTAGATATAAACGAATTAAGGCCACTTGGCAGGACTGCAAGGGGAGTTAAATCTATGACCCTAAGAAAAGGAGACAATCTAGTATCTATGGATGTTTTAACATCTGAATTAGTTGATCAACTGGCTCAGAATGATCATCTTACTAAAGAAATTGATGAAAATCTCGAAGTTAACTCTACAGAAGGTCCCTGGGTACTAATAGCCAGTGCTTTTGGACTAGGAAAGAGAGTACCCGTAACTCAGTTTAGATTACAGAAAAGAGCAGGGATGGGTTTAAGGGCGATAAAATTTAGAATTAAAGATGATGAATTAGTTTGTTTGAAGGTCCTCGGAGAAGGAGAAGAATTACTTTTTGTGACCGAAAAAGGTGTAATAGTTAGAACAAACGCAGATAAAATTTCTCAGCAATCTCGAGCCGCTACTGGAGTAAAATTGCAAAGATTAGATGAAGGCGATCATTTATCAGAAGTTGTATTAGTTCCTCACGAACAAACAGAAGAGACAGACAAACTCAACTCAGAGAAAGAAAATTAAGAGAAAATGCTTTATTAGATAATATGGAAATACTTGATATTTTAATTTTAGGTTCCGGTCCTGCAGCATTATGTTTAGCTTCTGAATTAGCCAAACAGGATTTAAATATAAAAGGTATATCAACAAAATCTCCAAATGAAAAATGGGAGAATACTTATGGCATATGGGCATCTGAATTAGAGGAATTAGGGTTAGAGTCTTTGTTATCTCACAGATGGTGCGAAACAGTTAGTTATTTTGGGAATGGAAATAATAAAAAAGGGAATATTCCAACAAAACATAATTATGATTATGGTTTAATAAATCAAGAAGCCTTTCAAAATGAACTTTTAAAAAATTGTAAAGGAATTGAATGGTTAAATGAAACGGCAAAAGATATTAAAGAGAAAAACAAACTATCTGAAGTAATTTGTTATTCAGGTCTAAAAATAAAGGCAAGGTTAGTTATTGATGCAAGTGGCCATAAAAGTAATTTTATAAAAAGACCACTTAAAAATAAAATCGCTCAACAAGCCGCTTACGGAATTGTTGGCAAATTCTCATCTCCACCGGTTAATAAGGAACAATTTGTTTTAATGGATTTTCGTCCAAATCACTTAAATAAGGAAGAAAAATCATCTTCTCCTTCTTTTCTTTATGCAATGGATCTTGGCGATCAAACATTTTTTGTTGAAGAAACATCATTAGCTAGTTATCCGGCATTATCGCAAGAAAATCTTAAAAAAAGACTTTTTAAAAGACTTGACAATAAAGGTATTAAAGTAAGTGAAATCTTTCATGAAGAGAACTGCCTTTTCCCAATGAATTTACCCCTCCCATTTAAAAAACAATTTGTACTTGGTTTTGGAGGGGCTGCAAGTATGGTGCATCCTGCATCAGGATACATGATTGGATCTTTACTAAGAAGGGCTCCGCTCCTTGCAGAAAAATTATCCATTTTTTTAAAGGACTCTCATCTTGGTTCACTTGAGTTAGCTACAAAAGGTTGGGATGTCCTATGGCCTTACGAATTAACACAAAGGCACAAGCTTTACCAATATGGGCTCAATAGATTAATGAGCTTTGATGAAAGTAAGTTAAGAAGCTTTTTCTCAAATTTCTTTAGATTATCGACCAAAGAATGGGTAGGTTTTCTAACAAATACACTTCCTCTTCCGAAACTAATCTACGTAATGACTAAGATGTTTATAAATTCACCCTTAAAAGTAAAACTAGGAATGCTTAAGTTAAATTAGTACTTTTATTTTCGCCAATCATCAATATTAATCTCTCGGAAAACTTTATCTTCTTCCTCAATATCTTCAAGGAATTTTAAACTAATACTAGAGTTATTTTTAATCATTTCAACTAATTTCCAGAACCTAAATAAGTGTCTCTCTATCCTTTCTTTGGCAAGCTCAGTGGTAGTACCGGCCCTAAGAATAAAACTCCAATCAGAGGACTCAGAGAGAAGCAATTCTCTTGCTGCCTGCTTAAAAAGTCTTGTAGACAAGTCACTATTAAAATTTTTCTTGCACAAGTCAACAAAAGTTGAGCCTGCTTTAGTGATTTCTGGAACGATCCACGCATTTGCATCATTAATCCAGTAATTATGGTAACCCCCTTGCCCCCAGCTTGATGGTGAAGGGTCGCAAATCTGGAGTTTTGGTTTTTGAAGTAAGAATTCTTTTAAATTTGTAAACTTAATTGAATATCTACTAGAGTTCTTTAAAATATTTTCAATAAAAACAGGTCCCTCATACCACCAATGACCAAACAACTCTGCATCAAAAGGAGCTACCAATAAGGGCTTAAAGGAAGTGGATAATGTTAATTTTTCTAATTGTTTGGATCTCGCGAGAAGATAGGCATCAGCATGTTCTGCAGCCCTCTTTTTGGCTTCATTTTCTAAGTAAAACGCCTTTTCCCCTAATGATGCCTTATCATCTGTAATCTTATGAAACTTCAAACCCAAAGGTCTTTTAGTTGAGATACCTTTCTTTTGGAGCTTGGAGATAGGTAATTCCCATCCCAAATCTTTGTGAAATTCTCTATAAACTTTATCTCCAGGGAATCCATCTTTAGCAGACCAAACGGGCAAAGTTGACTCACTATCTCTTCCGAAGAAGGCAACACCTTTTTTCGAGCAGATTGGTGCGTAAACACCATACCTTGGTCTGGGTGTGGCATTAAGTATCCCATGACCGTCTAATATTGCATATCTTATCCCGGAATTAATTAGTATTTCGTCTAAATTCTCATAATAAGCACATTCAGGCAACCAAATACCTAAAGGCTTTGTTCCAAAAATATTTTCATGGCTCCTAATTGCAGTATTAATTTGTCCTTTAACAGTTTCAGGATTCTCCCTTAGAATTGGCAAATATCCATGAGTAGCAGCGCAAGTAAGAATATCCAAATTTCCAGAGTGATTTAAAACCCTAAACTTCTCAATTAAATTTCCAGAACAATTTTGCCAATATAAGTATTTGTCATTGAGATTATTCATTAAAAATGCAGAGGCATTTTTTTCTTCTAGTGGTAGTTCGTTTAAGAAATCATTCCTTGTTTTAATCCAGCTTGGGAAAGTTTCTTGAATTTGTTTACTATTTAGAAGTGATAATAATGTTGGAGACAAACTAATAGTAAGTTTTGTATTTTCAGAATTTTCATTTTTGGAAGATTCTATTGATTGAAGTAATGGTATATAACATTCCAAAATCGCCTGAAATAACCAATCCTCTTCTAAGGAGTTCTTTTCATTTTTTCTGACATAAGGTAAATGAGCATGTAAAACTATCGCTAACTGACCTAAAACATTTTTTTGAGGATATTGCCCATTCATACTTTTTATAATTTATGCCTGTAATTAAATAAAAAGTCAAAAATAACGTTTTATAAGGTAAAGCTTTAATCCTAAAAGAATACTTTAATAATTAAAGTATTTCACTTTTATCCTCAGATTTTTAACCAATATTGTTTAAGTTAAAAACTTGAAGCAAATTTTTACTGAAGTAAATCTAGTCAAATTTTTTTAATTAGCTTAATATAAGTTTAGATTATTACTTCTAATGTCAAAAGATCCTGGAAGAATTTTGATATTTGATACAACTCTTCGAGATGGAGAGCAATCTCCTGGTGCCAGTTTAAATCTCGAAGAAAAACTTGCTATCGCCCATCAATTAGCAAGATTAGGAGTAGATGTTATTGAAGCTGGATTCCCTTTCGCAAGTCCAGGAGATTTTAAAGCTGTTAATAAAATTGCTAATGCCGTAGGAAAAGAAAATGGCCCTACAATATGCGGTTTAGCTAGAGCGTCCAAAGGAGACATAAAAGCATGTTTCGAAGCAGTAAGTCCAGCTCCCAAAAAAAGAATACATACTTTTATTGCGACAAGTGATATTCATCTTAAACATAAACTTAAAAAATCCAGAAAAGATGTTCTTCAAATAGTTCCAGAAATGGTTAATTATGCAAAATCCTTAGTAGATGATATTGAGTTTTCTTGTGAAGATGCCTCAAGGAGTGATCCTGAATTTTTATACGAAGTGATTCAACTTGCAATTACTGCAGGAGCGACAACAATAAATATCCCTGATACTGTTGGATTTACAACTCCTAGTGAATTTGGCAAACTAATTTCCGATATAAATAAAAATGTTCCAAATATTGATGAGGCAGTAATCTCGGTTCATGGTCATAATGATTTAGGTTTGGCAGTAGCTAATTTTCTTGAGGCAGTTAAAAATGGAGCAAGACAACTAGAATGTACTATTAATGGAATTGGAGAAAGAGCCGGGAATGCCTCTCTAGAAGAATTAGTAATGGCACTTCATGTTAGGAAAAGTTTTTTTAATATTTTTTTCAAAAGAAATCCAGATTCCCCAACTCCTCTTACGGCTATAAGAACTGAAGAAATAACTAAAACCTCTAGACTTGTTTCTAACCTAACTGGAATGACTGTACAACCTAATAAAGCAATTGTAGGAGCTAATGCTTTTGCACATGAATCAGGCATTCATCAAGATGGTGTTTTAAAAAATAGACTTACTTACGAAATTATCGATGCAAAAACTGTTGGCTTGAGTGACAACAAAATATCTTTAGGGAAACTTAGTGGAAGAAGTGCAGTAAGAGCAAGATTAGAAGAGATGGGATATGACTTGAGCCGAGAAGATTTAAATGATGCTTTTGCTCGTTTTAAGGATTTAGCTGACAGGAAAAGAGAGATTACTGATAGAGACTTAGAAGCAATTGTTAGTGAACAAGTTCAGCTCCCGGAAGCTAAATTTCAATTAAGTCTTGTACAAGTTAGTTGTGGTAACGCCTCTAAACCTACTGCCACCATTTCGCTTCTGAACACGGAAGATAATAGTGAAGACACTGCTGTATCAATAGGGACTGGACCCGTTGATGCTGTATGCGAGGCTTTAAATAAATTAGCTAAAGTTCCAAATGAATTAATTGAATTTTCTGTAAAGTCGGTAACAGAAGGAATTGATGCTTTGGGCGAAGTAACAATTAGAATAAGAAGGGATAATAAAATATATTCTGGACATTCTGCTGATACAGACGTTGTAGTTGCGGCAGCGAATGCTTACGTTAATGCTTTAAATAGACTTGTATTTTCTGAGAAAAAAAACTCAATTCATCCACAATTTGATAATTTAGAAGATTCTGATAATAAATTTATACCTAATCCTGCAAATTAAATTATTTTCTTAGGATTATTAAGGAGCAATAAAAAATAGTCTCTTAATACTGTAGATTTAACTAATAGTTTAAGTAGTAAATAATGAGAGAAAGGGTACTTGGATATTGGACACTTTCCTGGGTTGGCTTAATAGGCAACATAATTGCACTTCCAATAATCGCATTAATAATAAGTTATGGGCCTCCACTAAAAGTTGCGAATATAACTCTTGCCATAAGTCTTGGATGGCCTGCCGCAATTGTTGGAATAGTTTCTTCAGCAGCTCTTTTAGCAGAGAGAAAATGGGGAGTAACTTTAACTCTGGTATCTTTATCGATGGTAATTTCTGGTATGGCTCCTTATTCAGTTGTAAGGCTCATAAAACTTCAAGACATTTATGGAGTTGGTGGGTTTACTCTTTTAACAACATTATTAAGTACGCTAGCTCTTCTTTATTGGTGTAATCCAAAACATCGAAGAAGTATTAGGTTATAAAATTGAAAATTAAGAAAAAGTATTATTCTTGCTAGTTGGATACTGAATTCTTCTGTGCCTAATTCTTTTCCACACATTCAAGAAAGCCCTTTTTATTAGAAAAATTTCACCTTTCGATAAATTACTATCATTTAATTGCCCATCTTTTTTACGCGAGTATATAATATTAGAAATTATATTCAAAGCTTCTTTATCAGAAGCATTAATATTCATAGCTCTTAGTGCTGCTTCACATCCATCGGCAAGCATTAAAATAGCCGTTTCTTTGGACTGAGGAATAGGACCTTTGTATCTAAAATAATATTCATTAATGTCGAGATTTTTTTCTTTAGCTTTTTGAAAAAAATATCCCATTTTAAGGGTACCTTGATGTTCAGGAATAAAATTAGCTATCAGTTGAGGTAGTCTATTTTTTCTTGCAAATTTCAATCCTTCATCAACGTGAGCCTGCAATACTTCTGCACTTTTAATGGGATCATCTAATTCGTCGTGCGGATTTTTTGAACCCTCCTGATTTTCAATAAACCAATTAGGTGCATGTAATTTTCCAACATCATGATATAACGCTCCAGTTTTAATAAGATCAATATCACCACCAATCATTCTTGTTGCTTCTTCTGCTAAACCACATATAAGTAAGGTATGTTCAAAAGTGCCAGGAGCTTCTAAAGACAATCTTCTAATTAGAGGTTTCTCCTTATCAGCCAATTCAAGTAATCTTGCTTTAGTTAATAATCCGAATATCGATTCAAAAATAGGCATAAATAAAATTGTAAAAAGCATAGCTATTGCCAATAGCAAGGAATCAGAAAATATATCCCCATTAGCCAAAACAAAATCTTGTTTATTAATAAGAGATATATTATCTTTTCCTATCAATATCCATTGACTTAATAACGATACAATGGGGACAAAAATTGATAGTTGAAGTAACTGAGCTCTACTTCTTATTCTTCCTCCAAGAAGAGATACTATTGAAGCACAAACTAATAAAATAAAAAATAAATTGTTATTGATAACAATTTCTGGGTCAGGCCAAATAAGACTAGCTATTGATACCCAAGCTAAAGCTGTTATGCTTCCCATTCCTTGAGATATTATTAATGCCGGTGGAATTATCATAGATAATGGACTTATGGTTGAAGCTAAAGCTAACTTAGTAACTTGTACTGCCAAAAGAAGAGTAATGATCAAGAAGATCTGTCTTGAAGAAATTGTGGGATTCTCTTTTTTTGAAACTAATATCAAAACTCCTGAACTAATAAGTATTTCAGTAAAGGTCAAAAACCAAGAAAAAATATGTTCGATATTTAAAGGCGAGATAAGAAGTAGTTTATAAGAAGAAATTATTGAAACTAAAATGCATACTAAAAAAATTATGAGATTATCTACTCTTGAAATTTTAATTGGTTGTTTTACTGGGACTTGGCTTCTACTCCACAGATAAAACAATTTCTTTAAGGTAGTTATGATGTTTTGCACAGAATATAGATAAATCTATTTGAATAATTTAAAATTATAGGCATGCTAGGTGTAAAAAGGAGATGTTTTTCTAAATGTCATTAAAATTAGACGGTAAAAAATTATCTCTCGAAATTGAAGAAAGATTAAGTGATTATATCTCAAGTAATAAAAAAATTGCAAAAAGAGCTCCCGGTTTAGCTGTAATAAGAATAGGTGAAGACCCCGCGAGTGGTGTTTATGTTAATAACAAGGAAAAAGCATGTTCAAGGATTGGAATAAAGAGCATTATCTTTCATCTAAAAGATAATGCAGATCAAAAAGAAGTTGAACAATTAATAATCAAACTTAATTCAGATAAAGATATTGATGGAATGTTACTACAACTTCCCATCCCAAAGAATTTTGACGAGCAAAAACTGATCAGCCATATTAATCCAAGCAAAGATGTAGATGGACTAAATGAGATAAACATCGGCAAACTAGTAAAAAATGAGCCTGGGATGAGATCATGCACACCAGCAGGAATTATTAATTTATTAAGATCCCAAGATATTACAATTGAAGGAAAGAAAATTGTTGTCATAGGAAGAAGTTTGCTTGTTGGGAAACCCCTATCGCTTATGTTGTTGAATCTAAATGGCACGATAACAATTACTCACTCTAAAACATCAAATTTGAAAAAGGTTTGTAAAGAGGCCGACATTCTAATTGCCGCTGCAGGAAAACCCAATCTTGTAGATTCTAGTTTTGTGAAAGAAGGAGCAGTAATCATTGATGTTGGAATACATAGATTAAAAAGTTCAGATAAAAATCAAACCAGATTATGTGGCGATGTATTATTAGAAGATGTCATTTCTAAAGTATTTGCTTATACACCTGTCCCAGGAGGTGTTGGACCAATGACAGTAACAATGTTACTTGTAAATACTATTTTTAGCTGGCAAAAACAATTTGGTTTATCATCAACTCTTAATGACCTTTTGCCATAAACTCCAAGATGATTTTTTTACTAAAGGTATAAAATGACTGAAGTTATAAATAGTATTTCTGATTTTGAAAAATATCTCAAAGACACAAAAAAGGTTGTAGAAGAAGCACTTGATTTCTCCTTGGGCCCTGAGAATCCAGAAATATTAAGAGAATCAATGAGATATTCCCTCTTAGCTGGAGGGAAAAGAATACGTCCAATTTTATGTTTAGCATCTTGCGCACTGGCTGGAGGAGAACCCACTCTTGCAGTTCCTACTGCGGTAGCGATAGAAATGATCCATACAATGTCCTTGATTCATGATGATCTACCCGCCATGGATAATGATGACTTGAGGAGAGGTAGGCCGACAAATCATAAAGTATATGGAGATGCATTAGCTATTCTTGCAGGCGATGCTTTACTAACAAGGGCCTTTGAAATGGTCTCTTTAAGAAGCCCTGGAGTCGATCCAAATAGATTATTAAATGTAGTTGGCGAATTATCTCTAGTTGCGGGGGCACCAGGCCTAGTCGGGGGACAAGTTGTTGATTTGGAATGCGAAGGCAAAGAAGTTGACCTTAAAACTCTCGAATATATTCATCTTCACAAGACTGGGGCTTTATTAAAGGCTTGCGTAAGAACAGGCGCGATGATAGCAGGAGCTAACGAAAAACTATTACAGGCTCTGACAACATATGCCGAGGGAATTGGTTTAGCCTTCCAAATAATAGATGATATTCTTGATTTAACATCCAGCAGTGAAAAGCTTGGTAAAACTGCCGGCAAAGATCTTTTAGCTGACAAAACTACTTACCCTAAATTACTTGGAATGGAAGAGTCAAAGAAAAGAGCATATGATTTAGTTGAAAAAGCAAAAAAAGCAATTGAACCTTGGGGTGCAGATGCAAAGTATTTAATATCGTTAGCCGACTTTATTACAAATAGAGATAGATAATTATTTTTAATTTATGTCTGAGTTTTTTTCCTTTTTTAATAATTCAGTTCTTTTCTGGAGCCTATTATCCTGTTTGCTAGCTCAATTTTTTAAAATTTTATTCAATTTCTTTTCAACTGGAGAGATAAGATTTGGAATTATGTTCGAGACGGGCGGTATGCCCTCAAGTCATTCCGCCTTAATAACTGGCGCTACATCTGGTATAGGTTATGAATTAGGATTTGATAGCTCAATATTCGCATTATCGGTTGCTGTAGCACTAATAGTTATGTATGACGCTAGTGGTATTCGGAAATCAGCTGGGATTCAAGCTGCAGAAATTAATAAACTATCAAAAAAACTAGACCCTCAATCTGAATTACTGCTAAAAGAGACCCTAGGTCATACAAAAATTGAGGTCATGGTGGGGGGTTTTTTAGGACCATTAATCACTTTGCCTGGAATGTTTTTTTTAGGTTCTCCTCTCAAAATATTTGATTTGATAATAAATTAAGAATGCTTTGAAAAAGTAATTTGAGTGGCATCTATAAAGTTTTTTGCGACTTCTGGAGAACTTGGCAAATGTAAGTGAATCCAACTTGCATGTAATTTTTCATCAAAAAAGCCTTCATTTTTGTATTCAGTTTTCCAAGATTTGATTTTCCATGGAGAAGAAAGTTTCTTCTGATTCTCAGCTTTTCCAAAATCAAGTTCAGATAAATAATTTTCAATTTCCCAATAATGAAATTCATGTCCTCTAATTAATTGATTTTGTTTAATGATCGGAGTATCTTTTAAACCCTCAATGTATCTATAACCTACTGAAAGTTTACTTTTTTTTGATCTAAAAGGCAGGATGCCACACATTTTATGATTATTACCATTTTCATCTTTTATGAAATCCCCTAAAATCATCATCCCTCCGCACTCAGCATATATAAATCCATTTTTACGGAATTTCCTTAACGAATTTAAGCTTTTTGTAGAGTTACTTATATGATCAGCATATTTTTCAGGGAATCCCCCAGGAATAATTAAAGAAGAAGCCTCATTAGGTATTTCTTCGTCATCATAAATACTCCATGAAATCAATGGAATACCTATTTCACTAAAAAACTCCTTAGTTTCAGGGTATTGAAAATGAAAGATTTTATCTTCTGCAATTGCGATGGGTTTACTATTGTCAATTTTAAAATCTTTAAAATTGACAGAATTAAATATTTTCTTTTGAGGAGATTTAAGGAATTTAATAAGAGATAATACATCAAGATTTCTTTCGGCGAAATTTGCAAAATATTCAACATCAATTTCTTTTCCATTATCCATTGGAGATATCAAACCTAAGTTAGCTTTGTTTAAAGTAATTCTTGAATCAGATGGTAAAAAACCAAGAATTTCGATGTCTTCATTTTTAAAAACTTCTTTGATTAATTTTTTATGTCTATCTGAATTAACGTTGTTAAATATAATTCCTGCTATTGACAACTGACTATCGAAATCACTAAAACCTCGAATAGTCGCCAAAAGAGAAGCTACTTGACCTCTAGCATTAACAATAAAAATTATTGGAGCATTGAGAAGTTTAGAGATATTTGCTGTGCTGGAATAGGTTGTTGACCCTAATCCATCAAATAGTCCCATTGCTCCTTCAATTAATGAGAATTCATATTTCAAAGAATGCTTAAAAAAACTTTCTTGAACCCATTCCTCACCACTTAAAAAAATATCTAAATTCCTACAAATAGGTTGACCAATTGAACTAAGTTGTTGTTGATCAAGATAATCTGGGCCAACCTTGAAAGTTTGTATCTTTATACCTTTTGAGAACGCCCAACAAGATAGCAAAAGCGATAATGTAGTTTTTCCACTATCAGTTGAAGGAGAAGATATTACACAAGGCATCTATTACTTATTAAAACCATTAAATATTTCAAGGGCTATTTTAATAGAATTTTCAAAAAGAGGACTGGTATTACCTCTACTACTTCCCAATAATTTACTAACATCGTACTCCGATGTAGAAAAAGAATTTGGAACAACTTGTTCTATTAATTCCATATTAGCCATTCCCCCTGCTTCAAGTCTCATACATTCGACTGACTCACAGCCAAGTATTACACAAGTATTATTTTTTTGAACCTCACTAATTTTTGAAATCAGCCTCAATCCAATAACTTGTCCTAAATGAATACTTGGATTTCCCAAAGATAAGGGATTAATTGATGCAGAAATTATTTCGCCATTAATTCTTTCAAAATCTATTTTTGTTGATTCTCTATCCCTTTCAACTCTTAGAAAAGACCAACCAAGTTTATCACTAATCCATGCAATCAAAAACAAAGCTTGAATCATATGATCTCCTGCAATATCAATATCAATATCAGTAATATGATCTAAAATTGGTCTCCTCGAAGGCGGATCAAAAATCATTGCCAATGATTCCCTCCAGTTTTTCAATCTAACCCAATTCAAATCATTAATAGCTTTATTTGAATTATTTAATTGATCTAAAACTTTTAAACATCTTTGGGGCGATCCAAGAGCAGTATCAATTATTAACCTTATGCCAGAATTAGTAAAATATTCGAAAATTTCAGGCGATTCATCTAAGCTTCCATTCCACCACAACCATGAAGGTAATTCATCAATAGATAATTCATCAATTATTTTTAATCCTATATTAGATATTGAGGCCGAGTCCCCTCTAATAACAACTAAATCCCCACATATAGGTTGCATTGCTGGAGTATCACTTAATGGACAGTAAGCGGATACAAAAGTTTTGATATTTGAATTTTTATTTAATGTTGGCGCTAGAGTTATTAATCTTCTTGGATTCAATGTACTTATTGATGATTCAAAAAATTGTCCTCTAAAATCTTCAAAGTCTTTATTAGATAAATTTTCCTTCAACAAATTCAATAATTCCTCACTATTAAGGGAAGTAGTGATAGGAAGTCCTTGATCTAACATAAATTTTTTTGCAACTTCAATTATCTCTGAATTTAAATTTCCTGTAATTGGTCCATTTACTAATCCTTTTTGAACCAAACATTGTTCTATCCAAGCAGGCTGCCAGACCATTAATGTAAAAGTATTAGCTCCACTATTATCTTTATCTTCTGAAATCCATAATTTATTGAGGTAATTAGAAATTTCCTGATAAGGCAGCTCTAGAGGGGTTTGGAGTGTTAGTTGAGGTTTCATTTTTAAGGTCTACGCCAGAAAATATTATCTTTTGAAATTAATTGATCAGACTCAGGAGGTCCCCACGTCATAGATTCATAATTATAAATAGGTAACTTCCAAGGAGAATTATCCATCAATTCTATTAATGGAGTATAAAGTTTCCAGGCTGCCTCTACTTCA
Organism: Prochlorococcus sp. AG-402-K22; assembly: GCA_003216755.1. Lineage (GTDB taxonomy): Bacteria > Cyanobacteriota > Cyanobacteriia > PCC-6307 > Cyanobiaceae > Prochlorococcus_A. The sequence goes on along the minus strand of QCIJ01000004.1, from coordinate 34,713 downwards.
TCACTTCGAGTAAATAAGGTTGGGTCAGAAAGCATCGCATCAGCTAGTAATCTTACATATCCTTCATCTGAGGGTTCTCCAAATGATTCATCATAAGAAAATTCCATCTCAACGGGTCTTGATTTCATTCCAGAACCGGGAGATTTTACCTCAAATTTGAAAGTAGCACCTTCATTTGGCTGAATTCTAAGGATAAGTTGATTTGGGGTAGGATTTATTATTGTTGATTCAAATAAATGAACAGGAACGTCTTTAAAAGTCAAGACTATTTCTCCAAGTCTTTTGGGTAGCCTTTTACCTGTTCTCAAATAAAAAGGAACCCCTTGCCAACGCCAGTTATCAACGAAAACTTTTGTCGCGATATAAGTTTCTGTCGTGCTATTACAATTAACACCATCTTCCTGCCTATATCCTTTGAGTAGATTTGAAATATTTCCTCCCTCTACATATTGACCTCTTATGCAACAATCCCACGGTTCATTTTCGTCAGCAAGTTTTGAAGCTTGAAGAACCTTAGCTTTTTCATTTCTTATTGCTTCTGGTTCAAACTTTCCAGGAGGTTCCATAGCAGTAACAGCAAGCATTTGAGTCATATGATTTTGAAGCATATCCCTTAAAGCACCAGAGTTTTCGTAATAACCTGCTCTATCTTCAACACCCACTGTTTCAGATGAAGTAATTTGAACACTTGATATATAATTTCTGTTCCAGATTGGTTCAAAAATAGTATTAGCAAACCTCAAAACAAGAATATTTTGAACTGTCTCTTTACCTAAATAATGATCAATCCTATAAATCTGACTTTCTTCAGCGCAACTTTGAACGATCTTATTCAATTTTTTTGCACTTGAATAATCTCTTCCAAAAGGTTTTTCAATCACTAAACGACTTTTCTTAGGGTCATCTAAAAGGCCAGCTGCTTTAAGAGCTTTACATCCACTTGCATAGAAATTCGGAGATACTGATAAATAAAATGTTCTATTCCCATGAGTAGCTTGTGTTTTATCAATTTCATTTAATCTTCTAGAAAGCCTTACGACATGTTCACTTTGTTGTAAATCAACTGGTTCATAGAAAAGATAATTAGAAAATTGTTCCCACTCCCTTTCTTTACCAGATATTTGATCTGATAACTTTACTTTCATCTTTTCTCTAAACTCATTATCAGTCCAAGGTCTTCTCGCACAACCAACTATGCCAAATTCACTGGGAATTCTTCTTTGCAAATAGAGTTCAAATAAGGCAGGTATTAATTTTCTATGAGTAAGATCTCCACTAGCTCCAAATATTACTAAGCATTGTGGAGATATGACTCTTTCCTGTCGTAAACCTAATCTTAGAGGATTACTTAAAGTTGAAGGCATATTTTTAATATTCTTTTTTTAAAATCGTCTTTTTTTTTAAAATTAGCTACATATTGTGTCTAAACCAAAAAGTATTACCAAGGATAAACATAAATTTAAATAACAGAAATTTAGTAGGTTTCTACATGCCACCTTCCAGCTTTTTTTAGTTGAGGTCTTAATTCTGACCAGTTCAAACCTTTTTCTTCAGCGGCCTTAGTCATAGCTTCATCTATCCCAGGCTCCATACCCTTTAACCCACAAAGATATATATGTGTCTTCTCATCTTCAATCATATTAAAAAGCTCATTTGCTGATTCTAAAACTCTGTCCTGAATATACATTCTTCCACCTTTGGTGTTTTGTTGCTCACGACTAATTGCTTTTGTATATTTAAAATTATCTGGATAATCTGTAAGATATCTCTGAAGATCTTCCTCGTATAACAAATTTGCTGATTTTGGGGCACCCATAAATAGCCATGCTTTTCCTTTAAAGTTCCAATTATTTTTTTCCTTCTCAGTTGGCTCAAACATCCTTCTTAAATAAGCTCTCATAGGGGCTATACCAGTTCCAGTAGCCAACATCACAATGTTCGCATCTTCTTCTTCTGGAAGAAGCATTTCTTTACCTACAGGACCTGTAATCTTAACTTTATCTCCAGGCTTAATATCGCATAAGTAAGTGGAACAAACACCATTGATAGTTTCGCCATCTTTTTCGTACTGAAGCTGTCTAACACAAAGAGAAACGGAGTTATCATTGAAATTATCTCCATGTCTAGTGCTTGCTATTGAGTAAAGTCTTAATTTATGAGGCTTCCCATTTGCATCTTCTCCTGCTGGCATAATACCTATACTTTGACCCTCAACATAATTTAAAAATGGATCACTATCTTTGAGGTCGAAAGTTATGTGATTAACTCTCCCTATTGCACCTTCTTTAAGAAGACTGTAGTTTTCAATTACTGTTCCTTCATATGGTGTCTTAGGCCTATAAATATTGACTGGAACGTCTGCATGTTTTTTCTTTACCACTTTCTGAGTTTCTGTTTTTGGAGTTTCTACTTTTAAAGGTTCCGCTTTAGAAACAGGAACTTTTTTTGGCTCCACTACTTTTGCCTCAGTTTTTTTTGTTTTTGTTTGTCCAACAAACTTTAAAGCTCTTTTATTAAAAGTTGTGAGTATAAAATAAAAAACAGCAATAACTACTGGTATATGAGCTAATCCGCCTGCGATTACTTTTGCTTGTGAATACATTTTTTTGATTTCTTTTATAAAAGATTATCAATTTGTAGTTTAATTCGTAGTGATTTTACAAAAATGGTTACGTTTTGAGATCGGAATATATAAAAGAAATTATTTTTATTTTTCAGGATTTGTTGCTTTTATCTGTATAGTTACACAGAAATAATTTTTTATCTAATTAAAAAATTCATTTATGAAAAATCCTCAAGAATCAGTAAATAACTCTAAAAGAAATGATTACAGGACAATTGAGCAAACTATGGAAAAGCTTTCTGGAGGGACAAGAAGACTTGCAGCTCAACTTACTACTTCTGCAAGTTTGGATTCTTTGTGGAATGTTTTAACAGATTATGATCGACTAAATCTTTACATACCAAATCTACTGTCAAGCAAAAAAATATATCAAAAAGGCAATAATGTACATCTAAAACAAGTTGGGGCTCAAGATTTTCTTGGCATGAAATTTTCAGCCGAAGTAACTATCAGTTTATTTGAAGATAAAGAGCTTGGCCTTTTAAAATTTAATTTGATTAAAGGAGACTTCAGAAAATTCGAAGGAAGTTGGAAAATTCAAAATATTAAAGATACTTCAAAGAATTCATTAATATACGATCTCACTGTTCAAGGTTGTCAGTGGATGCCTATTGGGATGATAGAGAAAAGATTAAAAAAAGATCTTTCAGAAAATTTGACAGCCGTCGATAGACAAGCAAAATCATTAAGAAACTAGTTAAATTTCAAATAAATAGCCCCAAGGGGATTCGAACCCCTGTCGCCTCCGTGAAAGGGAGGTGTCCTAGGCCTCTAGACGATGGGGCCAGGAAATTAGCATAACAGCTTTATTAAAAATTAAGAGTAAGGCTAGCCTTTCGTCAAGTATTGTTGCTCTTTGTTTTGTCCTTGCCACACAGGAACAGTAAAATGGAAGCATGAACCGACACCAATTTCAGATACTACCCATATTCTTCCCCCATGGACTTGTACTATTCTCCTGCATACAGATAAGCCAATACCAAATCCGGAAGTTCCTTCAGATGTCTGTGGGAGCCTAACTCTATCAAGAAAAATTCTTTTTTGTTCGCTCAATGGAATGCCGGCACCTTTGTCACATATTGTTATTTCCACCCATTGATTTGTCTTGTGGATCATTGTTATTTTTATAGAACCAGAGTCTTTAGAAAATTTAATAGCATTTTCAATTAAATTTAAAAATACTTGCCTCATTCTTCTTTGATCTGCGAATACACTGGGCAAATCAGATGGGATATCAGTATCGATTTCAATATTCCTTAATCTCCAGAATTTTTCTAGTTCGAGTATTACTTCAGCACTAATATTACCTAAGTCAATTTTCTGAGGATTAAATAATGCTTCCCATTTAGTTGTTCCAACCTCTAAAAGATCTTGAGATAAAAGCTCGATCTCTTCTAGACGTCTTTTTATTACCTCTTGCAGTTTAGAAATATCTATTTGTCCAAGTTTTTGACTTTGAACAGCCAAAGTTGCAGCAGTTAAGGGGGTTCTTAATTCATGCGCGACCATTCTTAATAATCTTTCCTGAGATTCTATTCTTTTTGTTAATGTCTCATTTTCTTGTCTTAAAACAAGCAGTTCGTCTTCAAGAAGAAATTCTTTTTGAGTTCTTATTGAGTCAATTTTCGATGGTTGTAAATTAATCCCTAGATTCTTTGTTAGGCCTTCCTGTTTCCACCTTGGCAACCATTTCTGCAACTGCGAGAAAATATTACTTCCAGCAAATATTTGCTTTGGAGCTGGAGAGAGCTTTATAAGTGCCGGAATAGCAACTAATCTGTGTAATTCTAGTAATTCAGGCTGTTCCGTGGGCTCAGAGATCTGAAGAGATATCTCAAATTCACAATCATCTGATTCTAAATAAGTAATCAGGGACTTAATATCACTACTAGAAAGTTGATTTCTAGCTGCTACAAGTATTAATTTTAGTTCTTTTTTATCATTCAAATGATTGCCCCTGAAGTGTTGAAAAGCTGTTAATCCTTATGAACACATTAAGATATTTATATTTATTCTACAGATAAGCTATGAAATAAATAGGACATATTTATATATGGTTGTTACCAATCAAAGGGGGAATTTAAATTTTGGTGAAAATAATTCCCCAGAAATTAGCATTAACAGTAATTTAAAAAGATGGTTTTCTAGAAATATTGGCTTGTGGAAATCAAATAGAACATATTTTCTTGTTGATGAACAAAAAACTTATAACTTATGTATGAATATAAATATACAAGCTCTAGAGAATAAATCAGCATGGGAGTCACACTATAAATTTTCATGGTATCCAGAAAAAAAATACAATTTCTTCGAGGAGAATCCGCAGTATAAAGAACATGGAGAAATGAAAGCATTCCTAAAAGGACATCAACTTATAAGGGAAAATTTTTATTTAAGTAATGTTGAAGGGATATCAAATATTAAGCAAGTCGATGAACATGAAATGATTTTTGAATCTTCCTATAAAGATTGGTATATTATTGAGCATACAAGACTTGTAGATTTAGACAATTATAGATTCCGGGTTATATATTCATGGAAAAAAAATAAGCTTAAAATAGTAGAGAATCATCATGAAATAAAAATTATTAAGTAAGTACTTTTATCAATTAATATCAAAGAAATGTTATCTTAATAGTAAATATTAATAGTTGATGGATATTAATTACTATTCAAAAAGAATTCTTAAATTTTTAGGCATTAGCCTCTTTTTATCCATAACACTTTTTGAAATTGGTACAATAAATAAACAAATTAAAGCAGAAAAAAATTTTATTGCTGCTACTCAAGAAGACCTAATTTTCTATCAAAAAATAGGTATGGCATACCTATGTACAGCAACGAACAATGTTTATGATCTGGATTTTTCAAAAACATTAGATGTTGTCACTACAATATTTAGTTCTGTTATCCAACAAAAACATGGCGGGGAAATAACTGAGAGAAATGAAATACAAAAAGTAGATCTTCTATATTTACAGTATCAAGTGAAATTAAATTTAATTGGAGCCGCTTTAAAGAATTGTCCTGATAATGTACCCGAAAAGGAAAAAAAATTATACGATATTGAATTGGAAAGAAATATGAAAATAGAAAAACTGGAAAATTAAATTAATAAAAATTTCTTACCTAAACATTGAACTTACAGAACTTTCTTCATGGATTCTCCAAATAGCTTCACCAAGCATATTTGCAACGGAAAGGACTTTTAACTGTGGAAAATTATTTTTAACAAGAACCGGTATGCTGTTTGTCACAATAACTTGTTCGAATAAATCATCAGAACTTAATCTTTCATAAGAAGGAGGAGAAAATACAGCATGTGAAGCACAAGCGAATATTCTCTTAGCCCCTTCTCGTTTTAATAAACTCGCACCGGAACAGATTGTACCTCCAGTATCTATCATATCGTCTATGAGAATAGCTGTTTTACCCTTAACTTCTCCAATGACTGTTAAACTTTCAGCAATGTTATGAGCTGCTCTTCTTTTGTCAATTATTGCTAAAGGGGCATCTTTCATTTGTTTTGCAAATGCTCTTGCTCTGGCAACACCCCCCACATCAGGAGAAACAACAACAACTTCATCTAAATTTAAAGTTTCTAAATAATCAATTAAGACAGGTGACCCATAAATATGATCGCATGGTATGTCGAAATAACCTTGTATTTGTGCTGAATGCAAATCCATAGCAAGAACTCTATCTACTCCTGATTTCTCGAGCAAATTAGCAGTGAGCTTTGCAGTTATAGACTCTCTACCCGAAGTCTTTCTATCTGCCCTCGCATAGCCATAATATGGGATAACAGCTGTTATTTGTCTCGCTGATGCCCTCTTGCAAGCATCCACCATAATCATTAATTCCATTAAACTATCATTCACAGGAGCGCATGTGGGTTGTACTAGGAATACATCGCAACCTCTAATTGATTGCTGAATCTGAACATAAAGTTCTCCATCGGCAAATTTTTTGGATATTAACGGTACATTAGCAATCCCTAAGTAGGATGCAATTTCTTCAGCTAATTTAGGATTTGTTGTTCCAGTTACTAACCTTAATCTACTATTAGTTAGATTAAACTTAGATTCTTTATTCTGCACTGCCGTGATAAAACTAGTCACGAAATTAGCAATATAAAACTATATACTTATCGTAGTCGTTTATGTGATTTTCGCAAAAAATAATCAATAGATCATTTCAAAAGTCATATCTTCTTATCACAAAACATTATTTGAATTAGATTAAAAGTAGAATTTTATTTAAATTTATTCAAAAAATACTTGGATTATTATTTGTCAATTAAAAAAAATTTATATATGGTTGAATTTAGAGAATTAATAACATTTGGATTGTAAATAATAAAATTTAAATTAAACCCATGTCTAAACAAAAAGTTCTTAAAAAAAAATCACTAGGCATACTCATGCATCCTTCATGTATCCCTGGAGGAGAAGTGTGCGGAACTTTTGGCAAAGGGACTAAAGAATGGATAAAAAAGCTTGAAAAGCATGGGATTGAATACTGGCAAATTTTACCCATTACACCCACAGACTCTACAGGTTCTCCATATAGTTCACCATCAAGTTTTGCACTAAACCCATGGTTTCTTGATATGGATGATTTAATAGAGAAAGGTTTTATCTTTATTTCAAAAAAAGAAGAATTAGGACTTACAAATCAGAATGAGGATAATTTTGATTTTGATGTAGCTGATGCTTATTCGGAAAAATTAGGTGACCTCCTTTTGCAAGGGTGGAGTTCTCAATCTGAAGAGAGAAAACTTGATTTTTATAAATGGACAAGTGAGAATTATTGGGTCGAAGATTATTCAACATTTACTGTAATCAGGGAAGAGTTTAATATGATGCCCTGGTGGGAATGGCCTAAAGAATTTAAATTAAAAAACAACAAGTTTTTAAAATTATGGATTAAGAAAAATAGTGAAAAAATACTTATTAAAAAATTAATACAGTGGCATTTAGATAACCAATGGAAAGATATTAAAAACTTTGCAAAATTATGTAATGTTAATTTAATAGGAGATTTGCCATTTTATGTTTCTTGGGACAGCGCTGATGTATGGAGTAATAAATCACTATTTTCAATTTTTAAAAATGGAGCTTTAATATTTCAGAGTGGTGTACCGCCTGATTATTTTTCATCTACAGGACAATTATGGGGAACCCCTACTTACTTTTGGTCAAAACATAAAAATACTAATTTCTATTGGTGGAGGAACAGATTTAGAAGGCAATTTGAACTTATGGACCTGTTGAGATTTGATCATTTCAGAGGCTTAGCTGGTTACTGGAGAGTTAATGGCAATTCTAAAACAGCAATTCATGGAAAATGGATAAGTTCTCCAGGGAGATCTTTATTAAATAAACTAAAAATTGATTTAGGGACAGAATATTTACCAATTATCGCGGAGGATTTGGGAGTAATAACCCCAGATGTAGAAAAATTAAGGGAAAATTTTAAACTCCCTGGAATGAAAATCTTACAATTCGCTTTTGATGGCAACAAAGATAACCCATATCTACCTAGGAATATAAATGGAGAAAATTGGGTTGTTTATACAGGAACACATGACAACTCTACTTCTATATCATGGTGGGATTCTTTAGAAAGTAACTCTAAAAAAAGAATAAGAGATGAGTATAAATTTTCAGGAAATCCTTCATGGAGTTTAATTGAAATTGGTATGAAAACAGATGCTAATCTCTTTATCGCTCCAATACAAGATATATTATCTCTAGATGACTCAAGTAGATTAAATATACCTGGCACAACAAAAAATAACTGGAAATGGAAGTTAAATCGACCATTAGAAGAAATTGAAGACAATATTAAGATTTTTAGTGAGCTAGGAAATAAATTAGGAAGAACTAGGAAATAGGAATTTTTAAAGTTTATTTTTCTATATTTTGATTTTCAATATTTTGAATTTCAATAATATGCACATTTAAAATAAAATATCTTTTTAAAATAAATATAGTAATTATTAATATAAAAAAATATAATAGAGTACCCTGCCAAGTATTAATAAGGTCAAATTTACTTATGAGGATATTTGGTTTTTCTTTCTTAAAATTTGCTCTTTCTCTGGTTGCTAATTTTACTAACGTATTTTTTTTTAATATTAAGCATTCCTCTAGTTTTATTAAAATGGATCTTATAAAGGGAAACTTTGGTCTAATATTTTTTGTATTGTTTTCAATAGAATTTATAGTCTGTTCAGGTATTTTTGAAATCTTTGATAATTCTTGTATTGTTAGATTTTGTTGGATTCTTGCTTCTTTTACTAATTTCGCAATTTCTTTATAATTATCAACCAATTCATAATTCAGGATCTTATTATTTTCAATTTTTTTATTAAATAAAAAATATTTTTTCAAAATATTCATTCTATATTTTCAAATTTATGAAGTATTTGACTAATCATTTTTATTAAAATATATCTGTTTTATTTTAAACAATTAAAATTCATAAGCAAATTTATATGTTGTAAATAACTAAACTGGAGAAATAATATTTTGAACTGCACTTATTGCAATATTAAAAGGGCTAAAAGTATCTCTAATTAAATCTAAGAGTTTTTTTGCATCAGTAAATTCTAATTTGTCATCTTTGATAAGGCTTAAAAGAAGATTCTTCCGAACTTCAGATCCCCTCTTACTTACAAATAATTTCAAACCTGCGTTAGCCACAGGGATAAGATCTGAATTAATATTTTCAGAATCTTTAAATAAAATATTCAATAAACTTTCAACTTTTTCTATTTGAATCCTACCATTATTATCAAAAACAACTTCTAAAAGAATTTCTAAAATCTCTTCAGAATTATCCGTAAGAAGTTTTTTCGCTATGTAAGGGTATGCGATGTTTAATATTTTAAATTCAGGATCTAGTCTTAATGCTAAACCTTCTTGACTAACAACTGCTCTAATTATTAATGCAAATCTACTAGGTACTCTAAATGGATAAGAATACATTAGTTTTGAAAATTTATCAGTTACGTTTTTTAGATTAAAATTTCCTACCTCAGCATTTAAGGATCCCCCTAGAACTTCTTTTAAAGGTGCAACAAGTTTTTGAAGGTCTTGATCTTTGGTTAAAAAACCTAATTTCTGGAAATCTTTTGCGAGAAGAAAATATTCTTCATTTATTATGTGAACAATTGCCTTAATAAGAGTAAGTCTATCTGAATTTGTAATTGTATCCATCATTCCAAAATCAACATAAGCTAAATTTCCACTATCTGCGTTTCCTCCTTTTAAAGCAAACATATTGCCAGGGTGTGGGTCTGCATGAAAATATCCATATTCAAATAATTGTTGAAGACCACTTATTACACAAGTTTTTATAAAAGAAGCAGGTATTAAGTTATTCTGCTCCAATAAAGCTCTATCTCTTAATTTGACTCCATCAATCCAAGAAGTTGTGATAATCAATTTGGAAGAAAAAGATTTCTCTAATTTAGGGACAAAAACGTTGGGATTATTTTTGAAAAAATCTGCAAACTTTAAGGCATTTTCACCCTCTTTTTCATAGTCAATTTCATCAAAAAGTGCTTTTCCAAATTCATCTATTATTTCTCCGATTCCGACACCAATATTTAATGGTAAAAAAGGGGAAAAAAAAGTCGCTAAAAGCCTCAAAATAACAACATCTCTCCTTATAAGAAAATACAAATTGGGCCTCTGGACCTTTACAGCTAGATAAGAATTATTTTTTGTTTTTGCTTTGTAGACTTGTCCCAAACTTGCTGAAGCAATAGGACTATCTGGAAACTCATCAAATAATTCTTGAGCAGGTGAACCAAGTTCATCTTCAATTATTTTTAAAGCAATTTTATGGTCAAATGGTGGAAGATTATCTTGTAAGTTTGTTAATTCTGTAAGCCAGTCTTGCCTAACAAGGTCTGGTCTAGTTGAAAGTGCCTGTCCTAATTTTATAAAACATGGTCCTAAATCAGTTATTACATCAAAGAGGTATTTTGAGATATTTTTCTGTACATTTTTATTTTTACTGTTACCTTGAAAAAGTAGCCTTAAAAAAAGAAAAATAAAAGTTAAAAGGATATATAAAACTCTTGGTATAAAAATCCATGGTCTCAAAAGCAACCAAATTAAATCACTTTTTGCAGAGTATTTCGAATAACTTTTTGTCATTAATTTTAAAAAAAATCAAAGAAGAATCTCATTCAGCATATTCTATATTCCTTATTAGTACTTTATGAGGATTTCATCTTTTCTAACTAAAAAGTTTTTAAAGTCACTTTTCTTTCCCGCACATAGCAGAGGGGCAGCTTTACCAAAGAAATTAGTGAAATTATTAAAAAATCCACCTGGATACTGGGACTTACCAGAACTTCCAGAGATTGGGTCACCAATATCCCAAAGCGGATTAATTGCAAAATCTCAAAGAGAATTAGCTGAAAAATTTGAGGCGAAAGGTTGTTTTTTTGGAGTTAATGGAGCTTCTGGATTAATACAATCAGCGGTAATTGCATTAGCAAATCCTGGCGAAGCTATCCTGATGCCTAGAAATGTTCATATAAGTGTTATAAAAACCTGTGCAATGCAGAACATAGTTCCAATATTCTTTGACCTGGAATTTTCCTCAGAAACGGGTCATTACAAACCAATAACAAAAATTTGGTTAGAAAATGTATTTAAAAAATTAAATTTTAATGAGAATAAAATTGTAGGGGTAATTCTTGTTAGTCCCTCTTATCAAGGTTATGCAGGAGATTTAGAGCCGTTAATAGATCTTTGTCATCAAAATAATTTACCTGTTTTAGTTGATGAAGCACATGGTTCTTATTTCCTTTTTTGTGAAAACCTTAATTTACCAAAATCAGCTTTATCATTAAATGCTGATTTAGTCGTTCAATCATTACATAAGTCACTCAATGGTTTAACTCAAACAGCTGTACTTTGGTACAAAGGGAATCTAGTAAATGAACATAATTTAATGAAGAGTATTGATTTGTTGCAAACTACTAGTCCAAGTTCCTTATTAATTTCTTCTTGTGAAGAGTCTGTTAAAGACTGGCTTAATAAAAAAAGTTTATCAAAATATCAAAAAAGAATTTTAGAGGCAAAAAGTATCTACAAAACATTAATGCAAAAGAATATTCCTCTCATAGAAACCCAAGACCCCTTAAAAATTGTGATAAATACTTCTAAGGTTGGAATTGATGGTTTTACTGCTGATAAATTTTTTTATAAAAATGGTCTTATTGCTGAATTACCAGAAATGATGACTCTCACTTTTTGCTTAGGATTTGCAAATCAAAAAGATTTTCTTAATTTGTTTGAAAAATTGTGGAATAAATTTCTATTAAATTCCAAAAAATTAAAAAGTTTTGAGGTGCCTCAATCTCCCTTTAAATTAGTTCAATCGCCCGAAATTGAAATTGGAATTGCTTGGAGAAGTGAGACTAGGAGTATTCCTTTCTCGCAATCATTAAATAAAATATCTGGAGATATTATTTGCCCTTATCCTCCTGGGATACCTCTACTAGTTCCTGGAGAAAAAATTGACATGGCAAGGATTAATTGGATAAATAATCAAAGTTTATGCAACAAAGATCTGGTAAATTTTAATATAAGAGTGATATAAAGATATAAATTTGACATGAGATTAAGAAGCGGATTACTTATAGGAATTTTTGGCTTAATTGTTGTTTTGCTGGGGGGATGGGTTTTTACACTAGCAATAGCTTTGCTCACTTATTTAGCATTATTGGAATTTTTTAGAATGGCAGAATTTAAAGGAATAAAACCAGCTACAAAAACCACATTATTTTCATCTTTCGTTATTATAATTTTTACTTATCTTGAAACCGTTGGTTTGCTTGAAGGGGAAATATCAAATTCAATTTTGCCTATCTGTTCAGTTGGAATATGTACATGGTTACTTTTGCAACCAAAACCTGGAACCATTTCAGATATTGCAGCCTCTATTTTTGGTTTATTCTATTTAGGTTTTTTACCTAGTTACTGGATTAAGTTAAGGGAATTAGATTCAGTAATAATAATCTCTAATCCAGGTTTTATTTCGTTTGAAAACCTATCAAATACTTCAGGTCTTCATTTAACTTTAACTTCTTGTTTTTTAATTGTAGCTAGTGATATAGGTTCTTATTTCATTGGGAAGTCATTTGGTAAAACATCTCTTTCTCCAATATCTCCAAGCAAAACTATAGAAGGTTTAATTGGAGGAATATCCTGTTCAATTTTATTAGCAATATTTTTTGCATTTTCACTTAATTGGGAAAATCCATTATTAGTTGGAATTTTATATGGAATTTTAATTTCTCTTATGGCATTAGTTGGAGATTTAATTGAATCAATGATGAAAAGAGATGCAAAAATAAAAGATTCCGGAACTTTTTTACCAGGGCATGGAGGAATTCTTGATAGAATTGACAGTTATATCTTTACACCGTCTATTTTATTTTACATTTTTGTAATTCTCAAGTATCTAAATTAATTTAGATAATTTTTTACTAAAAAATAATCTTGGATGATTTTACTAGATAATGATGGTAGATCTACATGAGGAAGATGACCACAATTTTGCAATCCTACAAAATTTAATTTTTCAATTTTTCTTATATTTTTAATCTCTTTTTTTCCAAGAATACGATCATTTTCTCCACATACTGTTTTAATTGGGATATTTTGTATATATTTATGTGTTCCAGCAAACCCTCCACTTTTGGCAAATGATGCAAGTGAATTCCTCCATCCTTTACAACCTAAATGAATTGAAGCAATTTGCTCTTCCATCTCACCAACACATTCATTTGGAAAAGCAAATGCTTGCCTACAAAGACTTTTCCTGACCTGCGGTAATCCTAGAAATGAGGCTCCAATTTGATTAAGAGGAAATGGAATTTTCTTAGGTTTTCCGAACAATCCGGCGGGAGATAAAAGGATAATTTTATCAATTGAATTAGAAAGTTCAAAAGCAAGTTTTAAAGCAGTTGATCCTCCCATAGAGGCACCAATAATATTTAGATTTTCTTTTATTTGTAAGGTCTCAAGGAGATCAAGTAAATACGCAATAATTTTAGAGGAATTGTATTCATTTGTTGCGCACCTAGGACTGAAACCAAAACCTAACAGATCTGGAATTACAACTTGGAAATTTCTTTTTAATGATTTGTATATTCTCCTAAACTCTAAAAAACTACTGTCAAATCCATGCAGAAGGAGTATAGGTTTACCTTTTCCTCCAATAACTACTGGGAAATCTAAAGAGTTCCAATTTTGATTGAGTTTTATCCACTTAACATCATTTGCCAAATAAAGACCCAATGGGTCTAGTAGCGACAATTTGGCACTTTCAAAAAATTCTACATTTAAATTATTTAATTTTTCAAAATAGTTTTTAGTCAAAAAAATGTTTAAATTTTAATTTTTTGTTGTTCAAAATTCGCAATGAGCTCTGCTATGTCTTGTTTATGAATTTCAAAAGGCAAAAAGTGAATCTCAGATTTATCTCGACAAGTAAAATCAGCAATTTTCTCTAAATTATTATTTTCAAAAACATTTATTCCAAGTTTTGCAATAGTAGTTGGCAAATTCAACTGTTTCATAAGCACCAACAATTGTTTAATTGATTGATCAGCTAATTTATTATTATTTTTTATTTCTTCTAGTCTTAATTGCAATAATAATCCAACCCCAACAATCTCACCATGTAAGAATTTATTTGGGGTAATTATCTGAGTAATTGCATTATGAATAGCATGTGCTGCAGCGGTCCTACACTTTTCTCCGCCAATGCCACCAACTAATCCTGCTGTAAGTCCACAAGCTTCTACAGTATTTCGCCAAGAAGGATTATTTTCAAATTGACTTTTAAATGCTTTTTCTCCATCTATTAATAGTTGATCTCTTAAAACTCTTGATATCTGAATAGCTTGTTGAACAAGACCATCTTCTATTGTTGAACTTGTTATTGAAGATTCATACCATTTTGCCAAAGCATCCGCTATGCCACTAGCGAGTGTTCTAGATGGAGCTGTTTGAATAAATTTATGGTCGTATACAAGGATTTTTGGACAAGATCCCAACGCAACATCTTTTATGAATTGGCCGTCTTTTGTATAAATATTCGATAAGGCTGTCCAACCTGCACATGTAGAGGCGCTAAGAGGAACTGTAATACAAGGGATATTAAGACACTCCGCTATATATTTTCCTGAATCTAATACTTTACCACCTCCAGCTGCGATAACAGAATCATTATTATTCTTGAGAATAATATTCTTTACTCTTGAAATGTCTTCATAACAACAATCGAATTGCAAATTAGCAGAAGTAACATTGAGGTTTTGATTTTTTAAATCGTTAAAAATTTTAATTCTCAGATTATTGGTATGAATACCTCTACCTAAAATTAATGGAAATTTAGTTAATTTAGTAATATGAGGTAAAGATTTTTGCCAAGCATAATCTCCCCTAAATATAATTTCTGGAGAGATTGTCTGCATATCTACTTTGAATAATTAGACATTAGCACTCGCTAACTCTTGAGGAGATCCTTCAGAAGAAATATTAATTGTAACTTTTTTATTATCATCTATATCAACTAAAGCCTTATCACCATCTTTTATTCTTCCCGAAAGAACTTCTTCAGCCAAACTGTCCTCTAATAAACGCATAACAGCTCTTCTTAAAGGTCTTGCTCCATAAGAAGGATTATAGCCTTCTTCAACAAGTCTTTCTTTGAAAGCATCTGTTACATCTAATTTAATCCCTTTATCTTGTAATCTTACAAAAACCTCTTGCAACATTATTTCAGCAATTTCTTTAACCTCATTTTTTGATAGTTGCCTAAATACAATAATTTCATCAAGTCTATTCAAAAATTCAGGTCTAAAGTATTGCTTTAGTTCTTCATTAACTAATGATTTAATTCTGTTGTATTGACTATCTTCAACAGAATCACCGGAAAACTCAAATCCTAAACCACCACCTCCTTTCTCGATCACTTTTGAACCAATATTAGAAGTCATTATTAGTAGAGTATTTTTAAAATCTACAGTTCTACCCTTGGAGTCTGTTAATCTACCGTCCTCAAGAAGTTGTAATAGTAAATTAAATACATCTGGATGAGCTTTTTCTACTTCGTCGAATAATACAACAGTATAAGGTCTTCTTCTAACCGCCTCAGTTAGTTGACCACCCTCATTAAATCCAACATATCCTGGAGGTGAACCTATAAGTTTACTAACTGTGTGCCTTTCCATAAATTCTGACATATCTAATCTGATCATTGCTTCTTCGCTCCCAAAGAAATAGGAGGCTAATGATTTAGTCAATTCAGTTTTGCCTACACCAGTAGGGCCTGAAAATATAAAACTAGCAATTGGTCTATTAGGATTTTTTAAACCGACTCTTGCTCTTCTTATGGCTCTAGAGACAGCTTTTACAGCTTCATCTTGTCCTATTAGCCTTTGGTGAAGAGTTTCTTCCATATTGAGGAGTTTGACTGATTCTGTTTCAGTTAATTTTTGTACTGGTACACCTGTCCAAGAAGCAACAATGTGAGCTACATCTTCTTCACTAACCATAGGGTTTTGTATAAGTTTTGAATCATTATTTAACAAGTTTGTATCGTTAATAGATTCATCTTCAGCTGTGGATTCTTTTTTATTTTCAAGAACCTCTTTGATTTTTGCAGACAATTCAATCTCTTTTTCTCTTAACTGACCAGCTTGATCGAAGTTTTGGTCCCTCACAGACTCTTCTTTTTGTTTTTGAATTTGTCTTAATTCTTTATCTATTTGTTTAGCTTCAGGTGGAAGTTTTGAGTTTATCAAACGAACTCTACTGCCTGCCTCATCTATAAGATCTATAGCCTTATCGGGCAAAAACCTATCAGATATGTAGCGGTCACCTAGATGAGCTGCAGCCTCTAGAGCATCATCAGTGATTTTTAGGCGATGATGTTGCTCATAACGCTCTCGAAGACCTTTTAAGATTTCGATTGTATCTTCAATAGATGGTTCCCCAACCATGACGGGTTGGAATCTTCTTTCCAGAGCAGCATCTCTCTCAATATGTTTTCTATATTCATCGAGAGTTGTTGCTCCAATACATTGGAGTTCACCTCTAGCTAAAGCTGGTTTAAGGATATTTGCAGCGTCTATAGCACCTTCTGCAGCTCCAGCACCAATTAAAGTATGCACTTCGTCTATGACGAGAATAACGTTGCCTGCAGATTTGATTTCTTCCATTATCTTTTTTAATCTTTCTTCAAATTCTCCTCTATATTTTGTTCCAGCGACTAAAAGTCCTATATCAAGAGTTAAAACTCTTTTATCTTCCAGTATATCGGGAATATCTCCAATCTGTATTCTTTGAGCTAAACCCTCTGCTATAGCTGTTTTTCCTACGCCAGGTTCTCCAATAAGAACCGGATTATTTTTTGTCCTTCTGCCTAATATTTGAACTACGCGATCTATTTCTGAATAACGGCCAACAACTGGATCTAGTTTTGATTCACTAGCTAGTTTTGTTAAATTTGTTCCAAATTCATCGAGAGTAGCAGTTTT
The DNA here is from genome assembly GCA_003216755.1 of Prochlorococcus sp. AG-402-K22. Taxonomy (GTDB): domain Bacteria; phylum Cyanobacteriota; class Cyanobacteriia; order PCC-6307; family Cyanobiaceae; genus Prochlorococcus_A. Next base: position 17,509 of record QCIJ01000004.1, on the reverse strand, counting down.
TAAATTACTTTTAGTAGGATTTGCTCCACTGCCAACTTCAGCGGTTTCACCTAGCATCCTTATAACTTGTGTTCTTACCTTGGTAAGGTCAATACTAAGATTTTCAAGAACTCTTGCCGCAACACCTTCTCCTTCTCGTATTAAACCTAATAATAAGTGCTCAGTACCTATGTAATTGTGACCTAATTGACGAGCCTCTTCTAATGATAACTCTAAAACTCTTTTAGCCCTAGGGGTAAAAGGTATCTCTACTGCTACAAAACCTGAACCTCTACCAATTATCTTTTCTACCTCTATTCTTGAATCTTTTAAATTAACTCCTAGTGATTTAAGAACCTTTGCTGCAACCCCTGTACCTTCTCCAATTAAACCTAATAGAATTTGTTCTGTTCCAACGAAATTATGACCAAGTCTTCTAGCTTCCTCTTGAGCAAGCATAATGACTTTTATTGCCTTTTCTGTAAATCTTTCAAACATTAGAAGACTAAATTTCTATTAATAACCTACCAGTAATATGTTAATTTTGTGTTCAGAATGAGCTTTTGTGAATACCCAAAAGTATATTTTATTGAATTGAATTTAACTTTTTTAGTGATATAGCAATAAATTACAGTAATTTCATGCATTCTGGTTATCCGAACAATTAAATATTTAAATTATTTAGTTGTTAATTTTTTTTCTTTTAAGAGAGCATCTGAACCGTCCTTATAATAGTTTCTTCTTATTCCTACAGTAGAAAATTCAAAGCTATTATAAAATTTCTCAGCTGTAGAATTTGTATGAGAGACTTCTAAGAATAATTTATTTATATTTAATTTTTTACATTCATTTATTACATAGCTCATAAGGTAAGTTCCAAAACCTTTTTTCCTGTATTTATTGTTTATTGCAAAAAAATTTATTTGAGCTTCATCAAGAACCATATGAAAAACACATATCCCTATTAAATAATTTGAAAGTAATATCCCAAAGACTTTTATACCCTCTTTTTTAAATTCGTTATTCCAATGCTTTTTGCTCCATAACGAAATAGTATTTGAATCTAATTCATAACATAAATCAATATCTTTCACATTAATAGGTTTAATGGATATCATTTTATAGTAGATAAATATTTAAAAAAATTTGAAATTAAAGTCATTATAAAATATGACAAATTAAGAATTAATCTATTTAAGATATTCACATGGAAGAAAAAAAATCCTTCTTAAAACTAGAGATTGATGTCGACAGTCCAAACAAAAACATCGTCCCTATTACTACCTCCATTGGAAGTGATGGGAAATTATCAATTGGTGGATGCTCAATTGAAGAATTAGTTAAAAAATATGATTCTCCTCTTTACATTTTGGATGAAATTACTTTAAGAAAATCTTGTAGAGCTTATAAAAAAGCATTGGAGAAATATTACCCTGGAAAATCACTACCGATATATGCTTCTAAAGCAAATAGTTCTATCTTTATGAGCAACCTCGTTTCCTCAGAAGGATTAGGACTTGATGCGGTTTCAGAAGGAGAACTATTAACTGCACTCAAAGGTGGGGTGCCAAATGAGAAAATTGTTTTTCATGGAAATAACAAATCAGACAAAGAAATAGAGTTTGCAGTTAGAAATAATATTAATGTAATCGTAGATAACGATTATGATTTAGAAAGATTGGAAGAAATCTCAAATTCATTTAATCGTGACTTAGAGATAATGATTCGCTTTACTCCTGGAATAGAATGCCACACACATGAATATATAAGGACAGGATCATTTGATAGCAAATTTGGCTTCGGAATTGAATATTTAAATACATTATTTCAAAGAATTTGTAATACCAAACATCTTAAATTAAATGGATTGCATGCTCATATCGGTTCCCAGATTTTTGAACTAGACCCTCATAAGGATCTGGGTGAAATAATGGTTAGTGTTATTTTAGACGCTAAAAAATATGGACATTACATAAAAAAACTAAATGTAGGAGGAGGTTTGGGTATTAAATATAGAGAAGATGACGACCCTCCTTCAATCGATGAGTGGGTAAGAACAATTTCCACCTCTGTTCTAAAAGCTTGCAATAAACATAATTTAGATTTACCTACATTGATGTGTGAGCCAGGAAGATCTATTGTATCTACTGCAGGAATAACAATTTACAAAATCGGGGCCTTTAAAAAAATTCCCGGGATCAGAACATATTTATCTGTGGACGGTGGGATGAGTGATAATCCAAGACCAATAACTTATCAATCAAGTTATTCTGCATGTTTGGTTAGAAATCCTTTTAATATAAATTCCAAAAATAAATTTACTATCGCTGGCAAGCACTGCGAATCAGGAGACGTATTGTTTAAAGAGATAGAACTAGCAAATTGCAAAACTGGAGATCTAATATGTGTATTTGGTACTGGTGCATACAATAGCTCTATGAGTTCAAATTATAATAGAATACCAAGACCAGCTACTCTTTTAGTTTGTGATGGTGAAGCAGAGATTATTCAAAAAAGAGAAAGTCCTTTAGATCTTCTAAAATATGATGTCTTGCCTGATCGCTTTCTTAAACAATATTAGTTACATTTAGATTAATTTTGTTTTTAATGTGAATTTCTGGGGGTTTATAAATTTAAAGCTTTTATTGGATGTCTTATTTGCAGTTGGTTTTGGACTTTTATTATTTTCTAGAGTTAAAGAACAGAGGACACTATGGCTTTTAAGAGGATATTTATTTTTAGTTTCATCAGCATGGTTTATACAAAGATATGCTTACCTCCCATTAACATCAAAATTAATCGATGCTGTAGTACTCGCTTGCTCTCTTTCCTTAGCAATACTTTGGCAAGGAGAGTTAAGAAGATTAATGGAATTATTAGGCACCGGAAGGCTAGCAGTATTACTAGGAAATCCTCCAAAAGAATTTAGAGCAACATCTACTACTATTACTCAGTTAGTTGATGCTGCTGGTAAACTCTCCAAAAATAGAAGAGGAGCTCTAATCGTAGTAGATTTAGGTAGTGATTTAAGGCCTGAAGATTTTTTATATTCAGGGACAAATATTGAAGCTCAATTATCTACTGACCTTTTAATAAATCTTTTTGCAACAGATACACCATTACATGATGGAGCAGTTCTTGTTAAAGGTAATAAAATAATATCTGCTGGGGTAATACTTCCTCTCTCTAGGCAAGGAATTAGTAGATATGGCACAAGACACTTAGCTGCATTAGGAATTACAGAAAGATTTGACAGATGTATTTGTATAGTTGTTTCTGAAGAAACAGGTACGTTATCATTAGCAAACCAAGGGAAACTTGAGAGGCCAATTACCAGCAGCCGCTTACAAGAACTCCTTGAAAATTTAATCGGGAATCAAAACTCTTTGGGTAATAGTAAATCAACTTTAAGTAAAAATAGCTTATCCCAAAAGACAACCCCTAATGATAAAATTATCAGTGATATCAATGAAAAAGAGTCAATTAAATCAGAAAGCTTCACTAATATAAAGGAATAACATATGAGTTTTGGGAAAATAATTTACAGGAAAAATACTGAATTATCCAAAAGAATAGATATGCAAAAAGTGCCAGAACATGTCGCAATAATTATGGATGGGAATGGGCGATGGGCAACAAAAAAAGGCTTACCTCGATCATTTGGTCATAACAAGGGAGTCAGCGTATTAAAAGAAATTCTTAAAGCATCAAAAAATTTAGGTTGTAAGGTACTTACTGTTTATGCTTTTTCAACTGAAAATTGGACAAGGCCAACAAAAGAGGTTGATTTCCTTATAAATCTTTTTAGAGAAGTCTTGAGAAACGAAATCGAAGAGATCCATCAAGAATTAATTAAAATAAAATTCATCGGAGATTTATCTCCTTTCCCAAAGGATCTAAAACAATTAATCTATAATTCGGAATCTCTAACTAAAAACAATAATTCCTTTTTATTAAATATTTGTGCGAATTACGGAGGTAGGCAAGAAATAGTAAAAGTTGCAAAAGAATTAGCAATAAAATCTTCTTCTGGGGAAATAAAACCAAGTGAAGTTAATGAAGAACTATTTAATTCAGAACTATTAACTCGAGGAATTAAGGATCCTGAATTACTAATAAGAACTAGTGGAGAAAAAAGGATAAGTAACTTTCTTTTATGGCAATTAGCTTATTCAGAAATTTATATATCTGACGTACTATGGCCAGATTTTAATGAGTTTGAATTTCTAAAAGCAATAATTGATTACCAATCAAGGAATAGACGTTTCGGCGGTATAGAATCATTACCAAATGAATCTTTTGAAGATTCTCAATATTCTTCTTAACAAAAAATGACTAAGTCGAGTAATCATCTTTATACAGAAATTAGATTCGATTGGGACAGAAAGGAGATATTGGAAATACTTAATAAGCCTCTGATTGATTTAATGTGGAAATCGCAAATTGTTCACAGAAAATTTAACAAATACAATATTCAATTAGCATCATTGTTCAGCGTAAAGACAGGCGGTTGTGAGGAAAATTGTTCGTATTGCAGCCAATCAATCTACAGCACTAGCCAAATAAAAAGTCATCCACAATTTCAAGTTGAACAAGTTTTAGCAAGAGCTCAATTAGCAAAAAATGAGGGTGCAGATAGGTTTTGTATGGGTTGGGCATGGAGAGAAATTAGAGATGGGAAATCTTTTAATGCAATGTTAGAAATGGTTAGCGGTGTAAGAGATTTAGGGATGGAAGCATGCGTTACTGCTGGGATGCTTACAGAAGAACAAGCTTCCAGACTGGCTGATGCGGGTTTGACCGCGTATAACCACAATCTTGATACTAGTCCTGAGCATTATAAAAATATTATTACCACTAGAACTTATCAAGACAGACTAGATACTATTAAAAGAGTAAGAGATGCAGGAATAAATGTTTGCTGTGGAGGGATAATAGGTTTGGGCGAAACTAATGGCGATAGAGCATCTCTTTTGGAAGTTCTTTCAAACATGAATCCTCATCCTGAAAGTGTTCCTATAAATTCATTAGTAGCTATTGAAGGTACTGGTTTAGAAGATAATCAAGAAATTGATTCTATTGAAATGATAAGGATGATAGCTACAGCCAGAATTCTTATGCCTAAAAGTAAAATAAGATTAAGTGCAGGGCGAGAAAAGCTTTCAAAAGAAGCCCAAATTATATGTTTTCAATGTGGGGCAAATTCAATTTTTTATGGAGATGAGTTACTCACAACTTCAAATCCATCTTTTCAATCAGACAGAAAACTTCTAAAAGAGGTGGGAGTATCATTCAACAAAGATTTTGAAACTTGTGAAAAAACATTATCTTCTTTATGAAAGGCAAAAATTATAAAATAGTTTCTCTTTATTCTTTCTTCCCATTTCAAGAAAACTTAATTCTTGATCTCAAAAATAAATTATTAGAAATCGCAAATGAAAGCGATATTTCAGGTTTATTAATTTTTGCAAGTGAGGGTATTAATGGAACTATTTGTGCTGAGAAAAATTTAATTAATACCGTTATCAATTTACTTAACAAATATACAGATAATAGAAATTTGAATATGAAAGTAAACTTTTCAAAAAAGAAAGTCTTCAAAAAATTAAAAATAAAAATCAAGAAAGAAATAGTTACCATGGGAGTTAATGGGATAAAGCCTTCACAAGATAATGGGACTTATATTGACTCAGCTGATTGGAATAAGTTAATTAAAAATAAAAATACAATAGTCATTGATACTAGAAATCATTATGAGGTTTCTATAGGAACATTTCAGAATTCTATAAACCCAAATACGAGAAACTTTAGCGAATTCCCTAGATGGGTAGATGATCATTTAGATAGTCATTTAGAAAATAAACAATCTACAAATATAGCAATGTTTTGTACCGGAGGTATCAGATGTGAAAAAGCTACTAGTTTGCTGAAAAAGAAAGGTTATAAAAATATTTATCATCTACAAGGTGGTATCCTTCAATACCTTGATGATATATCAAAAGAAGAAAACTTATTTAAAGGTGAATGTTATGTTTTTGATAAAAGAGTTGCTTTAGATCAAGAATTAGAAAAAGGCTCCTACTCGATTTGTCATGCATGTGGAATGCCAGTTTCAATTCAAGATCAAGTAAGAAAAGAATATAGAAAGGGAATCCAATGTCATTTCTGCATAGATCAGTTCAGTGATGATGATAGAAAAAGGTTTGAAGAAAGACAAAAACAGATCGATAGATTAAATGTGGAAAATCATAAAATCTATAAGGATTAATTTTCAAAATCATGAAAGTTGAAGAATTAGAAAAATTAGCAGGTACCATTGGATTATTAATTAAAATTCAAGTTAGAGAAACTCTAGGATTATGTTTCTTTAGAATCGTTGTAGCAGAACAGAAAGATAACATCATTAAGATTTGGGCCGAAATGAAAGGTTGGACTTATTTAAATAAACAAGGTATTCAGCTTGATACATTAAGAATCCTTTCTAAAGCTCCCGCTTTTGTTTCAGAATTAATATGGTCAACAACTATGGCTTGGGCAATTGAAAAAAAATCAAGCAGCAAAGTAAGGCTTTTAGCGATTTTTGATAGTGAAGGTTATAGTAAAAAACTTGTAAGATACTTTAAGTTAATAGGCTTTAAAATTGTGAAAGAAGTTGGTTCTAGCCCGGTAGATCTTTTATTAAGATTGGTCTGGGGAGGTGCAGGTACACTTATGAACGGGGAATGTATTTCCATATTGAAAAAACTTGAAAAGAAACTTTCTTTAATTGAAGAAAGTTAACCCGCATGATAACTACTTCTAACTAAGGGGCCAGAAGATACTTTCTTGAATCCTAATTCCTTAGAGAAGCGATATAAATATTCAAACTCTGATGGATCCCAATATTTCTTAACTGCCAAATGATTGAATGAGGGCCTTAAATATTGGCCGATTGTAATTTGATCACAATCTATTTTTTTAAGATCAGAAATTGTATTTTTTATTTCATCCAATGTTTCCCCAAGACCTAACATAATGCCTGATTTAGTTTGAATATGAGGAGCAATATCTTTTGACTTTTTTAGTAAACTAAGAGATTTTTTATAATTTGCACCTCTCCTAACTTCTTTTTGCAGTCTTTCAACAGTTTCAAGATTATGATTAAAGCATATTGGATCTTTTTCTAAAATCATCTTCAATCTCTCAGTCTGAAGGTTATTAGTTTCATCAAAATTCTTGCCTCCACCCCATAAATCAGGAGTTAAAACCTCTATTTTTATTGTTGAATCAATTTTTCTAATCTCATCAATTGTAGATATAAATAAATTTGCACCATGATCAGGGAGATCGTCTCTAGCTACAGATGTCAAAACAACATATTTCAAATTTAGTACTTTCACTGCTTCAGCGACTTGAGTACATTCATCAATATTGATAGAACTAGGTCTACCTTTATTTACCTGACAAAAAGCACATGAACGAGAACATATCGATCCACCCAGTAAGAAAGTGGCTGTTCCTGATGCATAACATTCTGCTCTATTTGGACATCTTGCTTCTTCACAAATAGTATGAATATTTGATTTTTTGATTAGTGTTTGTATTTTTTCGAATTCTGAAGCTTTACTAATAGGAAATTTAATCCAAGAGGGAAGTCTTAGGATTTTTTCTTTCTTGATTAGATTATTGTCTCTCATTGTTTAATTTAGTTTTGTTCTTCCTTCTAAAGCCCTTGCAAGTGTAACTTCATCCACATATTCAAGTTCACTACCCATTGGGAGGCCATATGCAATCCTCGTAACTTTAGTAAAAGGGGCTAACAATTTTCCAATATAAAGACTTGTTGTATCTCCCTCAATACTGGGAGTCAATGCCAATATGATCTCATCTATTTCAGACTTACTAACTCTTTCTACCAAGCTTCTTATTTCTAAGAGTTCGGGGCCAACTGAATCCATTGGGGATATTAAACCACCAATAACATGGTAAACACCTTTAAATTCTCTGGCGCGCTCCAAAGCAAGCAAATCTTTAGTTTCTGCTACCACACAGATTAGTTTTTGATTTCTTTCAGTATTTTTACAAATTTCACATTCATCTTCTGAAGTCAAATTGAAACATTTTTTGCAACGACCAACATTACTATGTGCTTCTAACAAAGCCTTTGAAAAATCTCTTATTGTACTTTCAGGTTGTTTTAAAATAAACAGGGCTAATCGTTGCGCAGTTCTTGGACCAATCCCTGGAAATTTCTCAAAATGACCAATTAATTTTGAAAGCGGTTTGGTATAAGTAATCAAAATCAAACTATTTCTAGGGATAATTTAGACGCAAAATTCTGAATTGCCATAATTGTTTGCTTTTAATGTCTTATTATGTTTTTAATTAGTAATTTCAAACAAAATGAAAAATATTAAATTTAACCCTTTCAAATATTTATTTTTGATTTTTTTGTGTTTAACACTGAGTGCTTGTAGTGGTGGACTAAATGCAGGATTAGAAGCTTATCAAAGTCCAGATGGAAGATATGCCTTTTTGTATCCAACAGGATGGACCAGAGTAAAAGTCGATGGAGGACCTGAAATTATTTATCATGATCTAATAAATAGTAATGAGACCCTTAGTTTAGTTATTTCTGATGTAAATAAAGAGGTACAATTAGAGCAATTAGGAACCCCAAGTGAAGTAGGTCAAACATTAATTGATAAAGTCATTGCTCCCGAAGGTTCAGGTAGAGAGGTAAAACTTTTAAATGCCAATAAGAGGGAGGCATCCAATCATATTTTCTATGATTTAGAGTATGAATTAAATTTAAATGAACAGGCCAGACACGAATTAGCTACTGTCGTAATTGATAGAGGAACACTTTACACTTTCGCTGTGGGAACAAATGAAGAGAGATGGAATAAAGTTGACGTTATGTTTAGTAATGTAATTGAATCATTTAACTTTTTAATATAGTTTAGAAATTCTATACTAGATTCCTACTTGTACATTCCATAAATCAGCATATATTTTGTTCTGATCTAATAGCCTTTCATGTTTTCCGCTTTCAACTATTTTACCTTTATCAATAACAACAATATTATCCGCATTTTTTATAGTGCTTAATCTATGAGCTATTACTATAGTTGTTCTTTCTTTGGTGATTTTAGATAATGATTTCTGAATTAAAGCCTCTGTTTCATTATCAACTGAGGCTGTAGCTTCATCTAATATTAATATTGGTGCATCCTTTAAAACAGCTCTCGCCAAGGCAATTCTTTGGCGTTGTCCGCCTGAAAGCCTTTGGCCCCTTTCCCCCACAATAGTTTTATAACCATCTGGTAATTGTTCAATAAATTTATGAGCTTCCGCAATCTTTGAAGCTTGAATGATATCTTTAAGACTTGGGTTGATTGAGCCATAAGCAATATTTTCTTGTACACTGCCATGAAATAAATAAGTTTCTTGACTTACTAAAGAAATACACTTTCTTAAATCCCTTAAATTTATTTCTTTAATAGAAATGCCATCCAAGGTTATTGACCCTTTATTACTATCGTAAATCCTAAGGAGTAATTTTATTATTGTACTTTTCCCAGAACCTGTTAAACCAACAATTCCTAATGTTGAGTTATTTTCAATTTTGAAATTTATGTTTTTTAAAGTTAAATCTCGTCCAGGATAATTAAAATTTACATTATTAAAAATAATTTTTCCTTTGATATCTTTAGGTTCAATTTTTATTTTTCCATCTTTTATTTTTATAGGAGTATCTATGAGATCAATTACTCTATCTATTGAAGCCATAGATCTCTGAAAATCATCTAAAACATGCCCCAAAGTAGTTAAAGGCCATAATAGTCTTTGTGTAATAAACACTAAAAAACTATAAGTTCCTACATCAAGTGTCTTTTTCCAAGTTTGGAAACCTCCAATTAATAGAATCGCTATAAAAGCAAATAAGATTGCAAATCTTATTAGAGGGATAAAAGCAGACGATAATTTTATTGCAGCCTTGTTACTTCTTTGATAATCGAGACTTTCTTTATTTAATCTATTTAGTTCCCATTTTTCTTTAGTAAAACTTTTTATGGTTAGAATTCCACTTAAATTATTATTAAGTCTCGATGCCAATAATCCAGCTTTATTTCTAACATCTCTATATTTTGGAGCAAGCTTCCTTTGAAATTTAATTGATCCTAAAAATATAATTGGAATAGGAAAGAAAGCAAATAAAGCGATTTTTGGAGCGACAAAAATCATAGTGCCCCCAATTATTAAGACAGTTATAAATAACTGAATAATCTGATTAGCCCCTTGGTCTAGAAATCTCTCGAGTTGATTTATATCATCATTCAAAATAGATAATAGCCTTCCAGTATTATCATTTTCAAAAAAATCCATATCTAATTCTTGGATATGCTCATAAGCTTTTATTCTTAATTTATGTTGCGATAGCTGAGCCAAATTTCTCCATAAAATCGAATATAAATATTCAAATGAGGATTCACCAGACCAAACTATTCCTGACGCAAATGCAAGAAAAATCAATTGTGCTGGAACTTCTTTTATTCCAAAACCAGCAATCCATGAATTCTGTTCCTTAACAACGATATCCACCGCAAGACCAATTATTACAGGGGGAGCTAAATCTAATATTTTATTAATTATGGAACTAAGAAAAGCAAAAAATAGTAACCTTCTTTCTTCAATCAGATTTAAATAAAGTCTAATTATTGGATTTTGATTGTTCTTAGACCTCATAAAAATAATAATTAAATTTTTCTATTATGATTTAAATTTTCTTTAGTTTCTAATTTACATTTTGTTTTTGCATCTTGATGACTAGCAGTTTGCATAAATACTTCGTAGTAACAATCACAAGTTTCATTCGCAATTTCTTCACTATATACCATTTCTGCTTTCATCATCTCCTCTTTGACACTCTGGAGACAAAATAATTTTATGATTGAATTTTGTTTCGTTTGAGCTAAATAATAACTATTAAAAGAGTTGAATAGTATTATCAGATTCACAAAAATAAAGAATTTATATTTGCTAGCTTTCATTCTCTATCACTAGTTTCTGACTTTAATTTTTTTTAATTTATTTTTAGTTTCTCTATGCAGATCTCTTGGTAAATCTACCAAACTGTAATCATTAAAAATCTGTATCTTACCTATGGATCTACCATTTATATTAGTTGAATTACAGATTGAGGATATAATATTTGCAACTCTAACCCCATCAAATTTACCAAAGTTAAATTTGTAGGTTTCAAAAGAATCATTTTGATAATTATTTCTTCTATTTGAATTTCTCATACGATTATTAATATTTCTATTTGATCTATTTCGATCAGTATTATTTTGTTTAGTAATCCAAGAATCATCTTCATTAACAAAAAATGATTTATTACCTATTACTAAATTAATCGCCGCCATTGCAATATTTGAGTCATCCATAGAGTATTTTTCTTTTAAATTATCTAGTACATCAATAATCAAAGCTTTATTATCTTCATTTTCATCTTTAGCTAAAGAACTCTTATTAACATTATCTATAAGTTTCTCCATCCTTTTTTCATTTATTATTTTATTACTTGGTATATTAATTTCTTCAATCTTGGTTCTTGTTGAGTTTTCTAAGTTTCTTAGAAAATGTTTTTCTCTTTGGTTAACAAATAAAATTGCTTCTCCTGATCTGCCTGCCCTTCCAGTTCTTCCAATTCTATGAGTATATGTTTCCTTGTCAAAAGGGAAATCGTAATTAACAACCAGTTTTATCCTCTCAACATCTAATCCTCTAGCTGCGACATCAGTTGCAACAAGTATATTAATAAATCCTTTTTTTAATCTATCTACAGTATTTTCTCTTTGATTTTGAGGTATATCTCCATTAAGTACTGCCACAGTATGAGCTGAATTCTCTAAAGCTTCAGCTATTGAAGTAGTAAGTAGTTTTGTCCTCACAAAAATAATTACTCCCTCATTATTAAGTTCTAATATTCTTTTTAAAGCATCTAACTTATGATGCCTTTGTACATATAGAAATTTTTGCGAAATTAATTGAGTTTCTTTTTTGACACTTTTGATTAATATTTCGGCGGGATCATTTAGATATTTTTTTGCTATATTTCTTATCTCACTAGGCATTGTTGCTGAAAACAATACCATCTGCTTATTTCCCGGAAGTTGATCTATTATCCATTCAATATCTTCAAGAAAACCCATATTTAACATTTCATCTGCCTCATCTAAAACAAGACAATTTATATCTTTAATTTTAAAAGTCCCCTGCCTTATATGATCCATTATTCGGCCTGGGGTCCCAACTACTACGTCAACTTTTCTTTTTAATGCAGAAATTTGATTTCGATAGTCGGTACCTCCATATATTGCAACCGTCTTAAAATTACTGGATTCAGAACTATAACTTTTAAAAGATTCTGCCACTTGAGTTGCTAATTCTCTCGTAGGAGTCATAACTAAAACCTTAGCATTTAATTCTTTATTATCTGCAAGTTTTTCTATTAATGGTAATGCGAAAGCTGCAGTCTTTCCTGTTCCTGTTTGTGCTTGGCCTAGTAAATCCCTGCCTAACATTAGTTCCGGAATTGCAGCTTTTTGGATGGGAGTTGGATTTTTATATCCTTTATTTCTTAACGAATTTAAGATCGATTGATTAAACCCAAAATCTAGAAATCCATTCTCATCATGATCTGCTTCCGATACTTCCAATGGTTGAGATCCCATTTCTTTTTTATTCTCTAAGTTTTTGAACTCAAGTAGGGAAGAATCTTCATTCTGAGCTTTTTCCTGCTCAGTACCAAGAGAGTTACTATCTTTTTTTAAAGCCATTTTAAATGCCTAATAATCTTCTGATTAGGCATTCAACAAATATCTAAATTGACTTAAATTGTTGATTAGCCTTACAGAGCCGAATTATTAATCTAACATCTTAGGGTTAAGATATTACTAATTTCTCAAAAATAAAATTTAATTTAAATAATATATATCTAGAAAATTTTTCGCTCTTGTAACAGCAGTATAAAATAACCTTCTTTCAAAATTATCTCTGCAAAAGATATTTTGATTATCTTTTTTTTCTTTTACAGCATATTGATTTCTTCTATACTTTTGGGACCACAAAATGCTTACTTTTTCAGATTCACTTCCTTGAGATTTATGTATAGAAATGGCTATTGCTGGCACAACATTTTCTAAATTAGATGGATCAATTAATGTGACAATTTCTTCGTTATTATCATTAAATTTTCTAAAAAGATATTTTCTTTTATTTTTTAAACCTATAAGTACTCCGATATCCCCATTTGATAATCCAAGTTCATTATTATTTTTTGTACACATGATCGGGACACCCTCTTTAAGAATTTTAAGGTCATAGGGTTTTTTTTGACCAAAAACAATTTCATTCAAATATTCAACACTCCATATTCCGGAATTTTTTTCGCATAAAATCAAGTGACTTTGTAAATCCAGAAATATCTTATCTACTAAATCTTTTTCATTAAGCAATAAATTATCAATATTCTCATCAAATATATATTTTTTTTTACTTAAATTTGAAGTTGAAAGATTTAACTGTTTTAGATGACTTGTAATCGAAGAAAATAGCTCTTTTGGAATATCTTTTTCTCTACTTTTTGAAATAGTAATTTCTTTTGAATTATTATCTTTTTCTAATTCTTTCATCTTTTGATTAAGTAAAGATAAATCATTATTAAATATTAAACTACTAATTAATGCTATATCTCCAATATTTCTATAGGTTTTTTCTAAATTTACTACACAAGATTTAATTGAACTATTATCACCATATTCAAACAAATAATTCCAGATAGAACAGTTATTTACTGGCGACAATTGATTTTTATCTCCAACTAAAATAATTTTACAGTCCTTTGCTAGCAAATTTAAAACTGATTCAATCAAATCTATATTAACCATTGACATTTCATCAATTATGAAAATATCAAGCTCTTTTAGTTTAAATTTCAACTTAAGAGATTTATTTTGAGAATTTAAAATCCATCTATGTAAAGTTTGAAATTCTATTTGGTCTAGAAATTTGCTAAAGGAAATATTTTTTTTATCATTAAGAGCTTCTTTTAAACGAGCTGTAGCTTTACCCGTTGGAGCAGACAAACCAATATTTAAAAAGTTATCAATTCGAAGGAGTTCTAGTATTAACTTTATTATTAAAGTGGTTTTACCAGTACCTGGTCCTCCTTGAAGGAAAACTAAGTTTGAATATTTAAATATATTTTTAATTTGATAAATTTTATTATCATCTTTATAAATTATCGAGTTCATTAAATTATCGGTATCTATTTTTTTTAGAAATGAATTAATAACTCTTTCTATCTTTTCTGACCATTTTGATAATGATAATTTTCTATTTACTAATATGAATGGAGAATTAAGGGATCCAATCAAACCTATATTTTTTAGAACATCTATATGTTTATTGGGCCAGCCATCTTCTAAAAATTCAAAGATTATTAAACTATTATCAACATCAATAATAGTTTCACCATTTTTTTCAAACTCTAATAAAATTCTTATTGCATCTTTTACGAAATTTCCATATTTTTTTTCATTGAATTTGAAAATACCTAAGATTAAATTAAATATATGATCATATTGGAACTTTTCAATATCAGTAGTAGTTTTAGTCATTCTAAAAAAGGTTATCTAAATAATTAATTCTTTTTAAAGGTGCTTTGCCAATAAAAATACCTGGAGATATATCCTTCGACTTAGATTTTTCAAATAATTTAAAATCTGGCAGTCCCTTTAAAAACAAATAAATATATCCTCCTAGATGTTTATGTGGTTGATAATTTTTAAGTCGCCACTTTAATAATCTATGCAATGCTAATAAATAAAGATGAGATTGCAATGGATAATGATGTTTAATCATTTCATTTCTCATATTTTCATAGTTATAGTTTATTGGTAAACAATCACTATTATCACTACCAGAAATAAAATTACTTTTCCAATCAATTACCCACCATTTACTATCTTCTAATTTATTACCTACAGGGAAAACACAATCAATACATCCTGAATGAAAGCCTTTATTCATAATTTGAAGATCATTTATTTTGTTTGCATATTCTTCACCAAATTGATATTCCTGATCTATAAAAAAGCATTTTGATATATCATTAGAATTAATATTTCTACCTTCATAAGATAGGGTTAAATCATATTTGAGTTCCTTAATTAAGTATTCATTTGGAATATCAACTAGTTTCTTATTTTGTAATTCGCTCCCTAAAGATATATTTATGATTCTTAAAATCGCATCTTTTACTTTAAAAGCCAAAGAAGTATCGATTTGATGAAAGTTCAATTCCTCAATAATTAAATCAATTAATTCTTGATTATTTTCGTTGCTAAATTCAAATCTTTCAATTATTTTGTGCAGGCAAGTACCAGCAATAGTTCCTTTTGGAAATTCACTTAAGGGATTTGGATAAGAAAAATAATTAGGATAATTCTTTGATTCCTTAAAATTAGATTCTTTTATAATCGAAATATTATCTTCATAATCCTTATATTGATTAATGACTGCATCAATATTTTTATCTTTACGTATCCAAGAAGAATAACTTGAATAAGAAATAAGTTGATCAGAATTAAATTCATTAGATATTTTTTTATTAACGTTATCGATTTTCCAAAGATTATTATTCAATCGGTTGGTTTGGAACTTAGAAAAAATTTCTTTTATTTTCTCTTTTTCTATCCTCACTTCAAAAGTAGACTTATGAATATTGATATTTTCCAAATTATTAAGTAAATCATTATTTAAAATATTTTTTGTATCCTCTAAATCAGTAAAAACAATAAGTTTATATTTGCTCCTTGTAAGTGCTACATAAATTAACCTCTCACTCTCTTTAAACAAATCTTCTTCTTCTATTAATTTAAATTTTTCCACCTTCGCGTAATTATTAGAAATATTAATGTATATGTTTCTATCAATATTTGATTTCCAAAGAGGTCCTTTAATTTTATTTAACTTATTTGAAATAATTGAGAGATATGGACATAGGACTATTTCAAATTCGAGGCCCTTACTACTATGAATGGTAGAAAGATTTATTCCATTTTGAAGATTATAATCTTTCGTCAAAAAATCTTCTCCAGTAGAAATTCTTAAAATATGATCTAACTGATTTTTATACCATTTGAAGACTATATTGAGATTAAAATCATTATTCATTAATGCTATTTCAACAATTTCTGAAAGTTGAAATAAATTTGAATTCAAATCTGAATCTTGAATAATCGAGGATGACTTGTAATTTAAAAGGAGTTCATTAACAATGTTTAAAAAACCTTTTTCTCTTAGTTCTTGGGACCAAGTAATGCATTTATTAATTAAAATTTCTAAATTATTACTAATTCCATTATCAAGTAAATCTTCTAATTTTATTTCTATAAATTTTGAAGTAGCAAGTAAATTTAAATTTTTTAAAGACCTCGGATTTAATAAACATTCCATGAATAAAAATATTAGAGAACTTGCTTCTGTATCAAAAATATTTTGTTTATTTTGAATTTTGCATGGGAGGTTAAACTGATTTAATTTTTTTTTAAAATCTAAGCATTGCGAATTATTTAATGTAAGAATCGCAATTTTATTAATATCAATTTCTTTATTATTTAAAATAAAGTTAACTATGTAATGAGTTACAAGATCTTCTATGTCAGTCTCTTTTTTTGAAAATTCTACAATTTCAAATACATCCTTAAATTTAAATTCAGGATTAATATTTTCATTAATTCTAGAGGTTAATTTCCTATAGTTTAGTTTTGATTGTTTAAGTCCATTCTTATAAAGTTTATTAATAACATCCATTAACTTTTTTGAGGATCTATAGTTATCTGTAAGACTAAAAACTTCGATTGCATTAGATCTTGCATCTAAGTAAGTTTCAATATCTCCACCTCTAAATTTGTAGATCGCCTGTTTTGGATCACCTACGCAAAGTAAAAAATGATTTTTTGTATTAAAGAACTTTTTTATTAAATACCACTGAGTAATATCTGTATCTTGGA
This sequence comes from Prochlorococcus sp. AG-402-K22, assembly GCA_003216755.1. Lineage (GTDB taxonomy): Bacteria > Cyanobacteriota > Cyanobacteriia > PCC-6307 > Cyanobiaceae > Prochlorococcus_A. The sequence goes on along the minus strand of QCIJ01000004.1, from coordinate 467 downwards.
ACTCATCAACTAAGACACATTTAAATCTTTTTTGAATTTTAGATAGAGCATTACTATTACTAATTTCTGAATCTAGAAATGTTTTTTCTACAGTCTTTATAAGATCATTGAAGTTGAAAATAGAAAAACTTTTCTTTAATTCAATTAATTTTATATAAGCTAATTGGGCAAATATTCTTACAAATTCAGTAAAGAAACCTTCTTTTATTTTATAAATTTTATCTTGTAATAAATTAAATTTAGTAAAATCTAATTTTAGATTATGTTTATTAAGTTCTTTAGAGATATTTTCATTGTAAAAATATTTAGATAAAAGATCATCTTTAGAAATATCATATATAAAATCAATCACATTTTTAGAATTAAGCCTTTTGTTAATCTCTTCAATCCAACAAATTATTTGATTATACTTATCATTTCTTGGTTTTGGCGCATATATTTGACTTTTTCCACCACTCTCCTTAATT
>QCIJ01000003.1 GCA_003216755.1 Prochlorococcus sp. AG-402-K22 | reverse complement strand
TTATTCCATAGCAGCTCAGGTGGAATGACAGAAAACAGTCAAGATGTATGGAAGAATAAATATCCATATTTATCAAGTGTAAAAGATTTTGATAAAAATAATCCAAAATTTAGATGGCAAAAAAAATTTTCGAGTAATGATTTAGCTAATTTATTTCCCCAGATTGGAGGTTTAAGAAATATAGAGATTCTAGATATTACAAGCACGGGGAGGGTAAAAAATGTAAAAGTTATTGGGGCTGATGGTTTTGATCAAATGTCTGGGGTAGTTTTAAGAAAAAGATTAGGCCTCAACAGTAATTTTGTCAGATTTAAATTTTTTGAGGAAAAATTAAACAATAAATTTCCTACAAAAAAAGGTTTGATAGTTTTTGGACAAGGATCAGGTCATGGAGTAGGAATGAGTCAATGGGGTGCTAGATACATGGCGTTTAGAGGTCAAAAAGCTGAGAGAATATTAAAGCATTTTTATAGGGGTGTGCAGATTAAACCTTTTAAAAAAGATTACCTATAGAAGTTATTTAGCATTAAGGACTAATTTTGGATTTATACTGGATTGCTCTTTATTTAGGAAGCCTATACCAAGAAGTGTTTGTTTGTTATCTATTACTTTTAAGGGTTTTTTATAATCAAAAGAGTTGCTTTCCTGTAAGTAATTAATATCAACTTTAATAGCTCTACCTGTTTGCCAAAAATTGATTTGTTCTTCATTTCTTAAAACAAATGTTGAAATGTGATTAAGAGCAGAAATTGTTGGAATGATAAAATTTTTCGAGTTTTTTTTCCCTTTTTCTTTTTCGATATCAGATATTTTTATCGAGTTTTGTTCATCAAAGCCACAAGCTGAAATTCTTTTTAGTTGTAGAAGGCAACCTTCGGAATTAAGAATTTCTCCTATATCTCTTGCGATTGATCTTATATAAGTGCCAGCTGAGCATTTGATTTTTATTTCTATGATTCCGTTTATTTGATCCCATCTCGTTAAGATAAGTTCGTCTATTTTTACTTCTCTTGGTGCTAATTCAAAAATTTCATTCCTGTAAGATTTTTTATAAGCTCTTTCCCCATTAACGTGCACACTTGATACTTTCGGCGGAACTTGTTTAATAATTCCTCTAAATCTATTTAAATATTGATCTAATTTTTCATGATTGATTTTAGGCCAACTTTTTTGATTAATAATTTCTCCATGAATATCATCAGTATTAGTTCTTGTCCCTAATTTAATTTGTCCTATGTAAGTTTTACCCTGAGGAAGATATTGAATAAATCTTGTTGCACTGCCTATCGCGATTGGTAATGTTCCTATAACTTCTGGGTCAAGAGTTCCTGTGTGCCCGACCCTTTTTGTATTTAATAACTTCCTTATTTGTTTAACACAATCATGAGAGGTACAGCCTTTATCTTTATTAATTACTAAGAATCCATCTTTAGTTTCCATTTTTAATATTAAGAATACTTTGAGAAAGATTTATTACCATTCTATGATTTTGATATTGGAAATTTAGGGTAAGAAATTGAAAAATAATGATTTCATATTAAAAGAGTTTTTAGACAATGCTTTCAATTTGAAATCTCATTTAATGGAATTCTTATCTATTGAAGAATGTGATTTAGATGGATTCCTTGCAAATGCAAAGATAAATTTGGCAAATTTACACCCTGGTGATGCTTTAAGTGATGTTTCAGATTTTTATACTAAGATCGTTGGAGATGGGCATTTAGCTGATTTAGCTGCTTGGCATATTACAAGCAAGGATTACATTAGTGATACTTTAAAACTTCAGCAGAGATTTTCTAGAGATTTAGTTTTAGATTTCGGTGGAGGGATTGGTACGCATGCATTGGCTAATGCGATGTCTTCAAAAGTTGAGCATGTTTTTTTTGTAGATATAAATGAAACAAATAGAAACTTCGTTGAGTACAGGGCTAAGGAATTAGGAGTCGAAAAAAAGATTACTTTTTTCAAGGCAATTGAAGATGCACAAATATCGAAATTTGATACGATAATTTGTCTTGATGTTTTGGAACATCTTGCCGATCCAGCTTCCCAAATTGAGATTTTCAATGAGATTATGGATTGTAATTCTATTGCTTTATTGAATTGGTATTTTTATAAAGGAGAAAAAAATGAATATCCATTCCATATAGATGATAATCAAATTATTGAAAACTTTTTTAAAACAATTCAATCAAATTTTTTAGAAGTTTTTCATCCTATTCTCATAACTGCTAGAGCTTACAAGAAAATTAGATAACTACATTAACTCTTTTTCTATTCCTTAGATTTCTCTTTATACTTTCAAAGTTTACAATTCCTTCTTTAAGTGCAAAAAGAGTATCATCTTTACCTTTACCAACATTTATTCCAGGTAGAAAAGAGGTACCTCTTTGGCGAATCAAAATTGATCCTGCAGATACTTTTTCTCCACCATAAGCTTTCACTCCTAATCTTTTAGAGTTTGAATCCCTCCCGTTCCTTGTAGAGCCGGTTCCTTTTTTATGTGCCATTAGTAATGTTTAATTTGTGGATTTTTCAGATTTTGGTTTAGGTTCTTTTTTAACAACTTCTTTTTTAGAAGAAGACTTAGGGGAACTTTCAATAACTGATATAGATTTTACCATAACTCTTGTGAGTTCTTGTCTATGGCCCATTTTTTTTCTCGTCTTTTTTTTAGGACGCATCTTGTATACAAGAATTTTTTTATCTCGTTTGTGCGAAACGACTTCTAATACAATTTTTGCATCTTTAATGTAAGGTTGACCAATAGTAATGTAGTTTTTATCCTTCAACAGTAAAACTTTTTCTAGAGTTATCTTATCTTTTTCTTTTGCATTTAACCTATCAATATCGTAGTATCTGTTAACTTCGAACCAAAATTGTTGTCCTGAAGTCTCTGCTATTGCATACAATTCATTACTTTTAGAAGAATTGTTTGAGGAGTTTTTAGAATTAGTCATGTCTTAGAGACGCTATTAGGCTCAAATTTATAATTTGATTAAGCCACAAAAGCAATCATAATAGTTTGTCTATTTTCTTATTTTGTAGTGTAATAAGTCAAGGGTCGTTTTAAATCTTTTATATCAATTTGAGGAATCAAAATAATGGCAGCAAGAAAAACTTATATTTTAAAACTTTATGTTGCTGGAAATACTCCTAATTCAATGAGAGCTTTAAATACACTAAGAGAAATACTAGAAAATGAATTTAAAGGGGTTTATGCCTTGAAAGTTATAGATGTACTTAAGCAACCACAACTTGCAGAGGAAGATAAGATTCTTGCTACCCCAACTTTATCTAAAATTTTACCTCCACCAGTTAGAAGAATAATTGGTGACCTTTCCGATAGAGAAAAAGTTCTAATCGGTTTAGATTTACTTTTTGATGAATTAACTGAAACTGAATATAGTGGAGATAAATAATATATAGAAAACTTTTAAAATTAGAAATAACTTTAATGTTTATTTTTTTTAATTTTCTTTAGCACATCACTATGAAAGATAAGAAATTTGGCAAATCAAATAAAATGCAAGTGCAAAAATTACCTACGGGAATAGAAGGCTTCGATGATGTTTGTAGAGGAGGGTTGCCTGTATCACGCAGTACACTCGTTAGTGGCACATCAGGGACTGGTAAAACTGTTTTTTCGCTTCAATACTTACACCATGGGATTTGTAATTTTGATGAGCCAGGGATATTCGTCACATTTGAAGAATCGCCTTTAGACATAATAAGAAATGCTGCTAGCTTCGGATGGGATTTGCAAGAATTAATTGATCAAAATAAGTTATTCATATTAGATGCTTCTCCCGATCCTGATGGTCAAGATGTCGCCGGTAACTTTGACTTATCTGGTCTTATTGAGAGAATTAGTTACGCAATAAGAAAATATAAAGCTAAAAGAGTTGCAATAGATTCTATAACTGCGGTTTTTCAACAATATGACGCTATTTACGTTGTCAGAAGAGAAATATTTAGACTAATAGCAAGATTGAAAGAAATAGGAGTTACAACAGTTATGACCACAGAAAGGGTTGATGATTATGGACCTATTGCTAGATATGGAGTAGAAGAGTTTGTTTCTGATAATGTTGTCATATTAAGAAATGTTCTAGAGTCAGAGAAGAGAAGAAGAACTTTAGAAGTTTTGAAGTTAAGAGGTACAGTTCATATGAAAGGGGAATATCCCTTCACTATGGGAACTGACGGTATAAGTGTGTTTGCCCTCGGAGCAATGAGACTTACGCAAAGATCTTCTAATATTAGGATCAGTTCAGGAGTTAAAGATCTTGATGAAATGTGTGGAGGAGGTTATTTTCAAGATTCCATTATCCTCGCCACAGGTGCTACTGGTACAGGTAAGACGATGCTTGTATCAAAATTTGTAGAAGACGCTTATAACAATAGTGAAAGAGCAATACTTTTCGCTTACGAGGAATCTAGGGCTCAATTGCTTAGGAATGCTACTAGTTGGGGAATAGATTTTGAAAAGATGGAAAGTGATGGGTTATTAAAAATTATTTGTGCATATCCTGAATCAACTGGTTTGGAAGATCACTTACAAATCATAAAAACGCAAATTAATCAATTTAAACCAAAGAGAATGGCAATAGATTCTCTTTCAGCATTAGCTCGTGGTGTAAGTTTGAATGCATTTAGACAGTTTGTTATTGCAGTTACTGGTTATACCAAACAAGAAGAAATAGCAGGCTTTTTTACTAATACTGCAGAAGAATTCATGGGAAGCCATTCTATTACTGATTCTCACATCTCAACAATTACGGATACTATATTGTTACTTCAGTATGTCGAAATAAAAGGAGAGATGGCTAGAGCTTTAAATGTTTTTAAAATGAGGGGATCATGGCATGATAAGAGAATAAGAGAGTTTATTATCACTAATAATGGTCCTGAAATAAAAGATTCATTTTCTAACTTTGAGCAGATATTTAGTGGTGCTCCACATAGGATTATTCCTGATCAAAATGTTCAAAATATTTTTAAAGGGGTAGATAATAATTAGATAATTTCTTTAATTTCAAAGCTAGAAAAAGTATCCCTATCATTAATAGTTTGAGTCAATAATTCATCTTTATCAGATTGTGCTAATGCTAAATCAAACCAAAAGGTGGTTCCAACTCCCAATTCACTAGCCATACGGATTTCTCCACCATGCTTTTCAATTATACCTCTCACTATAGATAAACCCAAACCTGTTCCTTGCTCAGTATGAACGGAATTTTCTACTCTATAAAAACGGTCGAATATCTTTTCTTGATCCGCTTGAGAAATTCCTGATCCTGTATCAGCGATCTCAATTCTTACTTTTGGTAGTGGTGATACTAACTCACATTGAGGAGCTGCATCTTCGCAGTTACTTGGTGGGAGGGCAGGACAGGAATCTGGCCAAGTATAAGCTCTAATCATTAGGTCGCTGTTTTTAGGACTAAATTTCAATCCATTACCAAGCAAATTATCAAAAACTTGCAGAAGTAAATCAAAATTACCAAGAATTGGAGGGATAGTTTCTTCTATATCATGTGCCAATGAAACATTTTTTTCTGTAGCATTAAGTCTGTAATTTCTGAGAGTCTGCTCTATCGCAGGTTTTATATCCATTTCCTCTAGTTGAATTATTTTCCCTGACTCCAATCTTGATAAATCTAATACATCATTCACAAGTCTTGTTAGCCTATCAGTCTCTGAATTTGCAATACCAAGAAATTCGAGTTGTTCTTCATTAGAAAGCTGATCTTTTAAATCATGTAAAGTCTCCACGTAACTCTTAATATTAAAAAGTGGTGTCCTTAATTCATGTGAAACGTTACTAATAAATCTGTTTTGCGCTGCGTTTAGTTCTACCTCTCTCGTTAGATCTTGAATTGTTACAGCAATACCTTTTAATTCAACTTTGTTTGTATCTAATACTGATTGTAGGACAATCCTTAAAGTTCTAGCTGGTTCACCTAAGCTAAACCTTAAATCATCTTTCTCCTTTTCTCTGTTTAATATAGATTCTACATTTGTGTGTAAGTCATTAGATAAAATTTCAGGGATCTCATTTAAAAAAAATTTTCCTTCTAGGAATCTTCCTTCCCAACGAAATAATCTTTTTGCTGTTGGGTTAGTAAGAACAATCTTTCCCTGGGAATCCAATAATATTGCACCATCAGCCATAGTAGCTATAAGTGATTGCTGCTTTATTTGAGCGGCCTTAAGTTCTTCAATATTTGCCTCGTCATAATTTTCTAATTGAGTGGCCATTCGATTAAATCCATTTAAAAGTTCACCCAAGTCTCCCGTCATAGGTAAAGAAATTCTTGATTTGAAGTTCCCTTTTGAAATTTCTCTGACACCTCTTACTAACTCCCTTACAGGTCTTGTAATTGTAAGTGCATTGAATACAGCTCCAAGTATTACTAAAACCCAAATAGAGATAAAAACAGCTATCGTGACTTCTCTAGTAAGTGCTGCACTAGCTAAGGCTTTTTTATTGGGTGTAACTCCCAAGGCTAACGTTCCAAGATATTTTCCTTTCCAAAGCATTGGGACAAAAACATCTGTAACTTGACCTTGAGGAGTAACATGTTGCCTAACTAATGGAAATTGGGGCCTTTTCTTTAATTCAGACGGTAGTTTTAATCTTCTAGTTAGCTGGAACTGACTATCTGAAGTTGTAGGAGTAGCACTAATAGGTATCCCAAGTTGAACAATGTCTTCAGCATCTGTAAAAAATATGTAACGAAGATTTCTACTTGATCTCCAAAACTTTTCAGCAACATTTGAGATTTCTTTTTTTTGGTTATTTGCAACTAATTCCGTAACATTACCCGATAATAATAATCCAAGATCTCGAGCATATCTAGTATCGTTCATTCCCGCATCCCTTTGAATACTGTTTAGTGCAAAAAATGTTATTCCTGTCATCAGTAGACTTACAACTAAAGTTGCTATTGCTAATAATTTTGTCCTTAAACTAAACCCACTCCACCAAGTAAGAAGTCTATTCATCCAATAATTATTATTAATTTCTTCTTTATCGGTGATTTTATATTCTCTACCTTCTTGATTATTGGTGTCTACCATAAGCCTAATTCTCCTTAAAAAAGTTTTTTCTCACTTGATGACCGATATCATTTCTAAAATAAATACCATCAAAATTTATTTCCTTTAAATTTTTGTATGCTTTTTCAAAAACCAAATCGAAATCTTTATCTTGACAGACAATGCTTAAAACTCTCCCCCCATCAGTTAATAATTCCCCATCTTTACTTAAAGAGGTACCGGAGTCGAAAATTTGACAATCATTAGAATCTATCTGCCCAATTTTAATTGGAAAGCCTGTTTTATATTCGAGTGGGTACCCTTTTGAACTAGCTATTACACAACCACTGACCTTATCAGAAGTATCAATTTTTTCACTACCAATTAAATTTCCCATTGAGCATTTTTCTAAGAGGAATACGAAACCTTGATCCATCAAAGGCATGATTGTTTGACATTCTGGATCACCAAACCTGCAGTTATATTCTATAACTTTAGGACCAGATTTTGTGATCATTAATCCAAAATAAATTACCCCTTTATAATCAATATTTTTTTTATTGAGTTCATTAATTGTGGGTTCAATTATCTCCTTGATAATTCTTTCAAGATAATTTTTTGTTAATAGTGGGGCAGGAGAATAAGCTCCCATCCCGCCCGTGTTTGGACCTTTATCTTCTTCATTAAGTCGTTTATGATCTTGTGCAGAAGGAAGTAAAATGTATTTTTTCCCATCACATAGAGCAAAAACCGAAACTTCTGGACCATGAATTTTCTCTTCAAGAACTACCATATTCCCTGAGTTACCAAACTTTCCATTGAAGATTGATTCTGTTGCCGTAACACATTCTTCTTTTGAATCAGGAATAAAAACCCCTTTACCTGAAGCTAAACCATCCGCTTTAACTACGAGTGGAATAGATGTTGAATGAATAATTTTTTTTGCTTCTTCTGGAGAATTTACTTTCCAAAATTTAGCAGTTGGAATATTTGCATCTTGCATAAATTCTTTTGCCCAAGATTTGCTATATTCTAATTTTGCTCCATCTTTACCAGGACCAAAAACTTTAAAATCTTTTTTGCGAAGAAAATCAGCTAGTCCATCCGCTAAGGGGATTTCTGGTCCTATTACAATTAAATCTACTTTCAAAAAATTAAGTTTTTCTAATAACTCTTTTTTATTTTTGATATCGATTATTATTCTTTCACATTTATTTATTCTTTCTGATCCAGCATTACCAGGGATTAAAAAAACTTTTTTGACTAATTCATTTTTTTGAATAGCCCAGGCCAAAGAGTTTTCTCTCCCTCCATTTCCAATTATTAAAATATTTTCTAACCTACTGAAGCTTTTAAAATTTTTTGAATTAATACTCATAAATCTGATTTTAAAGGATATGAGGTTTCGATGAATAATCAGTTAAAATGAAATAAACTGTTTGAAATTTATCCCTAATAAGCATGTTAATTACAAATCATACTTTTAGTAATAAAATGAGGTCCTAAATTTAATGAATAATAAACATGAATTAATTTATGAAGGCAAAGCTAAAAAAGTATTTTCTCATGATGATGCAGATAGAGTAATAATTGAATTTAAAGATGACGCTACAGCTTTTAATGCTTTGAAAAAAGCTAAATTTGAAGGAAAGGGCAAACTTAATTGCCTAATAAGTTCAAGAATTTTTGAAATTCTTATAAATAAGAATATACCAACTCATTTTATTGAACTTAAAAATGAAAATACAATGATTGCACAAAAAATAAAAGTTATCCCATTAGAAATTGTCTTAAGAAATACTGCTTATGGCTCTTTGTGTAAACAAACTACTATTGCATCTGGTACTGACTTAGCAAAACCATTAATAGATATTTATCTTAAAAATGATGAACTTAATGATCCGCTAATTACAAAAGATAGAATTGAATTAATGAATATTATAAGCTCCCAAGAGTTAGATCTAATAATTGAGTTAACTTTAAAAATTAATGTAATCTTGAAAAATTTTTTTAAAAATATTCAACTTCAACTCGTAGATTTTAAATTGGAGTTTGGTTATGACTCTAAAAATAATATATTACTTGGGGATGAAATAAGTCCTGATAATTGTAGATTGTGGGATCTTAATCAGAAAAATGATACAATTGTAAGTCTAGACAAAGACAGATTTAGAAATGATTTAGGCGGTCTAATTGAAGCTTATAGTGAAATTAACCGAAGAATAAACGATTTCATTTAACTCAATTCAATAAATAATTTTTTATTTACCTTAAGCAAAAATACTATGCAAAAACATTTTTTAAAATCTAGAAAAGTTTTCACAAACATTGTTTGTTCCCCTTTAATTTTAATATCAAATAATTCAGAATTAGCTGCTAAGTATTTGCCAAATGACTTTGAGCAAAAAATTATAACTTCAGAAATAAATAAAAAAAACAATAGCTTATTTCAAGGACTTGATACCAATCAAGAAAAAAATTTCTTTATCGCAGAAAATAATGACAATATTGAGAAAGAGAGTGTTCTTATTTCAGAAATAATTATCGAAGGTTGGGAAAATCATCCCGAGGGCAGAAAACTTGAATTGGCTGCATATGATTCGATGAGTATAAAGCCAGGCAGTATTGTTGATAATCAAATTTTAAAACAAGACCTTAATGCAATATATGCTAGTGGTTGGTTTTCAGGAGTTAAAATAAACTCTCAAAATGGCCCATTAGGAGTAAGGCTAATTGTAAATGTAGTTCCTAATCCAATTTTAATGAAAGTTCAACTCAACTCAAAAAACTCTTTAATCTCCGATGAATATGTAGATGATATTTTTAAGAATTATTATGGAACAACACTTAATTTAAATAGATTTCAAAATAAAATTGACACAATAAAGAAGCGATATGAAAGTGAGGGTTATTCTTTAGCTAGAATTAAAGGACCAGATAGAATAAATGAAAACGGAATAGTCACATTAAATGTTGCTGAAGGTGTTGTATCTGATGTGCAGTTAAGATTTCTAGGAGCTGATGGTGAATCTTCTATTGATGGGGAACCTAGAAAAGGGAAAACAAAAGACTGGGTCATAAAAAGAGAATTGAAAACACAACCAGGTTCAATATTTAACAGAAAAATTTTAGAAGCAGATATTAGTAGACTTTATGCCACTAGTTTATTTGATGATGTGAAGGTTTCCCTTGGTCCTGACAGTTCGAATCCTGGTCGAGTCATAATCTTTTTAGACTTAAGTGAACAAAGAACAGGATCATTGACAGGTGGTCTAGGTTATAGCAATAGTTCAGGGATCTTTGCTTCACTTGGTTTGCAGGAAACAAATGCACTTGGTAGAGCATGGTCCACAAATCTAAACCTAAATTTTGGAGAATATTCAACTACCTATAATTTCTCTTTATCTGATCCATGGATTAAAGGGGATAAACATAAAACTTCTTTTAAAACAAATTTATTTTTGAGTAGAGATTATCCTCAAGAATTTAAAAGTGAAACTAATGGCAGAATATACGCTGTAACTGATGAAACGACTACTGGCACAGAATCTTTTTCCCCAATAGTTTTAGAAAAAACTGGAGGTGGATTTTCTTTCTCAAGGCCTCTAAACGGTGGAGATCCATTTAAGGTTGCTAAATGGAGAGTTCTTGCTGGAATGAATTTTAAAAAAGTAAAAATGGTTGACAGTAATGGTGTTTCAAAACCTTTTGGAGATAAAACTCCTAGAATTGCCAATGATAATGAAATTATTTGTTTAGGTTATACAACTAATGATGATTCATGTCCTGAAGAAAATACTTTAGTTAGTTTTATTGCTAGCACCTCAAGAAATAATCTTAATAATTCCGCAAATCCAACTTCAGGAAATAAATTTAGTTTTGGTACTGAACAGTTTGTTTCAATGGGAGAAAACTCCCCAACTTTTAATAGAATGAAAGCCTCATATTCATTTTTTATACCAACAAAATTAATAAATTTAACTAAAGCATGTCAGTCTAGTGATGATAATGAAGACTGTCCCCAAGCGATTGGGTTTCAATTTAAGGCAGGAACTATTCTTGGAGAATTGCCCCCTTATGAAGCATTTTGTATGGGAGGAACATCATCTGTTAGAGGTTGGGGATCTTGTGATTTAGCTATCAGTAAAAGCTTTGTTGAGGGGACAGTTGAATATAGATTCCCTGTTTGGAGAATGTTATCGGGAGCTTTATTTGTTGATGCAGGAAGTGATTTAGGGTCTCAAAATGATATCACTGGGAAGCCTGGTAAATTATTGCAGAAGTCAGGTTCAGGTTTTTCAATAGGTGGGGGAGTTGGAGTGAAAACGCCAATTGGTCCACTAAGATTAGACCTCGCCAGTAAGGATCTTAGTGGAGATTGGAGATATACTCTTGGAATAGGATGGAAGTTTTAAGTGTTTTCTTGGCCTACTAATTATGATTTTTGTTATACCTTAGCTGGGGTTATCTCCAAAGAAGGTATTGGCCTTCATAGTGGAGAAAAAACAAGAGTTAAAATTTCTTCTTATGAAAAAGAAGGATATTATGTTTCTTTCAGAGATAACCCAAACGAGATTTTTAAGCTAACCCAAGATTTAATTGGAAGTACTATGCTTTGTACGGCGGTTAAATTAGGAGGCAGAAATTTATATACTATTGAACATCTATTATCTTCATTGGCAGGGTGTGGCTTAAGTTATATACATATTGAGGTTGATGGTAAAGAGATACCGCTTTTAGATGGATCGGCAATTCAGTGGGTTAGAGATTTTGAAGAGGTAGGTATAAAAAAAGCGCCTAAACCTGATAATTTTTTTCGAGAGATTAATAAATCAATTCTTTTAAACAAGGAAGGTTCAGTTATAGCAGCTACTCCGTCTGAAAAAACTACAATTATTTCCACTATAAGTTTTTCCTATAAAGCAATTGGGAATCAAACTTTTGTAGTTGATTTAAATCCAAAAAGTTTCGTTGAAATGATTGCTCCAGCAAGGACATTTGGATTTAAGGATCAATTTCAAGAATTAAGTGAACTTGGATTAATCAAAGGTGGAAGTTTGGAAAATGCACTTGTTTGTGATGGTGATGAATGGGTTAATCCACCATTAAGATTTGATAATGAACCAATAAGACATAAAATTTTAGACCTCATTGGGGACTTAGCTTTGGTAGGGTTACCTAAGGCACAAATTTTAGTTTATAAAGGATCACATTCTTTAAATGCTTTGTTGGCCTCATCGCTAAAAAATTAATTTTATCTTTAATTGTTTTGGAAAAGAAATTATCCAGTGAAAATAATCAACTCTCCTCTGAGAACATATTGGGTTTATTACCGCATAGATATCCATTTGCTCTCGTGGATAAAGTCTTAGAACATATTCCTGGGGAGCGAGCTGTCGCGTTAAAAAATATAACTATAAACGAGCCTCAATTTCAAGGACACTTTCCCGAAAGACCATTGATGCCAGGGGTACTTATCGTTGAATCAATGGCTCAAGTTGGGGGAATAATAGTAACTCAAATGCCTGATCTCCCTAAAGGACTTTTTGTTTTTGCAGGAATCAACAATGTTAAATTTAGAAAACCTGTTGTACCTGGAGATCAATTGATAATTACTTGTGAGTTATTGAGTATTAAAAGAAAAAGATTTGGCAAGGTGAAAGGAGAGGCATACGTTGATGGAAATTTGGTTTGTGCAGGCGAATTAATGTTTTCATTAGTTGATTAGAAATATGAAGAATAAAAATGCTGAATTAAATGAAATCTTTGAGGGTGTTAAAGTTCACCCAAACGCTTTTGTTGACTCAAGTGCCGAATTGCATGATGGAGTCATCGTCTCTCAAGGAGTTATCGTTGGTCCTAATGTGACTATCGGTCAAGGAACTGAAATAGGTCCTAATGCTGTTATTACAGGAAGAACACAAATTGGTAGAAACAATAAAGTTTATCCAAATGTATTTATAGGTCTGGATCCCCAAGATCTTAAATACAAAGGGGCATCTACTGAAGTAATTATTGGGGATAATAATACTTTTAGAGAATGTGTAACTATTAATAAGGCAACTGATGAAGGAGAAAAAACTATTATTGGCAATAATAATCTGTTAATGGCTTACACTCACATAGGCCATAATTGTGAACTTGGGAATGGGATAGTTTTATCAAATAGTGTTCAAGTTGCAGGCCATGTAAAGGTTGAAGATAAAGCAATTATTGGCGGCTGTCTAGGTGTTCATCAATTTGTACATATTGGATATTTAGCAATGATAGGAGGAATGACTAGAGTAGATAGAGATGTACCTCCTTTTTGTTTGGCCGAAGGACATCCAGGAAGATTGAGAGGTTTGAATAGGATTGGAATTAAAAGAAGTGGATTACTGGAAAATAAGGATTTTGATCTAAAACTTTTGCAAAGCACCTGGAATTTACTTTTTAAGTCCAATTATGTATTGTGTGACGCATTGGAAATGGCATTAAAAGGCAAATTAGATATTTCTTCAACAAAATTATGTGATTTTTTAAAAGATTCAATATCAAAAGAAAGACGTGGTCCAATGCCTTTAGTAAATTAATGAATAAAAAGATATTTATAAGCACCGGAGAAGTATCTGGAGATTTGCACGGAAGTTTGTTATCAAAAGCATTATTAGATGAAGCAAAAAAAAAATCTATTGATTTAGAAATTTGCGGATTAGGTGGAGAAAGGATGAAGAAAGAAGGGGTGAAAATTCTTCAAGATACTACTTCCATAAGTGCAATAGGAATTTGGGAGGCTTTACCTCTGCTTATTCCAACAATAATAATTCAAAAAAGATTTTATAAATTATTAAAAAAATATCCTCCAGATTGCTTAATTTTGATTGACTATATGGGTCCCAATATAAAAATTGGAACCAAATTGAAAAGATCGAGGACTAAAATTCCAATTTTTTACTATATTGCTCCTCAAGAATGGGCCTGGAGGGTTGGGAATAATACTACGACAAATTTAATAAATTTTTCTGATAAAATTTTTGCGATTTTCAAGAAAGAAGCAGCTTTCTATAAAAAGAGGGGTGGAAATGTTTTGTGGGTTGGACATCCAATGATTGATTTGACAAAAAAACTTCCTCTAAAGAAAGATGCCCGAACTATTCTAAGCCTTCGCCCAGATGAAAACATTCTACTTTTAATGCCCGCATCAAGACCTCAAGAATTGAAATATATATTACCTACATTTATGATTGCGGCAAGAAAATTACAACAAAAATATCCAAGTTTAGTTGTCTATATACCCTCCTGTAGGACAGTTTTTGATGAAAAATTCAATGAAGCCTTTAGAAAATATAAAGTTAAAGGAAAAGTGATTTCTCAAAAAGATAATGCAAGATTAAAGCCTTACATTTATTCGCTTGCAAAAATTGCTTTTTGCAAATCTGGGACAGTTAACATGGAATTAGCTTTATATGGGATACCACAGATTGTTGGTTATAGAGTAAGTAGGATAACTGCTTTTATTGCTAAAAAAATTCTCAATTTCAAAGTAAGATTTATTTCTCCTGTAAATTTGTTAGTTAATAAGTTAATAATCCCTGAATTTGTACAGAAACAGTTTGACGAAAAGAAAATCTTTTATAAATCTTGTAAAATTCTTGAAGAGAAGTCAGAAAAAATAAAAATTAAAAAAGGTTATGCTTTTTTGAAAAAAGAATTAGGCGAAGAAGGTGTAGTGCAAAGGGCTGCTAAAGAGATTATTAATTCTATTATTTAAACTTTATAATAAAAAAATGAAATATTTTTTACCTCTAATAATTGCTCTTTCAATATTTATTAACCCACTAAACACTTTTGCAGAGGAATTGATTCTTGCAGGAGGTTGTTTTTGGTGTTTAGAACATGACTTAAAGTCATTAAAGGGGGTAAATTTTGTACAAAGTGGTTATTCAGGTGGAGATTTACAAAATCCTACCTACGAAAATCATGAAGGACATCAGGAAGTGGTTTTGGTGGACTATGATTCCAAATTGGTAACTTTACCCGAGATACTTAGACTCTATTTCAGAAATATTGATCCTTTGGACGCCAAGGGTCAATTTTGTGATCGTGGAGATTCTTATAGGCCAGTGATCTTTTTCGGAGATGAAACTGAGGAAAGTGATTCAAAAAATGCAATTGTTTCGGCCTCTAATGAGTTGCAAATTCCATTAGAAAAAATATCTGTAGAACTAAAATCAAAAGGTCAATTTTGGCTGGCTGAAGAATATCATCAGGATTTTGCTGAGAGAAATGAATTAAAATATAAGTTCTATAGATTCACATGTGGGAGAGATCAGAGGTTGGATACATTATGGGGGGATAACGCTAGATCAACAAATCTTTGGACTAAGTAATTTTAAATATAATTATTTATTCTTAATCCATTGAACAAGAGTTTTAACTCCAAAACCAGTTGCACCTGATGGATTAATACCCTTATTCTTATCAGTCCAACAAGTACCAGCAATATCAATATGAGCCCATTTAATCTCTTTATTAAAGAATTCCTCTAAAAACAAAGCAGCAGTTATTGACCCACCTGCTCTAGGGCCTGTATTTTTCATATCAGCTATATGAGACTTTAACCCTTCTCTATAGGATTTTTGTAAAGGCATTTGCCATAATTCTTCTCCAGCCTGGGCTGATGCAGCTTTTAGATCATTTGCCAGATCATCATTATTGCTCCAGAATCCAGCTACATCATTACCTAATGCAACAACAATAGCTCCTGTTAAAGTGGCGAGATCAATTATTGAATCCGGTTTTAAATTGGATGCGTAAGTTAAAGCATCAGCTAATGTGAGCCTACCCTCTGCATCAGTGTTATTTATTTCAATTGTCTTACCATTAGATGCCTTAACCACATCTCCAGGATGTACTGCAGATCCATTTATCATGTTTTCGCAAGCTGCCACAATAAAATGTATTTCTAGCCCCTTTGGTTTTATTGCTCCAAGTGCTTTTGCTGCTCCTAAAACTGCAGCGCTTCCGCCCATATCATATTTCATCATTTCAATTTGAGAGGCTCCTACTTTCAGGTTGTATCCTCCAGAATCAAAGGTTAAACCCTTCCCAACAAGCGCAATCTTTTCTTTTATAGGACCCTCTGACTTCAAAGTAAGATGTATAAATTTAGGATCTAGATCAGAACCTTTTGATACAGCTAAATATGCACCCATTCCTAAATCTTCACATTCTTTTGCCTCTAAAATTCTTACTTCCAAACCATGATCTTTAGCTATTTGAGAAGCTTGCACAGACATTTCCTGGGGCGTTAGACTATTTGGAGGGGCGGCTACAAGTCTTCTGGCTAGTTCTACACCTTCACATATTTTTTCTGTCTCTTCAAAGATAATATTCTCAAATTCTCTTAAATTTAAAAACTCAATTTCTTTAAGAACTTTCTCTTCATCTTTTTTCTTGTTGAATCTATTGTCCTTATAAGCAGATAATCTGGCTGACTCTGCTAATTTATTAATTTCTAGTTGTGAATTTATTAATTCCCAAGGTAGCAAAATGCTGATTTTTTCATTTTTATCAACAGTTTTCCTGATTAGATTTCCTATGGAGTTTTCTATATCACTTTTATTTAGATCTTTCGATTTGCCAAGACCAACTATGATTAAAGTTTCTAATTTTTGATCTAAAAATTCAAAGCTTAGAGTTTCCCCTCTTTCCCCTTTAAATTTTTTTTGAGAAATTTTTTTTTGTAATAATTTTGGGTCAACAACAAATTTTATGTTTTTAAGTTGGCTTGCAATTTCTTCTTCTAAAACTCCAAAAATTAATGAAGCACCTTGCCAGTTATCTAGATTTTTTTGGAAATTGGAAAATTGCATTTGTAAAATGGATTTAATTAACTTTTAATTGTTTGTGAAAGTAGTTTTCCACCTATCTCGGGTTTCTTTATTAAAAGGTGGTAACCATAAATATATCAGCTGCTGTTCTAATTTACGTCTTAATTTTACTTCTTTAGGTACATCTAAGAAAAAACGAATATCTTGGTGACTTGAGAGGTTGTTATGGGCTAGGGCTTCTTTATAGTTTATGAGGTAATTTTTACAGTCATGTTCTCCCTTCCATCTTTTATTTGCTACGTTTGTTTCTCCTATATAAAGGATTATTTTAGAACTATCCATCGAGTCAATTACAAAATAAATTGCTGGACCATTGTGTATATATTGATTGGTTCGCCAAAAGTTCAATGATAATGGCTGCAGGGAATACGGATCAATTTTTCTTTCATTGGAGATTGTATTTATAGGAAGGCTTGTTTGGTGCAAAGTTTTATTGTGAGCATCTTTTGAAAGATTAAATTGGTGATTATGGATTCTATTTCTCCATGCAATTAGGATTTCGCCTTTGATTTTTAGATTATTTGATTGTTGAAAATTAATTGATGTATTAACATTTGAACCAAATAATTCAAATTGTCTATTTTCGGCTGAAATATTATTTACGTTGAATTTTTCCAATATTTATAAATCATGTCTACTAAATTTAATTCTGAAAAAATATAAATCAAAGAATTATTTATAAACTAAAATTTATTAATGTTCTAATCAATTTAAAAGATTCTTGTTATCTTGTAATTGAGACTTAACTTTGCGAAGTAAAAAAAATAAAAATGGGATTCTTTGAGTCAGACATCGTTCAAGAAGAAGCTAAAAAGCTTTTTACAGATTACCAAGAACTTATGAAACTTGGTTCTGATTATGGAAAATTTGACAGAGAAGGAAAAAAAATGTTTATAAAAAAAATGGAGTCTCTTATGGATCGTTATAAGGTTTTTATGAAGCGATTTGAATTATCTGAAGATTTTCAAGCCAAAATGACAGTAGAACAATTAAAGACACAGTTAAGTCAATTTGGGATCACTCCAAATCAAATGTTCGATCAGATGAATAAAACCTTAATAAGAATGAAGGATGAACTTGATAAAACTTCTTAAATCTATTTATTAAAACTTCATGTCAGATAATTTAATATTGCCATCATGGCTGTCAAGAGGAATAGAAGAATATTTTCCAATTAAGGGAACAGATCAAACTTTTTCGGAGATAATTGATCATGCGAAAAAAAATAATACAAAATTAAGGGTTAAACTTGGAATCGATCCAACTGGAACAGATATTCATCTTGGGCACAGCATATTGTTCAAAAAACTTAGGGCATTCCAAGATAATGGACATGTTGCAGTTTTAATTATTGGAGATTTTACTGCTCAAATTGGAGACCCAACTGGAAAAAACAAAACAAGAGTGCAGTTATCGGAAAAACAAGTTAAGGATAATGCAAAAACATACTTAACCCAACTAGGAATGGGTAAACCTGCTAATGAGTCTATTTTAGATTTTGATTCAAAAGATAGAATAGAAATTAGATATAACAGTGAATGGTTAAAAGAATTAAATCTTAATTCGATAATTGAATTAATGGGGAGTGCAACAGTTAGTCAAATGCTAGCTAAAGAGGAATTTAATAAAAGGTACACTTCACAAGTTCCAATTGCTTTGCATGAATTCTTATATCCACTATTACAAGGTTACGATTCGGTGATTGTTCAATCAGATATTGAGCTTGGAGGTACAGATCAGAAATTTAATATTGCAATAGGAAGAGATCTTCAAAGGCATTTTAAACAAGAACCTCAATTAGGTGTTCTCTTGCCAATTTTGATAGGCTTAGATGGAATTAAGAAGATGAGTAAATCTGAATTTAACACTGTAGGTTTGACTGATGATCCTCTTTTAATGTATTCAAAATTAGAAAAAGTACCTGATAGTATAATTCCTACCTATTTTGAATTACTTACTGAATTAGATTTAAGTTTGCTTGAAAACTCAAATCCTCGTGAATTACAGAGAAGAATGGCTTTAGAAGTTACTACTTTATTCCACGGGGCTGAAGAAGCATTAAAAGCGCAATCAAACTGTGAAAAATTATTTCTTGGACACAAAGAAAAAGTTGGAGAAATTCCAGAGATTTCATTAAAAGAAATAGTTTTTCCAGTTAAGCTTTTTTACTTGCTAAGTGCTCTAAAACTTTTCAAATCAAGCAGCGAATCCAAAAGATCTATTAAAGGTGGAGGCGTAAAAATTGATAGTCAGAAAGTGATAAATCCTGATTTAGTTTTTGATTCAAAAAATGATTTGGAAGGAAAAATTTTGCAAATTGGAAAAAAAATAATTAAGAGGTTTGAAAACTAAAAATTGATGAATAACAGATTTAATTCAGAAGATAAAATAATATTGGCAGTTGATGGACTAGATGTAAGTCAAGCAAAATTAATTCTAGAAAAATGTCCTAATATTAAATGGGTGAAAGTTGGTTTAGAGCTTTTTGTTAGGGAAGGTCCAAGAGTTATTGAAATTTTAAAAAGTTTTAATAAAAAAATTTTTTTAGACTTAAAATTTCATGATATCCCAAATACCATGAGTGCAGCATGTTTCCAAGTTTCAAAATTAGGGGTTGATATTATTTCTATTCATGCTTCAGCAGGTCTAAAAGCTCTTAAGGATTCGAAAAAAGCATCTTTAGAAGGAGCCTCCTCAGTCAGGGTAAAACCTCCATTTGTTGTAGGAATAACTGTTTTAACAAGCTTTTCTCTTAAAGATTTTCAAACTGATATTGATAGAAATAATTCAATTGAAGATAATGTATTGAGACTTGCAAAGTTGTCTTTTGATGCTGGATTAGATGGATGTGTCTGTTCCCCTTGGGAGGTAAAAATGTTGAGATCTACTTATAAGGATAATTTTGAACTAATTACACCAGGTATCAGGTTAAAGATTGAAAATAAAGATGATCAAAATAGAATTATGACTCCCCTTGAAGCTATAGATAATGGCGCTTCTAAATTAGTCATTGGTAGATCAATATCAAAAGCTATAGATCCTAATAAAGCTCTAATAGAAATATTGAAATCTATTGATTCTGGTTAATTTTGGATTCTTCTCCCTTGAGTAATCTTGTTATGTTTGTTCTATGTTTCCAGATTACTAATAATGCCACAATTAAACTTATAAAAAAGTAAGAGTGTATAAAATTACCCAGGTAAAAAAACATTAAGATAGGAAGTAAGAATGCAGCTGAAATACTGGATAAAGAAACAAATTTAGTTTTTGTTAGGACGATTAAAAAAATGCCAAGTGATGCTAGTCCAACTTTCCAAGAAAGAGCCAAAAACATACCTAATCCAGTCGCAACAGCTTTCCCTCCTTTACCTCTGAGCCATATTGGCCAAATATGTCCTGAGATAGCTGATATGCCTGCTATAACTTCTATTAATCCTTGAGCTGTGTAATATTGAGCAATTTTTACTGCTATAAGGCCTTTCCCAACGTCAACGATAAATACAAAAAGTGCTGGCCATTTCCCAACATTTCTTAAGACATTTGTGGCACCTGTAGATCCAGAACCTATAGTCCTTAAATCTTTATTTTTAAGATATTTTCCAATTAAAAAACCTGTAGGAAGTGATCCCAAAAGATAACTTGTAAAAATTATTAAGATATTCATAAAGATTAGTTTAATTCAAGATCATCGTAAATTTCACTATTTGAACCAGCAAATGCAACCCATAATGGGAACTGAAGTATTGGAATTTCAACAGAGGTTTCTGCTGCATCAATGATAATAAATGGCAATTCTTCATTGGCTTCTAATCTATCAGCTCTTTCGATGACACCTTCAGGCCTTTCAAAAAGAACAATCCCACTATTAGGTCCAAAGTCATCCCTTGTGAGACCAAGTGAATCTTGAAGAATTCTTCTCCATTCACCTAATCGTTCAGGTTGCGAAGCTAAAATAAGAGTCTGAAACTGATCCCCATATAATTCTCCAAGAATAGATATTAACCCCGCTGATAGCAAAGCATTTTTTTGTCGAGATCCTCTACTTTCAAGAGAACCTCTCCCGCCCATGTTAAAGAACCAATCATCCATAATTTCTATATCTGATGAATCAAGACTCCTTCTTAATTTCCAAGGTTCAGCATAAAAATCAGGTTGTTCCGTAAAACTTGAAAAGCAACCTTTTATAATCTTCTCATCTGGCTTAAATGTTTCAGAAAGAGCGGGAACATTTATCACATTATTTGTGCTATTGTTTTGCTTTTTTTCATCAAGGGGAGATGGCTTTACAATTATTGGTTGAGAAACTAATTCAAGTTTCTCTACGTTTTGGGAAAGATTCTGCAAAGCTCCAGTTAAGTACTCTTGAAAACCTTTAACTCTTTTTGCAATATTATCTGACTGTCCTTTGAAATTTGAATCAATATCTTTTTCTAATTCATCTTTTTTTGATTCCAACTCTTTTATTTCTTTAGTTAAAGAGTCTTTTTGTACAACGAGATCTCTAAAAATTTCATTAGAAATTTCATCAAAAGATTTAGTTGATTTGACATTTTTTGGTGTAATTTTCTTATTTTGCGTTGTATTTTTCTTACTAATTTGTTTAGTTTTATCATCTGAAATTGACTTATTTATTATTAATTCCTTTTCAGGATTATTGTCGGAAATTTCTGTATTGTTCATTTAAAAAATTTTGATGATTAGGCAAATTCTGAATTTTAAGAATTTTTAATTTCCAGGGAGTTAACTTTCTTTATGAGCTCATCTTTTAATTGCTTTGGATTGAATAATATTGGTAATAAATGAGGACTGGACTTTTCTCTAAAATAAAAAATACCTGGGATAATAGGGAAAAAGAATTTCCATGATATCCAGTTCTTGAATGGAAAAGTTCTTATCTCTTTACCTAATTGTAAAACGATAAAATCATCATTTGTTATTTTTATTCTTAAAGTAAATGACTGAAGTAATAAAAAAAAGCTAAAAGAAGCAAAAACTATTGTTGGCAAAGAACCTATATTCAAAAACAAAAGCATAAAACTTAAAGCTATTAGAATGATTGGCAACTTAAATGATGGAGATATTATTACTGGTTCCTCTTTTTTTGATTTAGTGTTAAACATAGAATTATCCAAATAAAATTTGTGTTAATAATACATCCATTAAAGATACAGTAACGAGAGTCATTACAACTGCGCCTGTTGTACTTGTTCCAACTTCTTTTGGACCACCTTTAGTTGTTAGTCCATATCCACAAGCAATGATTGAAATAAGTAATCCGAACACTACAGATTTTATTAACATTGAAGTTAAATCTGTACTGGTTAAACTCACATTACCTGATCTAACAGATGTCCAAAAGACTATTGGAGGAACTTTATAAAATATCGTGCTCCAAATTTGTCCACTCCATAAAGCTACAGATAAAAACAAAAGACACTGTATCGGAGACATTATTACCATAGATAGTAACCTTGGAACTACTAAATATTGGACAGGCTCTGTCCTTAACATGGTTATTGCCTCAATTTGTTCTGTGACTTTCATAGTGCCCAGTTGAGCAGCATAAGCAGTGGCAACCTTACCAGTCATTAAAGTCGCAGTTAGAAGAGGAGCCATTTCTCTCGCCATTCCTACGGCTAATAAACCTCCAATTTCACTTGAAACTCCCATACTTGTAAGTTGTGATGCTACTTGAATATTGAATACTGTTCCTGCGGCAATTCCTGTAATTAATACAATTAATAAACTACCAGGACCTGACTCCATAAGTTGGTCAAAAAGATCATTTTTGGAAATTTTACCCTTAAAGATAAAATTAATTGCTTGCCCGCCAATGATTAAGCTGCTCAGAAGTCTTTTAAGAAACTTAGGGTAATACATATCTTTATATTAGTTCGTAATTAATTTCGATCCCATTCCCTCATGATTAAAAGACCAATTATTACCAATATTGATGGTATAAAACCAATACATAATCTAATAGTTAATTGTGCTGATATGCATTGTTCAATAATATTTAGACTATCTTTATCAACAAAACATGATTGATAACCAGATAAATACAACAAAAATCCTAATAATTGAACACTAAATGCAATGCCAATCTTCTGAATAAGAACCATCCATGCGGTATATAGTCCTGCTGGTTTCTCTGGATCTTCATCTATTGCATCAGGAAGTAGTGACCAAGGGATAAGAAAAGCAGTTGAAGCTCCAATACCAATAAGACAGATTATGAAAATTAAAAGAATGAACAAAATTATATTGCCTGAATTTATAAATAAATCATCTCCAACTCCTGAAACCCTAGATAAAGAAGGTAAAAACAAAGTTGCAGTACATGAAATAATCCAAATCATCCCTCCATAGTTTAAAGCTGAAATCCTATTCAATTTATTTGAAACTCTGGTCCATATTTGTAAACCCACTAAAGCGCTAATTTGGAAAGGTATCGGTATCCACTTCGCAACATATGATGGTACATTCAGTACATCTTCTACATAAATTAAAGCTACAGTTTGCATCAATTGTAAGGCGCACCAGAGAAGAATATAAAGCGTAATAACTATTAGAAATTTTTTATTTCTGAAGATTCTTTTGAATTGAAGTGTTATGGCTTCCACTTTTCCTGAGGGCCTTCTTGCTTTTTTTGCAAATGGAGCCAATCCCCAACAAGAAATTAATGTTGCAGCAACTGCAATACATCCACTTATTTTACCCATTAAAAAATATTCATTATTTGCTGATCCTTCAGAACTTAAGACAACTCCAGCAATTATTAAACCAGTTAGTCCTGCAATTATTGAGCCAGTAAATCTAGATGCGTTTAGTCTTGTTCTTATTGCGGTTTTTTCTGAAATTTCAGTAGATAGAGCTGCAAATGGAAGATTAATACTTGTATAAGCAGTCATTACGACTATAGAAATTATGGCATAGTAAATAGTTTTGGTTAGCACGGAACCAGTGGGTGTCCACCATATCGCAGCTAAAGAGAAACCAAGAGGAACAGATGCTGCTACCATCCAAGGGATTCTAGGCCCCCACCTTGATTTAGTCCGATCACTTAACCATCCAATTAACGGATCATTTACTGCGTCCCATATCTTTATTAACATTAATAATGAACCTGCAATTATTACTGGTAAACCAGTAGAAATAAAGAATTTGAACAGAAAAAAACCAAATTGCGTCGCGACTAAACCTGTGCCTGCATCTCCTAGTCCATAAGAGAACATTAATCTTGTTGTTGATCTAGTAATATTTTTTTTCGAGTGTGAATTTTCCAATCTTTTTACTTTGTTGATTGTTTGATAATGTATTATTGCAATGGTAATTCTATTACTTAATGCGGGCGTGGTTTAGTGGTAAAACCTCAGCCTTCCAAGCTGAAGATGCGGGTTCGATTCCCGCCGCCCGCTTTTAGAATATATTGTTTTTTGTCCCAAATACTTCTTCTGAAATGATTAATAAAGAGCTTCTACTCTTTATTGAAACAGATTTTTCATTAATAGTTAAGGGTTCAAAAATCTCAGACATGCTAGTGTCAATAACTTTTAACCAATTATATTTACATGTTGGCAAGGGGAAATCGATACTTTTTGAATATGCATTTAAACCTACCCAGACCAGCGGATTAGAATTGCCTTTGTTAATGCTAAAGGCAACTGTGTGAGACCAACTACTCCAATCGGGGCTGTCTAACTTTGTTCCATGCCAATGATATCTTGGAATATTTTCATTAGTTTGATTATTAGGGAAAAATGATGGATTAAAAATGTTTATTAGTTTTTTTCTGATTTTTATAACGTATTTAAAATATTCTAATAATTCCAAATCTTGTTGACCATATTCCCAATTCATCCAGCCCAATAAATTATTTTGGCACCAAGAATTATTGTTGCCACCTTGTGACCTTCCTATCTCATCACCCATAAGTATCATTGGAACACCTTTAGATATTAGTAAACTAAAAATAAGATTTTTTTGTTGTCTTTTTCTTAAATCATTAATTAATAAGTTTGTAGTTGGCCCCTCCGTGCCATGATTCCAAGAATTGTTATGGTTATCACCATCTCTATTTTGTTCTCTATTGGCAAAATTGTGTTTTCTATTAAAAGTTACTAAATCTTTTAGAGTGAATCCATCATGTGAAGTAATAAAATTTATTGTTTTTGGTAAAATATTTTCTCCTTTATAAATAGATGGTGTCCCTTTTATTTTATCGCTCATATTCCAAGCTGTATCTTTATCTCCCTTCCAAAATTTCCGCAAGTCATCTCTAAAATGGCCATTCCAAGTAAAAGTATTCTTAGATGGGAAATCACCTAATTTGTATAAACCACCACAATCCCATGGTTCACTTATGAACTTGATATCAATAAGTTCTGGTTCACATTCTATATCTTCAAAAATTGGAGGATTATCAAGCGGTGAAAGATTTTCTCCTCTTGATAGGGCAATTCCTAAATCAAATCTAAAACCATCAACTCCTAATTCACTCGCCCAACATTTTAATGATTCAATTATTAGTTTTCTAACTAATCCTCTGTTTGCTGCAATAGTATTACCACATCCGGAGACGTCCTGATAATTTTTATCTTTTCCAATAAAGTAATAAAGATTTTCATCTATACCTTTCCAAGATATTGCTGGGCCATTTGAATCACCTTCGGAAGTGTGATTGTATACAACATCTAAGATGACTTCAATATCTGCTTTATGACATTCCTCTACAAATCTTCTGAATTCCTCTCTATTCTTTTCTGCGGATTCATTGGAAAGATATTCAAAATGCGGAGTAAACCAATTGATTGGACTATAACCCCAAAAATTTTTTAGACCATTTGGTGCATCAGTAGGATCAAAACAAAAAATTGGAAGTAATTCAATTGTTGTAATGCCTAGTTCTTTGAGATACGGAATTTTTTTTAAAAATTTCTTAAAACAACTTTCATCTTTATCAGTTGATTCAGTGAAAGCTTTGATATGGAGTTCATAAATAATTGTTTCTTCCCAAGAATATTTCGGTCTTGGATAATCCTTAAAATTAAATAATTTTCTATCACAAACAACGCTTTTAAGACAAGAATTAGTATTTTCTAGAGTTTTTAATGCATTTTCTCTTTTATAACTTTCCCATCCAGTAATACCCCTAGCGCATGGATCAAGTAATACTTTTTTTTCATAGTTATTGTTAATTTCATTATTTTTTTGTTTTATTCTAAAAGCATAAATACAACCTTCATTTAGATTTTTTATTTCGACATGCCAGTAGGGTCCAGTATTATGGTTTTGATCTAATTTCAATATAGTTTTTGGGATAATAGAGTCTTCTTTCTCAAACAATAAGATTTCTACATATTCTGCATTTGTGGCTATTAGGGAAAAATTAACTCCTTGTGAAGTTAATGAACTTCCTAAAGGAAATGGTTTACCTTTATTGATATGAGTCACTTTCTCTTTATCATTGTTAGTTAAATATTAAGAGAATTTATTCAAATTACTGATATTTGAATAATAGATACAAAATTAAAAAAAAAACTCAAATTTAAGGTTTCACTAATTAACTTTATTAGATCTTGGAGAGTATTGATTTTCTAATTAATTGCAATTTATTCATCCATCTGCTCAGTGCATAGAACGATTTAGAGAGAAAGTTTAATAATGAGAAAACCAGATTTTTCTTGATTTCAAAATACAAATCATGCTTTTTCATGTGATGAGAAGGAAATATATCTGAAAATTAATAAAAAATAATAAATACTTCAAATTCTGAATTTCAACACCCTTTGACATTTCTCCTTCTGATGAATGAAGTTAGCCTTTTTAATACTAAATCATGTGCTACCAATGGTTTTAGCTGTTTTCTAATTAAAGAGGCCATTTTTTATATAAGAAAAATATGCTGCTATAAAAATAAATAATGTAGCTAAATATGTCCCTAAGATTTGTATAAAGCTTTGCGCCGCCGGCATTTTCGGTTGCCGTATTTGTATTTGCTCCATATGATATGCAAGTTCGAGGTTTTTAGGCTTGATTAAAACTCTTGTCTTTAAAGCTCTGCTTTATAAACAATTCAATGAACAAAGCTGATTTAGTAAATCTTGTAGCAGCTCGTACAGAGCTCACAAAAACGGATGTTTCTTTAGTTGTTGATGCAGCTATTGAAACTATTGTTGATTCAGTAGTGGAAGGCAAAAAAGTCTCCATACTAGGATTTGGTTCTTTCGAGCCAAGAGATCGTTCTGCAAGACAGGGATTAAACCCTAAGACAGGCGAAAAAATAGCAATACCTGCTAAAAGAGTTCCAACATTCTCAGCAGGAAAACTTTTTAAGGATAGAGTTCAAGGGTAAACTTTTTTAACCTATTTCTTTCTTTAATATCGAGGTGCTCGTTTAGAGCATCTTTTTTTTTAAATTTCAATAAAATGCCTTTAGCTCAATGATCAAAACTCTTAACAAGGCATCTGAAATTTTGAAGTCTTTAAAAGTAATGAAATTTTTAACTTTTTTATTCCTAAAATTTTTGTTGTTATCTAATTTTGTTATGTCAGAAACAATACCAACAAAATACAAGATTTTAAAAGAATCAAGTGCTTGCATTAAAGATTCTCAAACTCAAGTCTGTAAAGAGTTAGTCTCTGAAATAGAAAAACTTCAATTAGTTGTATTTGACCAAAATAGATTCAAATGTCAATCAAGTTTACTGGGGATGCAGTCGGCAATTATTGAAGCTTATTTTTTAAAAAATTTCTCAAATGAGAGAATTTCATTTATGATCCCATATGTGATTAAAAATTGTTAATTATTAAAAAAGTTTATTTTTTTGGAATATTATAAATTTGGATTTTAAGTTGTAATGGTAAAAGGTTTCTCTGATAACGAAGTTAAAAATGATGCTGAAATAAAAGAATCAAAAAAAGAAAAAAAAGGCTTAAAAGCTTTTCTTAAAGGTAAAAAATTTACTTACACTTTGCCAGGTAAAAAACAAATAAATATTTTTGGATCAATAGTACTAGGATTAAATATGATTTTAATATTGCTAGTCATTCTTTATTTAAAGAATCAAGAATTCCATGACTTTGTCTTTAATGTTGGTCGTTAAATATTTTTAGATCGAAAAATTTTTTTAAATGATATATTAAAATTTTAGAAAATCTTATGAAGGGAGTAAATTTAGTTTTCCAAGTATTTTTATTGTTAGTAATCCTTGTATTTTTAATATATTTTCTAACTGGTTATGACTCTGCTTTTGAGGCAGACCAGAATTGTCATTCATATCTTTCAAGTTACGATAACATATCTGGAAATTATGATTGTGATCATGATACTGAGACACATCAGTGGATACTTTATGAGTCAAATGACAAAAAAGAACCAGCTAGAATTATTAAGAAATTTAGGTACAAATTTTTATAACTCAAATTTTTTATAAAAAAACTTTGCACTTATTATTGATATTATCGCTGTAATTGTGAAAGTAAGATACTGATATATGCTTCCTTCTAAGTAAATTTTATTTTTATAAAGAGGATAATCAATGAAAGAGCCTAATGTTCCCCAAATCATTACCCATACAGATATGTATAGGATTGCTTTTATTGGATTAGATTTTTTTTCTTCCATTTTTAATTAATACCAAAAATTGAAGAAGTTACAGGCCTGCCGCTAAAAACTAACTCGGTTAATATGAGCATTAAGAATCCGATCATAGCAGCTCTACCATTCACAAGCTCGGCGCTGCTATTGAATCCAAAAACATTCTTTACTTCATCCCCCTGATTGTCTACCCATTTTGAGGATTCATTATAACTTGATGATGTATTAGTAAAACCATCATGTTGGTTTTCCATTGGAGAGTCTTTTTCTTGCATTGATTTTTAGATTATTCTAATTATTTTTAAACTAACTTATTATTAAATTAAACTCGAGATTATAAAAAAAATTAAGGCAAAAATTATTATCCATAAAAATTGTAATCTCAAAATTAATTGACAAATTAATTTGATTTTTTCTTCAGTGCAATTATCTCCAGTCTCATTAATTATTGGCTTTTCAATAATTTCATTATTATATTTACTTTTACCTCCCAATTTAATTCCGGAAATATAGGCAAATATAGCTTCTGAAATCCCAGCATTAGGCGAATCATATTTTTTACCATCAAGATAACTTTTTTTTATAATTGATCCATACTCATTAACTTTGGAGCTGACTAAAGGTAACGTGATTAAAACTAATCTTGAAGGAACAAACGTAAAAATATCTTCGATTTTTGCACTGAAAAAACCCAAATATTTAAAATAATCAAATTTGTAACCTATCATTGAATCTAAAGTACTTATGGCTTTATAAGAAAAACCAAGTGACAAAGGTCCTGGTAGAAAAATTGAAAACTTCATAAAAATAATTCCAATAAAGATCCAAAATAATGGCCCAAATATTCCATCAACAGAATTCTCGGTAAGGCTCTCCGTACTTGATCTCAAGAGATGTTTTATAGAAGATGACCTTACATCCCTACTTACTATTCTTTGTACCTTCTCTTTGATTATTTTCTTATTTTGGTTATTAATTTCCTTGCATTTTATTAGCTCTGCAATCTCTTTCACACTTGAAATAAGTCCCTTTGACGCAATACAACTTGAAAGCCCAAAAAAAATTAAATATCCAACAAAAAAATGATTTCTTGATTGCACATAACTTAGTTCTATCAATTTTCCTAAACCAAAACTCATTCCAATAGTGGATACAGCTACGAAGAAACCACCCCAAATCAATATATTTTTATTTTCTCCAAAATTATTTATTAGGTAATCAGATATTTTTTTTATGTAAAAACCAATTACTTGAACAGGGTGTATTAAGAATCTTGGATCGCCGATCAATAAATCAAAACCAATCGATCCAAGAAATAGTAAAAATAAATTTATTTCAGCCAACTGAACATCGAGCGCAGACCTTTACCCACTTTTTCAATTTCATGTTTTGAGTTCTCTCCTCTTAATTTTGTCATTAAGGGTTTGTTTTTATCGCATTCTTCCACAAAATTCTTAGCGAAAGTTCCATCTTGAATATCCTTTAGGATTTTCTGCATTTCTTTCTTTGTATCACTATTGATAAGTCTCTTACCACTTACATAATCTCCATATTCTGCAGTATTTGAAATGGAATCTCTCATTTGAGATAAGCCTCCCTTCACCATTAAATCAACAATAAGTTTAACTTCATGTAAGCATTCGAAGTAAGCAAGTTCGGGCTGATAACCTGCCTCTACAAGAGTTTCGAAGCCTGATTTGACGAGTTCTGATAATCCTCCGCACAGAACCGCTTGTTCTCCAAATAAATCAGTTTCTGTTTCTTCTTTGAAGTTTGTTTCAAGAATCCCAGCTCTCGTTCCGCCAATCCCTTTAGCGTAAGCCATCGCCAATGATCTTGCATTTCCGGAAGAATCCTGCTCTACTGCAAACAATGCTGGAACTCCTTGACCATTCTGATATTCCCAACGAACTGTGTGTCCAGGTCCTTTTGGGGCAATCATTACCACATCCACAAAGCCAGGAGGTTTGATAAGTCCGAATCTTATATTGAAGCCATGAGCAAAACTTAATATCTTTCCTTCTTTTAAGTTTGGTTCTATTTCTTTGAGGTAAACATCTTTCTGAAACTCATCTGGGAGGAGAATCATAATCCAGTCTGCTTTTTTGCAAGCTTCAGAAACGCTAAATACTTGTAGACCATCGCTAATAGCTTTGCTTTCAGACTTACTTCCTTTATATAATCCAACAATTACATCCATACCACTATCTTTAAGGTTTAGGGCATGTGCATGACCTTGTGAACCATATCCAATAATCGCTATTGTTTTATTATTTAAAAGACTTAGATCTGCATCTGTGTCGTAAAAGAGTTGGGTCATTAGTTGTAGCTTCTTTGCATTTGATAATTAATATTTTAGACATTAAAGGTGTAAATAAACCAAAAAATTATTAATTTAAAAATTAAAATTAAAATATTTATTTAGAAAATTTAAGACTGATTTGCTTCGCTTGGATGTGTGATTACTCTATCAATTAAGCCATAGCTTTTTGCTTCTTCAGCACTTAGAAAATAATCTCTATCAGTATCTTTTTCAATTTTTTCAAATGATTGGCCTGTCATATCTGCCATAGACATATTTAACATATCTTTAATTCTTAAAATTTCCTTAGCTTCTATTTCAATATCACTTGCTTGACGTTGAGAAGTTCCTCCGAGAGGTTGATGAATCATTATTCTGCTATGAGGTAAAGCAACTCTTTTACCTTTTGTGCCAGCGGCCAATAGGAACGCTCCCATTGAGGCTGCGAGGCCTACGCAGATTGTTACTACATCACTTTTTACGTATTTAATAGTGTCATATATAGCCAAGCCAGCAGTAACTGATCCTCCTGGGCTGTTTATATATAAATAGATAGGTTTGGAATTATCATCAGAATCTAGATAAAGCATTTGTGCAACAAGGCTATTAGCAATACCATCATTCACTTCCTGTCCAAGAAAAAGAATTCTTTCAACACCCAGTCTTGTATATATGTCAACCCACCTTTCGTATTGACTTCCTGGAAGTCTGTAAGGCACGCTTGGAGTTCCTATTGGCATGATTTTAAAATAGTTTTGTGAAGGTTAATTTTTATTTGGTAAATCTTTTTGACTTGTGAGTATTCTATCGATAACTCCATAATCTAGGGCTTCTTGGGGGTTGAGATAACTCATCCTGTCTGAGTCTTTAGATAGTTCTTCGATAGTCTTTCCAGTATTACGAGATAGAATCTCTAGCATTGATTTTTTATTTTTCAAAACTTCCTCGGCTCTTATTTGGATATCAGTTGCTTGGCCTCTTGCACCGCTTATAGGTTGATGTAAAACAATAGAAGCATGTGGAAGAGCCGCCCTTTGCCCCTTAGTGCCAGATGAAAGAATGACTGCAGCGGTCCCCATTGCTTGTCCGATACATATTGTGTGTACTGGAGGCTTGATATAGCTTATTGTATCGCAGATAGCGAAGGCTTCTGTTTCAAAACCAACGGCGTCACCAGTGTACCAACTTGTTCCTGTTGAATTGATGTAGAAATAGATTGGTTTTTCTGGATCTTCAAACTCTAGATAAAGAAGTTGAGCAATGATTAGCTCAGTAACATCCATTCCTAGTTGTCTTTTAGCATCATCATCTGAAAATAATGGTAAACCAAGATAAACAATTCTCTCTTTAAGTAAAAGAGAGGGAAGATCAGGGGGTGGAGTCCTCATGACGGTGTTTTCGCCGTAATAAGGAGCAGATACAGTCATTTGTATCAAGTAATTAAGATTGAACTGATTCTAGCTAGATTTAGCCCTGTGTCGCTGGTGATTTAAAAGATTTGTTTGACTCAGGATTATTTATTAGTTTTCCAAAGACCATTCTTCCAGTGGGAGTTTGTAATGCTCCTGTTATGACAATATCTAATCTGCTTCCTACAAAATTCTTTGCCTCATCAATAACAACCATTGTTCCGTCATCTAAATATCCAATACCTTGCATTTTTTCTTTGCCTTCTCTGACAATTTTTATATTAAGTGATTCTCCTGGTTGCACTTCTGGCCTTAAAGCAATAACCAAATCACTCAAATTCATAACTTTTAATTCTTTAACTTCAGCAATCTGAGAAAGATTATAATCAGCTGTAATTAAAGTTCCTGTCATATCCTCAGTAATCTTCAAGAGTTTTTCATCTACCCCATTACCTTCATACTTTGTTGGGTTTATTACAAGTCTTCTCCCATATAAATCTCTTAATTCCTTTAATAACTTAAGACCTCTTCTGCCTTTCGACCTTTTTTCATTACTGCTTGAGTCAGCTAAAGTTTGTAATTCGTCAATTACACTTTGAGTAACAATTAATTGCCCTTCCAATAAGCCGCAACTTAATAGGCCATTGATTCTTCCATCAATAATTACACTGGTATCTAGAATTTTTGGACTTGCAGCAGGGAGGATACCTTCATTAACTAGATATGCATCAGTATTATTTGGATTAAATAATCTCAATAATGTCCTTCCATGGGTATCTGCCAACTTATAACCAAGCACACCAAAGAAAATGTTACTTAATATAGCTGCCAAAGGTTTTGCGAAAAAAACCTCTCTAGGGAAGGGAATTAATAGTATTGGAGCAAGTAG
Organism: Prochlorococcus sp. AG-402-K22; assembly: GCA_003216755.1. Classification (GTDB taxonomy): domain Bacteria; phylum Cyanobacteriota; class Cyanobacteriia; order PCC-6307; family Cyanobiaceae; genus Prochlorococcus_A. Next base: position 76,030 of record QCIJ01000003.1, on the reverse strand, counting down.
GAGATTCGCAACAAGTAATCCTAAAATTAATCCAACGGACCTACTTATTAGTAAGTCCGTAGGCATTGTTCTTATTTGATCAAGAAACGTCTTTCTAAGTTGAAGAAATACAAAACCAGCCGCTAATCCTACAAAAAAACCAATTATTGCTAAAACAACTCTAAACCCTTCTACATTAGATACCTGTTTGAGTATGTCTACTGGCAATAAATCAACACCAAGCCATCCTGAAGCAGCCCCAGACAATACAAATAAAATTAATACTAAGATATCTGTCATATGTATAATCTACTAGGATTTATTAATTGAGTAAATAAGTATCTTATTTTTTTCGATCCTTAATACGTTTTTGGAGCTTAAAAATGAATTTATATTATGAATAAGTTTCCAAGAAGTGCTTATGTGCACATTCCTTTTTGCCACAGAAGATGTTTTTATTGTGATTTTGCAGTTATTCCATTAGGAAACAAAGTTGAAACTTTAAAAGGTTATGGAAGCAAAACTGTTCAAGAATATTTGCAATTTTTATATAAAGAAATATTGTCAATTAAGCATAAATCACCTCTATCGACCATTTATGTTGGAGGTGGTACACCATCAATTTTAGATCCAACCCAAATCAAAGAATTAATTGATCTTTTTAAAGAAAATTATGGAATTGACTATGGTGCTGAAATCACTATGGAGGTTGATCCAGCTAGTTTTACTCAAGATGATCTTTTTGGATTCATAAATGCTGGGATAAATAGATTTAGTCTAGGAGTACAAAGTTTTAATAATCAGATACTTCAAAAGTCGGGAAGGCGTCATTCTAAAGAAGATGCAGAAAAATCTTGTTTATGGTTGAAGAGAGAATTTGATTCTGGGTTAATAAAAAGTTGGAGTCTAGATTTAATTCAAAACTTGCCACTTAGTGGATTTAAAGAATGGCAAGATGACTTAAAAAAAGCAATAACATTTTCACCACCGCATCTATCTATTTACGATTTAAATATTGAAAATGGCACTGTTTTTAAAAAATTAGTTAGTTTAGGAAAATTAAAACTCCCAAGTGATGAAGAAGCTTTTAGAAACAGTGAATCAACCCATTTAATTTTAAAAAACTCAGGTTATTCAAGATATGAAATCTCAAACTATTGCCTTCCGCGACATCAATCAAGACATAACAGAGTTTATTGGAGTGGTTTAGGCTGGTGGAGTTTTGGTCAAGGTTCAACTAGTTCGCCTTGGGGGGAAAAGTTAACTAGGCCAAGAGTTAGCAAAGAATATAAAGAATGGGTAATTAGACAATATGAACTTAATTTAGATTCATCCCTAACTAATAAGGAGTTTTTCTATAAAGAACTTGATGAAAAAATTATGTTGGGATTAAGACTCAAAGAGGGTGTAGATATCAAAGAAGTTTTTAAAGAACAAAAATGGGAAAACAAAAAAATTGCAAGCAACTTTAATAAATTGCTTGAAGAATGGGAAAGATTCCTTGAAAGTGGACTATTATTAAGAAAGGGGAATAGATTCTTTTTAAGTGAGCCTAAAGGAATGGAACTAAGCAATCAAGTTCTTATTTCTATGTTTAAGTGGTGGGATGAAATTAATTAAGATTAACCATACCCATTTTGTCATAGCTGAAACTATTGCCATCTCTTGTTTTAAGGGAATTACAGATAATAAAATAAATTCCCTCAAAAACTTCTTTAACAAAAGGTGAAGCAAATCTCGGCAAAAAAATAGTTCTAAGTTGATAAAAATTGGAGAGATTAAACACTCGTTTTAATGGTTATGTTTGTGCATACTACATGGCATCCATTTATTCCCCATTTGATGAGCTCCTTCGCAACCAAATTTATAGGCTTCTTTTTCTGCCTGTTCTTTGGTATCAAATAACATTGGCATTTTCATTTCTTTCTCTGCTGGTTTATTTGAACATCCCAATGTAAGAATTATCATCGAAAGAAAAGGAATAAGAGAAATAGAGTTTTTCAAAATCAATTTATTAATCAAAGGAATATAGTCTTAAATATCTTTTGAAATTTGTAAAAAATAAATTTTGAAAAAAAAATCCATCGATTGACAGTAGATCTAAATTAAAGGTTATAACGACTCTCTTTTGAAATGTCTATTAATACATTCCTTTTGCTTTTATTAGTTATTGCAAACTATACAAACTTATTTTTAAATATCAAAAATAGAAAAAAATGAAATGATTTAAAGATAATATATATCCTAATAAACCTTTGGAAATACTATGTTCTTAAGGAATTAGAATTTATGACAAAATGGGGTTTATTAGTTAAGTCTTTCAGATTCTACCCATTCTTTTAATTTATCCTCAAATAATTTCTTCCCTTGAATTATTGGTTGGCAAAATGGTGGTTGGTCATCATTGAGGCCTAACAAATCTGCAGTTACTCTTACTTGTCCATCGCAATAATTACCCGCACCGATACCTATTGTGGGAATTGTTAAAGAATTTTGTATTTCTTTAGCAAGCAAATCAGGAATATGTTCAAGAACTATTGAAAAACATCCTAGTTTTTCAAGAATGGAAGCCTCTTCCTTGATTTTTTCTTGACTTGCTAGGCTTTCTCCTTGTTTCTTTAATCCAATATTTAGATAGCTTTGTGGTGTAAGACCTATATGACCCATAACAGGGATTCCCATTCTTATTAATCTAGAAATAACTTTTTGTATTTCTGGTTCAGCTCCTTCTACCTTTACAGCTTTTGCATAAGTGCTCTGGATTATTTTCCCTGCATACTCAACAGCTTTATCCTCTCCACATTGGTAAGTCAGAAAAGGCATATCTGAAACGACCAAAGGTTGATCCTCAATTTTCTTTGTGAATCCTCTCGAGACAGCATTAGTATGATAAATGATGTTTTCTAAAGTTAATGGCAATGTTGATTTATATCCTAAACAGACCATTGCTAAGGAATCTCCTACCAAGACAAGATCAACATTAGCTTGCTCTGCAATGGATCCTGATATGGAGTCCCATGCAGTTAGTGCAATAATTTTTTGAGATTTTTTTTTATAATTAACTAGGTCTGAAGGTAACATAATAAATTGATGTATCTTTTTTAATCAAGAATTGCTAATATATTACTGACTCGGCCTTTCGCGGTTTTAACGCCTAAACCTGGTCAGGACCGGAAGGTAGCAGCCACAAGGGATGCTTGAGGCAGGCGAGATAACCGAGTCACTCTATTTTACCTTTAGCTTATATTTTTTTATTTTGCCTTAATTTCAAAAATTCAGGAATACTAGCTCCTGATTCTTTATTGTCAGAGAAATTGTATGAGGGTTGACTTGATAACCTGTTTTTTATTCTTTGTTGGTTTAATGGTTGATTTGTTTCAAATCCTGTGGCGATTACAGTAACTTGTATCTCACCTTCCATTGATTGGTTAACCGCTTGACCAACGATTATATTTGCATCCTGATCTACGACATCACTAATAACTTCACCTACTGCGGTAACATCGTCAAGAGTCATATCTTTTCCTCCAGTTATATTTACAAGACAACCTTTTGCTCCATCAATTCTTCCTGCTTCTAGTAATGGACTATTAATTGCAGCTTGAGCAGCTTCCATTGCCCTAGACCGACCAGATCCAATACCCATGCCTAGAAGCGCTGTACCAGCTTCAGTCATAACTGATCTAACATCAGCAAAGTCAAGATTAACCTCGCCTGGGCGAGTAATTACTTCACTTATACCTTGAACTCCCATTCTTAAAACATCATCAGCATTCCTGAACGCTTCTTGAATAGAGGCACCTGCAGAAACTTCTTTTAAACGATCATTTGGAATAACAATTAGAGTATCAACATTTTCAGCTAATCTTGCAATTCCTTCTTCTGCTTGACGCATTCTCCTTTTCCCTTCGAAAGAAAAAGGTTTAGTTACTATGCCAATAGTTAATGCACCGCTTTGCTTTGCTACTTCAGCAACAACAGGAGCTGCTCCCGTGCCGGTACCTCCACCCATTCCTGCAGCTATGAATACCAAGTCGGATCCCTCTAGCGATTGTTGAAGCTCCTCTCTAGATTCTTCTGCAGCTTTTTGACCAATACTTGGATTGCCACCTGCTCCAAGACCTCTTGTTAAGTTCTGACCTAATTGAACCCTTCGCTCTGCGGAGGACTGAAGTAAGGCTTGTGCATCAGTATTAAGAACTCGGAATGAAACACCTTCAAGGTCGCTATCAATCATTCTGTTAATAGCATTACTTCCACCCCCCCCAACGCCAATTACCTCAATTTTGGCGTTTTGGCTTGGAAGAATTTCTCTCGACTGATCAAAGTTTGGGTTGTTACCGAAGCTCATCTCTAAATAGGGATCTAATACTAGTATTGGATGCATTATGAACTTAGTAAGCTCATCTGTAGGAATTTGTTGAGTAAAACCCTGCAAATATTTATTTATTAAATATTTAGTTTTAAATGCTAAATCCTCACCAACACTACAATAATTAAAAATAATTATTCGAAATCCTTTTTTAAATATTAGGGTTTGAACACTTTCATTTTTGGTTTATTTGGATTTGTAAGATCAATATTATCTATTTTTATTGAAAAGCTATTTTTCTCAAATTCATTTTTTAAATTATTGATTACTTGTAATTGATAGTTGATTAAATCTGGCTTAAATCCTAGGAAGATTGTTTTTAAATCTTTTTCCTCAACAGTTAGAAAACCATCGGGTGAGAAGGTTATTTTAACTATCTCAAATTCATAATTCTCTAGAGCGATGAAAATTTCAGATAATATTTTTTTAAATTTTTCTTTCCATCCAAAAACTTGTATGGTTAATTTATTCAAATTTTTTTCGTCCGCATTATTTTTATTTATAAAAATTCCATCTTCATCAATGAAGCCTAATATTGTTTTGTCTTTTATTATTCTCTCACCGTAAGCTATTGGAATTCTTGTATTAATATTAACTTTCAAACCAAAAGGAAATAATTCTCTGTTTACTGAAACATTCTTGAGCGATAAATTTTGTTTTAACTCTTTTTCTAACAAATTAGAATTAACAAAAATTAATCGGATCGGGAATTTTAAAGATGAATTATTTACCAAATCATTCTGCGAAAATAATGCACTACCAGAAATCCTAATGTCCTGAATATTAACTTTTTTAAGAGTTTTTAGGCTTAATAAACTTGTTAAAAATAAAAATGAAATTAGTAAAAAAAAGCTTCTATTTTTGATTTTTTTTTGATTTTTCACAAATCACATCGAGCTTTTTCCATCAATTGGTCCATCCATTCTCTCGCTTGCTCTGCATCTGAGAATGGGACATCCATCTCTTTCCCATCACCTACTAATCTCAACCTGCACTTTCCTTGAGATTCACTCGTTAGGGGAGCTTCTCCTGAAGTTAGTGCCATTAATTCAACTAATTCAAGTTTATTTATTGTAAAACTGTCTTTTTCTTCAAATTTACCAGCTTCAAATGCGCTCCACTTTAACTCACCATTTTTTAAGGAGGCTGCGCCTGAACTATCTAACTTGCACAATTCAGAATTACTCGCCCAACTTCTAAAAAGATTTTGCCTTCTTCTTTCTAACCATCCAAGTGCAGTTAATAAAATGAAGATTAGAAGTAATGGTAACCAAAGAAGTCCATGCAACATTTATTTAAATTACAAATCTAGAGATATATCCACCAGTTTAGCCACAAGTTGTTCGATTTTTAAACCTGAAGCTTCCCAAAGCATTGGAAACATACTGTTTTTTGTGAAACCAGGAATTGTATTTATTTCATTTAACAAAATTTTATTTGAAGATTTTTCTAAAAAGAAATCTACTCTTGCAAAACCGAAAATATTTAGTGCTCTACAACTTTTAATAGCAATTTCTTTAATTTCTTTTGTGAGTTTAAAATCTATTTCGGCTGGGATAATTATTTTATTATTTGAGAAATATTTTGAATCGTAATCATACCAATCACTTTCGTAGTTTACTTCGCCTATCTCAGAAGTTATGAGTTTTGAATTACCAATTATTCCGCATTCAATCTCCCTTACCTCTAAACCTTCCTCTATTAAGATTCTTGGATCTATTTCCAGAGCCTTTTCTAATGCTTGAAATATTTCTGATTCATTTATGACTTTGGAGATTCCAAGAGATGATCCTGAGTTTGATGGTTTAACAAAAACAGGAAAATTTAATTTTTTTATAATTTCATTTTTTAACTTATTTTTTACTACCTTATCGTTGAGATTTTCATTTTGAAACACTAGATAATTAACTTGCGGAAGTTTAAGATTTGAGAAAATTGTTTTCATCAATATTTTATCCATTCCTAGTGCAGAGCCTATAATTCCACATCCGACCAAAGGTTTCTTTGTAAAACTCAGTAAGCCATGAATTGATCCGTCTTCACCATTAAATCCATGTAAAAGAGGAAACCAAACATCAACATTTTGAAATTCAATTCCACCTAGAAAGTTAATTTTTTCTTGATTAAAAATTTCTTTTTTTTTGGTTTTATTTTTTTCAATTTCACCAATTAGGATTTTTTCTGAACTATCACTATCAAGCCAATCTCCATATTTATTTATGTAAAAGGCTTTAACTCTAAAGCGTTCTTTATTTATTTCTGAATTGAATGCTTGAAAAACTGTTTTTGCAGAGGATATCGATACTTCATGTTCATTGGAATGCCCACCAAATATTAACCCTATACATTTTTTCTTTCCTCCGATCATTTAGAAAGTAACTATAAGTAAAGTTCTCCTGTTAAAGAAAAAGGTCTTGCTTCATTTATCCTGACATCTATCTCGTCTCCTAATGAAAAATTAAAGTTAATGTTTTTGGGAATCTCTACGAAAGTTAATCTATTTGTCCTAGTTCTACCCATAATCTGCGAGGAATTTTTTGGATTTAAACCCTCAATTAAAATACTTTCAATATTGTTTAGGTACCTTTGATTTCTTCTCCTAGCAGTTTTCTCGACCAAATCATTAATTTCCTTTAATCTAGCTTTTTTTACTTCTTCCGAAAGTTGATTCGACCAAACTGCTGCAGGCGTATTTGGTCTTGGCGAATACGCTGCTGTATTAACTTGATCAAACCCAATATCTGATATTAGTTTTAATGTATCTTCATATTGTTCTTCGGTTTCTCCTGGGAAAGCAACTATTGCATCAGCTGTGATTGATGCATCTGGCATTAATGATCTTATATTCTCGATAATATTTTTATACTTTTTGATAGTATATCCTCGGGACATTTGCTTTAAGATTTCATCATTTCCACTTTGAAAGGGAATATGGAAATGTTCACAGACTTTATCAAGTTCAAAACAAGCTTTAATTAATCTTTTTGAAAAATATCTTGGATGACTAGTAGCAAATCTTATTCTACGAATTCCTTTAACATTATGAATATAATATAAGAGATCAGTGAGAGTATTTTCTTTTCTCCCCTCTTTAGTAGTTCCTGGAAGATCTCTACCATAAGCATCTATATTCTGACCCAAAAGAGTAATTTCTTTAAAATTATTATCAGCTAATTGTTGAATCTCACTTTTTATCGCATTTGGATATCTTGATTGCTCTTTTCCTCTGACAGAGGGAACTACACAATATGAACATCTTTCATTACATCCATAAATGATATTAACCCAGCCACAAATTGAGCTTTCTCTTCTGGCGCTTGTTATGTCTTCAGAAATGAAGGTTTCTTCTGTGGCAGCAACTTGATTTCCTAAATCAACTTTCTCCAGAAGATTCTGAAGGTTATTTACGTGTTGAGGACCCATTACTAGATCAAGTTCTGGGACTCTTCTTAGTAATGACGCTCCCTCTTGCTGAGCAAGACAACCTGCAACAACTAGTTTTAGCCTAGGTGTTTTGTGCTTTCTTTTTGCTTGTCTCCCTAAAAAACTATAAACTTTTTGCTCTGCATTATCTCTAATGGTGCATGTATTATATAAGACCAAATCGGCATTTAATTCATTATCCGCTCTGGTATATCCCATTTTCTCTAATGTCCCAGCCATTCTCTCAGAATCAGCCTTGTTCATTTGGCATCCAAATGTGGTTATCCAATAACTGCCAGTAGTTGAATTCTTTTGAAACTTTTTTTCGTCTGATTTTGTTTTTGTTAGCACTTTGCTAGGAATTTTTTATGATTCTTTAATTCAAAATTACAAGTTAAATAATTTTGCTGCAATTTTTTTAAGGGCGAGCGAGGGGATTCGAACCCCCGAATAGCGGCGCCACAAGCCGCTGCCTTAACCACTTGGCGACGCCCGCCTTACAATTATAAATTTAACAACTCAAGGGTAATTTTTCATAGTTATTTTTATCTTTTAGCGAAATTTGAATTATTTTCAAATTCAGTAAAGTTTTTTTATGTTTTAAAATAAAAGAAAATTTAAAAATTTGAGAAATTCCGGTACGGCTGAGGTTCTTATTCCAAGAAGCTTATTTTTAATAGAAGATGTTGATAATCTCATTATTGACGTGGAGGATTTATGTTCAGTTTCCATCAGTTGGGAGGATGGGTTTGTTTCTGATTTAAAGCCTTTAAAAGATAAAGTGATAAAACCAAAAAATATTTTATTCCCAAGATTTGTTGAAACGCATTCGCATTTTGACAAATCTTTTACATGGGCAGATTTTCCTAACCTGGAATCAAACTATGGAGGAGCTTTATCAGTAAATCTTGAAGAACATAAAACTAGAACTTTAGATAAGGTTCTTGAGAGAGTTGAGAAATCATTAAAACTTGCTATTAAAAATGGATACCGAGCTATTAGAAGTCATATTGATACATACAAAAGTCAATCGATTGATATTTGGATTGAACTTTTTAAATTACAAAAACAATTTTCATCTGAGTTGATATTGCAATTCGTTGCTCTAGCTCCATTGGAATTCTGGGATACTCCTAATGGAGAAGAATTGGCAAAAATATTTGCATCTCATGGAGGTATTTTAGGGGGTGTTGTTGTCCCACCTTTTAATAAAAAAGACACAATTAAATTCCTCTCAAAGATGCTTCTTCTCGCGCGTAAATATAAATTAGAAATTGATTTACATATAGATGAATCAATTATTGAGCCTGGAGCAGGAATAAAAGTTTTATTAGAGACAATAGAAAATTTAAAAATTAATAGTATTCCGATTACTTGTAGTCATTTAAGTAGTCTTATTTCTTTAAGTCATAGAGAGATTTTAAGCTTAGGAGAAAAAATGGCTGAGAAAAATATTAAAGTTATTGCTTTACCCTTAACAAATTTTTGGCTGCTCAATCGAGACAATAAAGCTACCTCATTCAAAAGACCAGTTGCGCCAATAAAGCAATTACAAAAATCACATGTGGATGTATCTCTAGGTAGTGATAACGTTCAAGATCCTTGGTACCCATTTGGTAATTTTGACCATTTTTATATGTTGTCTTGCTCGATACCTATGCTTCAATTAAATCCGTGGGAGAGAATGACTCTATCTTCTATTTTTTTAGCACCAAGCCGATTATTAAACTTAAAATGGGATGGTGTAATTAAAAAGGGTTGCCCTGCTGACTTTGTAATTTTAGAGGCAGAAAGATGGGCAGATCTTTTTTCGAGTACTTTAAAAAGAAAAGTATTTATAAAAGGCGATTTACATTGATAATCGACTAATTTATATACAAACAAAAAAATTTTATTAATGAAATTAACTAATCTTAAATTTATAGACAAATTTAAGGAAGTTAAAAACTTAGAGATTATTGAAAGCCAATCTGACTTAAAAAGACTCTCAAAAGATTTTTATAACTACTCTCCAATCCTTACTGAAAGATTAGACAAATGTATCGCTGATTTGGTGGTAAGACCTAGTGATCATAACGCGGTGAAGAAAGTAGCAAAAATTTGTTGGGAATTTTCTATCCCTCTTACTTTACGGGGTTCAGGAACAGGCAATTATGGACAAGCTGTCCCATTGTTTAAAGGAGTTGTAATGCAGATGAGTCACTTTAATAAGTTAGAAGAATTTGATCCAGATACAGGTTTTGTGAAAGCACAGTCTGGATGTGTCATGGGAGATTTGAATAAACAATTAGAAAAATATGGAAGGGAATTAAGGTTGCTTCCTAGTACTTGGAAAACCGCTACAATTGGTGGATTTATTGCAGGCGGGTCAGGAGGTATTGGGTCCATTAGGTGGGGATTTTTAAGAGATCCAGGTAATCTTATTGGTTTAGAGGCAGTGACTATGAATGAAAAACCTGATTTATTAAAATTTGATGCTGAAGAATCAGAACCACTTAATCATGCTTATGGGACTAATGGAATAATTACTTCTTTATTACTTGCTACTGATATCAGACGTAAGTGGTATTCAATAGTTATCGACTGTATTGAATTTGAAAAAACAATAGAAATATTAAAAACTCTTACAAGCTCCGCAATTGATCTGAAACTTGGAGCAATTCTTGAAGATGAAATTGTAGATCAAATGCCAAAATGGTTTAAAAATAATTCTAGAAGTCACAAGATTTTAATTCAATCTACTCTTGGAGGAACAAAAACGATCGAGTTGATTTGTAAAAAATTCAAAGTTGAATTTACCCTCCTTGGGGAAGAAGAAAAACTCGTTAACGGAATTTCTGAAGTCGTATGGAATCATACAACTCTTCATATGAGATCTAGGGATAAAAATTGGACATATTTACAGATGCTTTTGCCTCTGAATAATGAACTAGAATTAATTTATTTTTTGAGAAAAAAATGGGGTAAAAAAGTTCTTTGGCATTTGGAGGCAGTTTCTCAGCAAGGATCACCACGAATAGCGGCTTTGCCAGTATTAAAGTGGAATGGGGTAGAAGAATTAAATGAAATAATGGAAGATTGTAAGAAACTTGGTGCGTTTATTTTTAATCCCCATGTCTTAACTGTCGAGGGCGGAGGTCTCGGAGTGGTAGACGCAGATCAAGTAAAAGCGAAATTAAAATTTGATCCTAAAGGCCTATTAAATCCAGGAAAATTAGAGGGTTGGGAAATAAAGGAACAATTTAATATTTAGTATTTTCGTTTATTTGCAAATTTAATAAATTCAGCAACTAAAAAAATGGAACCTGTTAATACAGGATGATTAGGTGGCCATTTTTCTAGGGAAAATAAATACTCAATGGCAAGTTCAAATGTTTTAAATTCAACTATTTTTTGAGAGTTATTTTCCTTATACACAGAGAGATCTTTTAATTGCCAACTAGGTTGTTTTGGAACTGGAACAAGTAATAAGTGATCATTTTTTTTTAGAAGTGTTTTTAACATTGCGTAAATATCTTTTTGTCTTTGTACACCTAAAATCCAATAAATTCCTTTTTCTTCATTTTCCCAATTGCTTCGCTCATTAGAAAGTGCTTTCGCAGCAGGATAATTATGCGCACAATCCACAAGAATTTTTTTGTTTAAGTAATTTATTTTTTCTAGCCTTCCTTTCCAAGTTGTCTTTTTGAGACCTTCAGATATATATTTTTCTTCAATATTAAATCCCAAATTATTAAGCGCTTCAATTGCTCCAACGGCGACTGAAGCATTTTGCTTTTGGAAAATTCCTTTTAATCCAAGCTCATATCTATTTGAAATTGAATTTTTCCAGATAATTTCTGCTCCAACCTCTTTAACTTTTTTGTTTATTAAATTTTCAACTTGACTATTTTGGTTACATGAAATGACAATTGAGTTTTTTTCAATAACTGCTAATTTTTCCTCGGCAATTTTTTCAATCGTATCTCCAAGAAATTCTTTATGGTCTAAGCCAATATTCCCAATCGCAATAATTGGTCGAGATTTATGGGCTGTTGTCGCGTCTAATCTTCCTCCTAAGCCAGCTTCAAGAATAAGCAATTCAACTTTTTTTTTATCAAAAAAATTTAGTGCGCAGCAAATAATTTTTTCAAAAGGTGTCAATTCATATTTTGAAAAAATTTTTTCTATTAAAAAATAGATTTTTTCAAAATCAGTTTTGTTAATATTTTTTTTATTAACTCTAATCCTCTCACATACATCAAAAAGATGAGGGGAAGTAGTTACACCAAAATTTTTTTTAGCTTCAAAAAGTATACTTTCTAAATATGCCGCGATTGATCCTTTCCCATTGGTTCCAATAATTTGTATCGCGGGGATATTCTCGCAAGGATTACCAAGTTCTTGAAGTGCTTTTTTTATTCTTGATAAACCTAACTTGATATTATCCCTTTCATATTTAGGTGATAATAATTCAAAAATTTTTAAATTTGCATTTTTCAAAATTTAAATTGCTATGACTCTTCAAAAATTGAATTTAGCTTATCCAAAAGAATATTAATTTCTCTTCGAGATATAACTAATGGTGGGACAATCCTTAATACATTTCCTCCTGCAGGAACTACCAGTAATCCTTTATCAAAAGCTTTTAATGTAATATTTTTTGCATCAGCATAATCATCATTGATCACAAGACCTTGTATTAAACCTAAACCTCTTTTTCCGGTAATAATATTTGGAAATTTTTTTGACAATTCTTCAAATCCAGCACTTAATTGTTCCCCTCTTAGATAAACATTATTGATAAGATTTCTTCTATTGATTTCTTCTAATACAGTTAGGGCAGCTTTACAGGCGAAAGGGTTCCCCCCAAAAGTGCTTGCATGATCTCCTGGAGAAAAAATGTTGGCTTTTTCTTTTACTAATAATGCTCCAATTGCATGGCCTCCTCCTAATCCTTTAGCAAGGGTGAATCCATCAGGTTCAATTCCCAAATTCTCATAACCCCACATTTTCCCAGTTCGACCTACTCCACTTTGGACCTCATCTAAAATGAGAAGAGAATTATATTTATCACATATATCTCTCAGGCTTTTAAAAAATATTTTACTTCCAGGAATTACGCCACCTTCTCCTTGTATTGGTTCGACTAAAACACCGGAAATTTTTTGATCATTATTTTCACACTCCTCAAATAATTTTTTTACCGAATCAAAATTGTTAAATTTAAAAAATTTGAACCCTTGAATCATTGGTTCGAAACCTTTTTGATATTTGGGCTGTCCAGTAGCACTCAAGGCTGCCAGCGTCCTTCCATGAAAGCTAGATTCTGCTGCGAGAATAATTGATTCTTTGCCTTTATTTGTTGTATTACCATATTTTTTAATTAGTTTGATTGCTGATTCATTTGCTTCAGCACCACTGTTGCAGAAGAAGACGCTTTTGGCACAACTCATATTCGTTAAAGTTCTGCTTAATTGTTCTTGTTCTTCAATGTTGTAAAGATTGGAAATGTGTTGAATCTTTGTTAGTTGACTTGATAACCTTCTTCCTAAAACTCTATCGCTATGTCCAAGACTGCAAGTTGCTATACCAGCTACTGCATCAAGATACTTTTTACCTGTTTTGTCCCATAGCCAACAACCTTTTCCTTTTTTGAAAGATATATCGAATCGACTATAGGTATTCATCAAAGTGGGAGCGGTCGGACTTGAACCGACATACCCGAAGGTGCCGCATTTTGAGTGCGGTGCGTCTACCAATTCCACCACGCTCCCAAGGCTTTTGAAAAAATGAACTTTTTTATTATAACAAAAATCAACTTATTGACTATTGTTTTGGTCAAGGAACAGTGATCAAGATAACGTTTGTTAATAGTTAATCTTTTCGATAAAACATAGAATTGTATTTATTGTATTTGCTGACAAGAAATAAGGTAAAAAAGAAAATTTAAACATTTATGATACATTTTTGTGATTAAATACGATTAAAAGTCTTTTATAGAAGGAGATAGCTTCATGATTAGTAATATTGTGTTATATTTAATAAAAAAACAAATGTCTAAAACTCAAGCTAAAAAATTATCTTTTAAATTTGTCCCTTATCTTTTTTTTGCAGTGACTATATTGACAACATTCGGATCTAGTAGCGGAACTTGGGCATGAATGAATTCAACTTTAATGGTTTAAATGAAATTTGGTCTAATCGTTTTCTAGTTTTGTTCATATTATTTTTGGGTTGTATTTCACTAATCAATATTGCTTACGTTTGAATCAACTCTCTCAGTTTCAAAATATTTTTGTGAAAGACTAAGCTGCTTCGAGTTTTGAAAGATTCTCAGATTTTGGTTCAATTTTATATCCATTCTCCTCAAAAGTACTTTTACTGATCTCTCTAATTATTTTTATACCTAAATTTTTTAATTTTAATTCAAAATTTTCATAACCTCTATCTAAATGTTCTAATCCATAAATCTTACTACTACCTTTTGCGATAATTCCTGCAATTATTAATGCAGCTGATGACCTTAAATCTGAGCCAACTAGATTCATCCCATTAATTGTTTTAACACCTTTGATGTGAGCTACGTTTTTGTTTAGTTTTATACGGGCGCCCATTTCATTAAGTAAATAAATATGATTCATTCTGTTTTCGAAAATTGTTTCAGTTATCTTTGATTCACCATTTGCGATTGTCATTAGAGCTGTAAATGGTGCCTGCAAATCAGTAGGAAAGCCTGGAAAAGGAGCTGTTTCAATATCTACTCCTTTAATCTCTTTACTCTTGATAGAAATCGAATTACCTTTAATCGTAATTTTACTCCCACTCTCTTGAAGCTTATTAGTAACAGCTTCAAGATGATGAGGGATTACTGGAGAAATTGTTATTGAAGAGGAAGTTGCAGCGGCAGCTATTAGAAAAGTTCCAGCTTCTATTCGGTCTGGAATTACTTTATGGGTACATCCGCCAAGCTTATTAACACCATCAATAATAATTGTTTCTTTACCAGAGTCATAAATTTTTGCCCCCATTTTATTAAGCATTTGGCATAAATCTTGAACTTCAGGCTCTCTAGCAGCATTTTCAATAGTAGTTCTTCCTTTGGCTAAAGATGCTGCCATTATTAAAGTTTCAGTCGCACCTACACTTGGACAATTTAATTTAATATGAGTGCCTCGAAGCCTATTTTTGTTTCTCCTTGTTTTTGCCCTGACAATTCCCTCTTCAATAATAATATCTGCTCCTAATGCTATTAGTCCATTAATGTGCTCGTCTATTGGTCTTGAACCAATATTACATCCACCTGGTAACGGTACTTGAGCTTCTCCAAATTTAGTTAATAGTGCACCTATACAAAAGAAACTAGCTCTTAATCCTTTAACAAGTTCATATGGAAGTTCTTTAATCGAAATAGTTGTTGCATCTATTTCTAGTTGGTCGTTTTTACGAACTAAATTAACTCCTAAATTCTTTAGGATATTCCCCATCTTTTCAATATCAGTGAGAAAAGGTACATTTTCAAGAATTATTTTTTCATTAGTTAGCAATGATGAGGCTAATAAAACTAAGGCGGAATTCTTCGCACCACTTATTTCAACTATTCCATTTAACTTGCCTGGGCCAAGAATCTTTAAATTTTGCGATTTAAGATATGACTTAGTTTTGCTTCCGCAAATCATTAAGACTTAATTTATTAGGTTCATCATGACAAAATAATAATATTAAGTCCACCCTATGTAACGTCATGAATATTAATTAAAAGTGAAAATGTATTTTTTTGATTTCTTGGGATATAAAAATTTAATAAATAATTGATCAAAATATTTATGATATTAAAATATAGTTGGTAAACAATTTTTCAAATTACTCATAGAAAATACTTTTTTAAAAATAACTAGTAAAAATAATAATCTAGTTAAAAGATTTAGATCATTTAAAAGAGGATCATCTCCAAAAGATCAAGACTTTTTTTGCATAGAGGGTACACATCTCATTGAAGAATTGCTGAAGTCTGGGAAAAATCCCTCTAAGATTTTAGTTACCGAAAAATGGCTAATAAAGAATCAAAATCTAAGCAAAAAATTTCATCAGTCATTAATAAATATTGTCTCAGAGGAAGTCTTGGCATCTGCGATTTCAACAATTAATCCAGATGGGATAGCAGCTTTAGTAGAGATTTCAGCAATACCTAATTATCAATTTAATAGAAAAGATGATTTTGTTCTTGTTCTCGACAGGATTCAAGATCCTGGGAATATGGGTAATCTATTTAGAACTGCTTTAGCTGCGGGTGTTGATGCAATTTTTTTAGCTGGAGGTGCGCACCCATTAGGCCAAAAGGTATTAAGAGCATCCTCAGGTGCAGTTTTTCATCTGCCATTTTTAAGATTTGATGGAATTGAAGAGGAAATATTAAATTCTTTACTTAAGTCTTTGTCTGAATTGTCAAATGTAGGATTTAAGATTTTCTCCACAAGTAGCCATAATGAGAGTTCAAAAAAACCTTCAAAACCTTACTGGGAAGTTGATTGGTCTAGACGTACCGCATTAATTTTGGGTAATGAAGGTCAAGGTATTCATAAAAAAATTCAAGAAGCTTTTAATGAAACAATTACAATTCCGCATAGTGAGATTGTAGAATCATTGAATGTGGCTTGTGTTGCAGTTCCGTTATTACTAGAACGAAAAAGAGTCGCATACACCTCTAATAAATAAATAAAAAGTGACTGATTCAAGTTTTGATTTTGATTTAATCGTAATAGGAGCAGGATATGGAGGTTTTGATGCCGCTAAACATGCTGCTGGTAAGGGACTGAAAGTCGCAATAGTAGAATCTTCTGATATGGGAGGTACTTGTGTTAACAAGGGTTGTGTTCCATCTAAAGCTCTTTTGGCTGCAAGTGGAAAAGTTAGAGAAATAGCTGATTATAAACATTTAGCTAAATTTGGTATACATGCTTCACCAGTAAGGTTCGAGAGATCAAAAATTGCAGATCATGCAAATAATTTAGTTTTAAATGTTAGAGAAAATTTAACAAAAACTCTTAAAAGGAGTGGAGTTGAAATTATTTTGGGCATTGGAAGAATTGAAGGAAATCAAAAAGTAGGTGTAAGAGATAAAAACGGAATTGATAAAATTTTTACATGTAAGAATATTCTTATAGCAACAGGCTCTTCTCCTTTTGTGCCCCGTGGAATAACTTTGGATAATAGGACCGTATTTACTAGTGATGATGCGGTTAAACTTGAGTGGCTTCCAAGATGGATAGCAATTATTGGAAGCGGATATATAGGACTAGAATTTGCTGATGTTTATACCGCGCTTGGTTGTGAAGTGACCATGATCGAGGCTTTGGAGAATATTATGCCAACATTTGATCCAGACATCACTAAAATTGCTAAGAAGAACCTTATTCAATCAAGAGATATAGATACAAAATCAAATGTCTTTGCGACAAAAATAATACCTGGATGCCCTGTAAAAATAGAACTGACGGATGCAAAATCTAAGGAAATTGTAGAAACTTTAGAAGTTGACGCTGTACTAGTTGCCACTGGCAGAAGTCCTAATAGTAATAACTTAAATCTTGAGTCGGTTGGTATCGAAACAGTAAAAGGTTTCATTCCTGTAGATGATCAAATGAGAGTTAAGAATGGTGATAAAATAATACCTAATTTTTGGGCAGTTGGAGATGTAACGGGCAAACTAATGCTTGCCCATACAGCTGCAGCGCAGGGCACTATTGCTGTTGATAATATTTGCGGTGGTAATGTCGAAATTAACTATAAAAGTATCCCTGCAGCAACCTTTACTCACCCTGAGATAAGTTCAGTTGGTCTCTCTGAAGTTGAAGCTAAAGAGATATCTGCAAAAGAAAATTTTACTTTGGGAGTTGTCAAAAGTTTCTTTAAGGCTAATTCAAAAGCATTGGCTGAATTGGAGAGTGATGGATTGCTAAAATTGATTTTCAATAAAGATAATGGGAAAGTATTAGGTGCTCATATTTTTGGGTTACATGCAGCTGATTTAATTCAAGAAATTTCGAATGCTATTTCAAGGAACCAAGATGTAATTGAATTATCTAAAGAAGTTCATACTCATCCTACTCTCAGTGAAGTAGTTGAGGTCGCATATAAACAAGCGGCTTCTCAAATAAAATAATATCTAAAATTAATGGAGATAAGACGCAGGCCACCAAATCCAACAGTAAGGGTAGAAAATTTAGAATATGCTGTACCTCATAGAGAAGCACAAGCAAAAAATATTCTGGAAGAAATTATATGGCACAAGGATATTGAAATTAAGAATTTTAAAAAAACAGTCTCTTTAGAAGATCTCATCAAAAAGATTGAAAAACTTCCTACTCCCAAAGATTTTTACAAAAATATCTTGGAGTCAAAAATAAAACCAGGAGTTATTGCTGAAATAAAAAAAGCTAGTCCGAGTAAAGGAGTTATTAGAAAAGATTTTAACCCTGAAAACATAGCAATTTGTTATGAAAGATTAGGAGCATCATGTATCTCAGTACTTACAGATAAAAGGTTTTTTCAAGGTAGTTATGAAATACTCGAAACTGTAAGGAGATCAACTAATCTCCCTCTACTCTGCAAAGATTTTATTATTTCTGCTTATCAGATTTATAAAGCAAGGGTATCTGGTGCTGATGCAATATTATTAATCGCTGCGATTTTAAGTGATGACGATTTAATTTATTTAAAGAAAATAGCTGATAATTTAAAGATGAGTGTTCTTGTTGAAGTCCATAACTCTAATGAATTAGAAAGGATTCTAAAGTTCAAATCTTTTAATTTGATTGGAATAAATAATAGGGACTTAAAGACTTTTAAAACGGATTTAAAAACATCAATAGAATTGATGCATACATATGCAGATATATTTTTAAAACAAAATATTATTCCCATAAGTGAATCTGGAATTAATTATGCCGAAGATTTAGAATTGCTTAGATCTATTGGAATCAAGGGAGTATTAATTGGTGAAACTTTTATGAGAGAAACTGATATTGAACAATCGTTCAAGAAATTATTTAACTCAATTTAATATTGAGTTCAAATCGTGCTATAAAATTGAATAAACAAAGTTGTACAGAATATATATGCAGGCTGTAATTTTAACAGGTATAGTTGCAGGATTTGTGCATGTAGTTAGTGGCGCTGATCATCTGATTGCAATTGTACCAGCAGCGATTAATAATCCCCAAAAAGCTCTTAAAAATAGTTTCTCATGGGGCTTAGGACACTCTTCAGGTGTCCTCTTGTTAGCTTTTCTAGCAATTTTTATTAAGGATATTACGCCATTAAACAAATTTTCTAATATTGCCGAATTTCTAGTTGGAATTTCTCTTCTAATTGTTGGGGTATTTGCGATAAAAAATTCTTTTCAATTAAGGATCCACTCGCATTCCCATAAGCATGAGAATGGAATTGCCCATCGTCACTTTCACTTTCATGTTAAGGAACAAAAAACTAATAATAAGCACTCACATGCTTTGACTGGTTTAGGCTTGCTACACGGTATAGCTGGAGGTTCACATTTTCTTGCAGTTCTTCCTTCTTTAGCACTACCTTTAAAAAGCGCTTGCTTATATTTGATTTCATATTTGATTGGTTCACTAATAAGTATGAATCTTTTTACTTTTTTAATATCTTTTACCACCTTTAAAGCAAGTCAAAAATTTATTAAAAGATTAATAGCTGTAGCAGGAGGGCTTTCCTTTTCTTTGGGATTATTTTGGATTCAAAGAAGTGTTTCTGTTTTTTTGAATTAAAAAATTTTTTAATTTAGGAATAATTAATTTAGAGGTGACAATCCCAATTATTTTTTCTTTGTTGATTAATCCAAATTTATTACTATCTTCGCTTAATTCAATATTGTCTCCAATAACTTCAATATTATTTTGATTTACTGAATTTATTCTTTTTATTAGGTTTTTGTTTTTAAGTGGATGATTAAAAATAACTATTTGTCGATTTTTAAGTATTGATTTATTCTTTTTATATTGTTTAAAAAATACAATATCCCCCTCTTTTAGGTAAGGTAACATCGATTTACCATTAATAATGGCAGTTTTTCTTAAACCTAAAAAAAATAAAATAAAATCAATAAAACTTTTGAAAATAATTCTGGTTAACTAGCTTTTACAAAAGCGTCTGATCTTCCTTTTGAAGCCCAGAAAATACTATGAATCTTTTCTACATAACTCATGAGTTCTTCAGCTTGAGCTAAGTCAATATTAACTTTACAGGAGCTGCATAATTTGGCAGCCTTCCAAATAGTTTCATGTAAGTCTGGATAAGTTTCTAAGTGAACTGGTTTAAAGTAATCTGTCCATAAAATTAGAATTTCTTTCTTTGTTTCTTTTGCTTGCTCTTCTTTAACTGCAACATATCTAGAAAATGTATTACTGTATGAAGCCCACTCTGCTGAATCAGTGCTAGAAGGAGCTTCTAATGCAATAAGTTTTTTTGTCATTGATAAAACTGCTTCAGCTGCAACTCTCGTAGAGGCTGGGTCGTAAACACCACAAGGTCCATCACAGTGAGCATGGACTGACAATGGGCATTTTTTATTTAGAAAAGAATTGATGAATTTACTTAACATTTCAAATATTTGATATTACTAATATAATACTTGGAGATTAACTAAATTGAAAAGTCTTAGATATTTTTCTTACTTAATTTAATTGACTTTTAATAATTCAACTTCAAATATTAAAGTAGCATTAGCAGGTATTACATTTCCTGCTCCTCTCGATCCATATCCAAGTTCCGGAGGTATTGTCAATTTTCTTTTACCTCCAACTTTCATGCCTGTTACACCTTCGTCCCAACCTTTAATTACTCGTCCAGCACCCAAGGGAAAGCTGAATGGAGCTCTTCCGATACTGGTATCAAATTGTGTCCCGTCTTCTAAAGTTCCTGTGTAATTTACAGTAACTGTTTGCCCAGCAGTGGCTTCATCACCCTCCCCATTTATTATATCTGCAATAATTAGACCACTATCTGTAGTCCTTGAATTGCTGTCTGATGGTGTTTCTTCTGCCATAGCAAAAAGTATAGGATTTGGATCTGATGGGTCTAGTTCAAATAAATTATTATTTGAAATATTTGATGATTTTGCAACAGGTGTTTTTTGAATTGACTGAGTTTCTGATTCAGCAGCATTAACAACTTGAGGTGAATTAAATTGACTGAAAATAGTTAATGAAACACAAAAAACAAAAACTGCAAAACTAATAAAGACTTCTTTCACCTAGATTTTGAAAGTTACTAGAAACAATACTACAGAATAAAGGTACAATAAATGGGTTATTTGAAATTTAATTTGAAATTTTAGTTTGTTAATCCCAACTCAAGTTAAAAGTCTAAAACAATATTTTTACCCATGTTTAGGTGGCATCTTAGGAGGAATTTCTGTTGCAACCCATTTTTGGCTGATTTTTATGCCTATATCATTATTTATTTTATGGAAGGGAAGTGAAAGAAGGATCGCAAATTTTTGTTGGGGTTTTTTCTTTATCTTGATTAGTCATTCTTGGCTTTATGATCTTCATCCCCTAACATGGCTAGGTTTTTCATGGTTTGCAAGTTTAATAATCACCATTTCAATATTATTATTTTGTGCTTTTCTTGGTGGGTTATTAGTTTATTTATGGGGTTTGTTAGTTGAAATTATTCTGTGGAAAGAGGATGTTTTTAAAATGAAAATATTACCTTTAACAGTAAAAGTATTTTTTTTGTCTTTGACCTGGGGGATTGGCGAATTGATACTTTCTCAAACACCTTTTTTTTGGATAGGTTTAGGCGAGAGTCTTATTCCAGGTGATATTTATCTTGCTGGTTTGGCAAGATGGATTGGCGCAAGTGGTTTATGCGTATTACAAATATTGATTGGATTTTGGATATTTTTTAGTCACGGTAGATGGAGAAGAAAACTTCATTTTAAAAAAATATTTATTTTCGGACTTTTTATTATTTTTTTCTTACATCTATTTGGGGGTTTAATAACGCCAATTAAAAGAAATTATGAATATCCTGTGGCTATTTGGCAAACCAACATCCCAACAAGAGAAAAATTAAAAATAGATGATGAATTTATTAAAGAAAAACAATATATCGCTCAAAAGTATGCTTTAGCTAATCAAGTAAAACTTCTCGTTGCTCCTGAAGGGACTCTATATAATAATTTTTATTTATCTAAAGGCTTTAAGGTTAATAGCTTGGCAGGAGGTTTCAGAAATTCTAATAATGAGTTAAGAAGTTCTTTACTCGGATTTCAAATTGGAGATAAATCTTTTACCTCATTTATAGATAAAAATAGACTTGTTCCATTAGGTGAAAAAATACCTAGATTTCTAGATAGTTTTTCAAGAGGATTATCTGCAGTAGGAGGAATTCAATCAGGATCTGATTCAAGATATTTCGATCCTAAATTTACTCCCCCATTAGCAGTGGCTATTTGTTATGAAATTAGTGATGGATTGAAAATAAGAAAGGCTATTAATAGCGGTGCAAAACTAATTATAACTGCAGCAAATTTAGATCCCTATCCTATTAAGCTGTATAATCAATTCCTATCTTTGTCTAGGTTAAGAAGTATTGAAAATAAAAAAGATAATCTACTTGTATCTAACACTGGTCCTTCGGGTTTAGTTAAAGATGATGGGAAAATAATTCAACTTTTAGATTTAAATGTGGAGCAAAATAAAGTAGTTTTCCCTAATTTTTCATCCGACAGGACCTTCTTTACAAAATTTGGAGATAAACCTATTTTGTTATTGTTTATATTTTTTATGGGATTAAATTTCTTTTGGAAAATTAATTAATTAATCCGCCACCTAATAAAATTTCTCCTTTATAAAAAACTGCAGCTTGTCCGGGTGTTACCGAACTTTGACTTTCTTCAAAAATTAATTTAAATGTTGTAGTTGGATTATCTAAATTTTTCAAAGGTATTAAAGTTCCTTTTACTGGATGACTTCTATACCTGATTTGTGCCTCTACTTCTATCTCTTGTTTAGGTTCTTCGATTGAAACCCAATTTACCTTACTAACTATTGCTTCTCTATTAAATAGATAACTTTTATCTGCTACATAAACTATGTTTTTTACCCTGTCTAAACTTTTTACATATAATGGCTCCGGCCAAGCGATGCCTAAACCTTTCCTTTGACCTACTGTAAAGTGCTGAATACCATTGTGTGTTCCTAGGACTTTCCCATTTACATGAACAATTTCTCCTTCTTTGGGTTCAATGTGTTTGTCGATAAATCTCTGCATTGATCCATAATGCTCAACTAAACATAAATCTTGGCTTTCTGGTTTTTGAGCAGTTCTAAGGCCTAATCTCAGAGCTTCCTTTCTTGTTTCTTCTTTTTTCATTTCACCAAGAGGAAATTCTAATCTGCTTAGTACTTCTTGTGAAAGAGAATAAAGAAAATAACTTTGGTCTTTGTTTTCGTCAGCACCTCTGAGAAGAAGGAAGTCCTTAAATACAAAGCTCTTGCAATCAAGTGTTTTACCATAAGATGATTTTTTTATCCTTGCATAATGTCCGGTCGCAATATGAGTAAAGTCTTTTTTGTTAATTGCGTAATTAAGCATCTCTTCAAACTTGACATTCTTGTTGCACATCGAACATGGAAGTGGAGTGAATCCTTTCTCATAGCTTTCAGTAGTTTTTTTTATTACCTCTCTTTCGAAAATTTCTCTTGAGTCTATTATTTTATGATTAATTCCCAAATCTTCACAAAGGCCAGCAGCGTCTACTATTCCTTCAGAACAACAGGAGCCTTGCCCTTTCATTAGCCAAAGAGTTAGTCCCTCAACATTCCAGCCTCTTTCTACAAGAAGAGCAGCTGAAAGGGAACTATCTACGCCACCAGAAAGACCTATAATAATATTTTTCTTCTTTTTAGTTTTATTATTAGAAGAAAAAAAGTTCTCTAATTTTTTATCCTTTTGTGTCTTTAACATGGAAGTTTAAATTTTTGAACAGTTCTTCAATTGCTTTGTACTCATTATGAACGAAATTGTATGGCCAACAATTGACTCTGAACATTTAATTGTTGATTCAAAGCAAATGTTGATATTAGAGAAAGAAATGTTTTCTCATGGAATGCCACAAGAAGCATTGATGGAAAAAGCTGGTATCCAAATTAGTAGATGGCTCTTAAAAAAGAAACCTCTTCTCAAGAATGGAATAACTGTTTTTATAGGTCCTGGGCATAATGGCGGGGATGGTGCAGTAATAGCTAGAGAGCTTTTTTTGAAAGGTTTTTATGTTCAGATATGGTGTCCATTCCCGATGAAAAAAACATTAACAAATAACCACCTTAATTATCTTACATCTATTGGTGTCACAAAATTAGTAGAGCCTCCTGATGCAAATGGTAAAGAGCTTTGGATTGATGCAGTTTTTGGTAATAATCAAACAAGAAAAGTTGACGATAAATTAATTAATCTGTTTAATCAAAAATTTCATAAAAAATCTGGAAAGGTAATAAGTATTGATATTCCAACAGGATTATGTCCTGATAAAGGAGAGCCTTTTTTAGATGACGCAGTAAAGGCAGACTATACCTTGGCCATTGGTCTTCATAAGATTGGGTTGACCCAAGATTCTGCTTTACCTTTTATTGGAGAATTGCACCATATAGATGTTGGGATGCCTACGAGTAAACTGTCCAAAATTGATAAAAAGATTTTTAAGCTTACTTACAAAGATATAAAAAATATTGATCTACCTTCTTTACCAAAAAATTCCAACAAATATAAAAGGGGCACGACATTATTAATTGCAGGAAGTGAAAAATATCCAGGAGCTGCATACTTAGCCTTAAAAGGCGCCATATCAAGTGGAGCCGGTTTTATCTCTGCAGTCCTTCCTGAGTTAGTTGCTGAATCTATTTGGCGAGTTTCTCCAGAAATAGTTTTAAAAGGAACTATGCAATCCAATCAAAATGGCAATGCATCTTTGTTCAGTGCATTAAAGAATATTGATCTAGGTGCATATGAATCATTAGCTGTAGGTCCAGGAATAGGAATTGATAATAATGATTGGCAAAAATCCAAAGACTTTCTTATAGGTTTTGAAGGTTTATTGATATTGGATGCGGATGCACTTAATAGAATTTCGGAATCTCAATTAGGATCAAAATTCTTTTTGGAGAGAAAATTTAAAACATGGATCACACCCCATAATAAAGAATTTCTGAGGTTATTCCCTAATATCAAATGTGAAACTAATGTTGGATTAGCAGTTAAAGCCGCAAAAAAATTTAATATTAGTATTTTGTTGAAAGGAGCTAACAGCATAATTGCTGACAATAAAAATGCATGGCAACTTTGTGGGACAGATTCTCAGACAGCTAGAGCTGGATTGGGTGATCTTTTATCTGGATTTGTAGCTGGAAGTTCTGCGATTGATTTAACCTTTTGTAGAAATATAACAACTGATTTTTTTGCTAAGTACGTACTTTTGCATTCATTTGCTGCATCAAAATGCAAAAGTGGATCAAATGCATCTGCTATTGGTGATGAATTATCAAAAATTATGAGAAACAGGAAAATGAGACAAATATCTTGAAAGAAACAATTTAAGAGAGTTATTTCTAGTTTTAAACACATAAATATACAAATATTAGTAGAAATCTGAAGCGCGCATTAAATATTGAGCTATTTCCCTAAAAATGTAGGAAAGTTTTAATACCTTATCAGGTCCAAAAATGGTTTCATCAGTACCAGCAAAAGCAGAACCACAAAAAAAGAGAGGCAATGATCCTATTAGTTGGTATTTGCAGAATATCGGTAGAGTACCTTTGCTTACACCTGCTGAGGAGATTGAACTAGGTAATCAAGTTCAGAGAATGATGATTCTCACAGAAGACGGCCAATTAAATGAAAAGATTAAAGAATTTACAACTCAGCAAAAAAGAACAATAAAAATTGGCAGAAGAGCAAAAGATAGAATGATGAAAGCTAATTTAAGACTAGTTGTAAGTGTGGCAAAAAAATACCAAGGGAAAGGACTTGAACTTCTTGATCTAGTTCAAGAGGGTTCTCTTGGTTTAGAGAGGGCTGTTGAAAAATTTGATCCTACAAGAGGATATAAGTTCTCTACTTATGCTTTTTGGTGGATTAGACAAAGCATGACAAGAGCAATAGCTTGTCAATCACGAACGATACGTTTACCAGTTCATTTAAGTGAAAGATTAGCATCTATAAGAAAAGTCAGTAGGGATTTAGCACATAAACTTGGTGCAATGCCAAGCAGAATTGAAATTGCAGAAGCAATGGAAATTGATGTAGAAGAATTAGATTCTGTTTTAAGACAAGCTTTATCAACAAGTAGTTTAGACGCTCCAGTTAATGGTGATGATGGTAGGAGCTTTTTAGGTGATTTAATTGCAGATAGCAATAATGAAGAGCCTTTAGACCAAGTTGAGCAAAAAATGCATCAAGAGCAACTTGGGAAGTGGTTAAGTCATCTAAGCGAGCAAGAGCAACATGTTCTTAAATTAAGGTTTGGCCTTGATGGAAACGAGAGACATACACTAGCTGAAATAGGAAGATTATTAGAAGTTTCTAGGGAAAGAGTAAGACAAGTCGAACTTAAGGCATTAAGAAAATTAAGAAATTTAACCAGGAAATTACCAAGCGGCATATAATCTAATCTTCGGCCCAAATATATTTGGTCAATTCTTGTGAAGGTGGTTCAGGAGCTTTTAAGGCATTTTTAACCGACTCAGATATCTCTGAATCTATTTTCTTTTCAATATTTTTTAATTCTTCTTCAGTTGCGAATTTACCCTCAATAATTTCTTGAGCTAATTTCTTAATAGGATCTCTTTTCCCCCAAAACTCCTTCTCTTTCTCAGACCTTAATTCATCAGGATCTGCAAGAGAGTGCCCTCTGTATCTATAGGTCAAGCATTCTAAAAGAGTAGGCCCTTCTCCTGCTCTAGCTCGCTCAATTGCTCTTTGCGCTGCTCCTCTTACTGCTAATACATCCATCCCATCAACTTCTTCACCATGCATCCCAAAAGCAGAAGCTTTTCTCCATATTTCAGGATTACTAGTTGCTCTATCGTGTGCCATACCAATAGCCCATTTATTATTCTCAACAACAAAAAGTATGGGTAATTTCCATAATTGGGCCATATTTAAACATTCAAAAAATTGTCCATTATTGCAAGTCCCATCTCCAAAGAATGCAGCAGTTACGGCATCACTACTATTATTGCCAGCAACTTCTTTTTTATATTTACTTGAAAAGGCTGCTCCTAAAGCAACGGGAATTCCTTCCCCAATAAAAGCATATCCTCCCAATAAGTGATGCTCTCTTGAAAATAAGTGCATGGAACCCCCTCGGCCTTTACTACAGCCTGTAGCTTTTCCAAAAAGCTCACTCATTACTTCAAAAGAGGGAACACCTGCACTTAGTGCATGGACATGATCGCGGTAAGTACTACAAAACCAATCATGTTTCTTTTTCATGGCACCAATTATTCCAGTACTTATAGCTTCTTGACCGTTATATAAATGAACGAAACCAAACATTTTCCCCCTGTAGTACATCTCTGCACACTTATCTTCGAATCTTCTACCAAGTATCATATCCTCATAAAGAAATAATCCGGTCTCTCGATCTAATTTGGCTTTTTTTATGTCTTGAAGATTTGAGATTCTCTCTACGTGTGTTTCCAAGAAAATACCTTAATGAAGTTTTGATTTGTTAACATTCTAAGCCGTGAAGGTCGATTTTCATGATTTTTTTTAATAACTCTGTAAGACCTTATGAAAAAAAAATTTTAACTTGATAAGATTTATCTAAGAATTTTCAATAGGATATTTGTTTGGAACTTCCTTTAGACCATTTTCGTTTAATTGGCGTAAGCCCCTCTGCAACGTCTGAGGAAATATTAAGAGCGTTTCAATTGCGGTTGGATAAAACGCCTGATGAAGGTTTTACGTATGAAGTTTTAACCCAAAGATCTGAGTTGCTTCGCCTGACTGCTGATTTACTTACAGATCCAGAAAGCAGGAGAGAATACGAAAATTTGTTATTAAATGGTGCATCTGGACTTGATTTTTCCTCAAATAGAGAAGTAGCAGGATTAATACTTCTTTGGGAATCGGGTTCCCCAAAAGAAGCTTTTAGAATTACAAGAAAAGCTTTGCAGCCTCCACAAACTCCAGCTTTAGGAAGTAGTAGAGAAGCAGATCTAACTTTATTGGCTGCTTTAACGGCTAGAGATTCAGCAATTCAAGAGCAACAGCTTAGATCCTATTCAACCGCTTCCGACTTTTTATATGAAGGTATACAACTTCTTCAAAGAATGGGAAAACTTGTAGAAAGAAGGAAAGAACTTGAAGAAGACTTAGTTGCGCTGCTTCCTTATCGAATTCTAGATCTACTTAGTAGGGATTTAAATGAACAGGAGTCTCACAAAAAAGGCTTAAGTATGTTGGAAACTTTAATAATCAAAAGAGGTGGTTTGGAGGGTAACAATAAGTCTGAATACGGAGATTATCTAAATCAGCAAGAATTTGAAGCTTTTTTTCAACAAATAAGGCCATTTTTGACCGTGCAAGAACAGATAGATTTGTTTCTTGAATTACAAAAAAGAGGTTCATTAGAAGCAGGATTCTTAGCTTTTTTATCATTAACAGCAATTGGCTTCTCGCGAAGAAAGCCAGAAAAATTATTTGAAGCTAGGAGAATCCTAAAGAAACTAAATTTATCAGGTTTAGATTCAATGCCTCTTGTTGGTTGCTTAGATCTCCTTTTGGCGGATATTGATCAGGCTTCTGCAAGGTTCTCAAGCAGTTCTGATGAGAATTTACGAGATTGGCTTAATTATTATCCAGGGAATAAGTTAGAAGCGATATGTATTTTCTGTAAAAATTGGTTAGAGAATGATGTTTTAGTTGGTTATAGAGATATTGACTCAAAAGAGGTAGATTTGGACTCTTGGTTTGAAGATAGGGAAATTCAAGAATTTATAGAAAAATTAGAAAAGAAATCAAAAAAAATTACAATAAAATCAAATCTTCAAAACCAACAAATAAAAAAAGAATCTTCAACAAACATCACTGAAGATTCTGATAGTTCATCAGTGAATGTTGATGAAAGGAGGTTACCTTGGCCAGGCGGCATTAAACACGAATTCGAGAAGCTTGATATCTATGAAAACAAATTCAGTGAGCAAATATTTAATAATAAACCTATACGGGTTTATAAGTACTTAATTGAAAAAATTGCTGAATTAAAGTTTAGTTTTGGAGAATTTTTGAATAATAAAGAAATTTATAGCCATTCACCTTATTTAATTTTCCTATATGCGTTTATATTTTTATTTACATTTGGTATCGGTTTTGGATTTCTAAAAAATAATCTTAAAAAATCACTTCAGAATAAAGTTGTTCCAGATAAACCTTTTATAGCAGTCGATAAAAATCAAAAGGTTAGTGAAAAAGATATTATTCAAAAAATTAAAAAAAAACCTTTTAATGAATTGAATTCTAATATTGGCACCTCTACCGTAAACAATTTCCTTAAAGTCGAAAAAATTACTAAAGCCTCCCCTTCCATTGGAGAGATAAAAAATTTAATTAATGTTTGGCTTCTCAGTAAAAGTAATTATTTAGCTGGAAAAAGTGAAATTAATCTTTCCAAGATTGTCATTAAAGCTTTGATTGATAGAACAATCGAAGAAAGACAAAATGATATCAAAAAAGGAATTGTTAAAGAAATTAATTCCCAAATTCAGAAGATAGATCTCGAATCACAAACTTCCTCCAGGATAGTTGTATTAGTAGAATTAAATTATCTAGAGAGGATAATAAAAAATTCTGGAGAATTTGTTAATGAAACATCATTGACTCCTCTGAAAGTTAAATATATTCTGGGTTTTTCAAATAATTCATGGAAATTAGTTGATTTCGTTAGTGGCTTGTAATTACAAACTTCAAGATCATCTATAATAATTAAAATTACTACTTAATAATTAATAATGTTTGATGAACTATCGTCACGCTTTGAAGACGCAGTAAAGGGTTTAAGAGGCGAAGCAAAAATTAGTGACAATAATATTAACGACGCCTTGAAGGAGGTAAAAAGAGCACTCCTTGATGCAGATGTTAGTTTGTCTGTAGTCAAAGAGTTCATATCAGATGTCAAAGATAAAGCTATTGGTGAAGAAGTAGTAAGGGGTGTAAACCCGGGTCAAAAATTTATAGAAGTAGTAAATAAAGAACTGATCAATATTATGGGGAATGAAAATTCTCCATTAAAAGAGAGTGAAAATAGTCCAACAGTTATTTTAATGGCTGGGCTTCAGGGGGCGGGTAAAACAACTGCAACAGGAAAATTAGGCCTTTATTTGAAGGAAAAAGAAAAAAAAGTTCTTTTGGTTGCTGCAGATATTTATCGACCAGCAGCGGTTGAACAGCTTAAAACATTGGGAAGTCAATATGATTTGGAAGTTTTTTCAGCTAAAGACAAAAATAGCAAGCCAGAAGAGATAACAAAAGATGCATTAAATTTTGCTAGAGAAAAAGATTTTAATTCGATAATTATTGACACCGCAGGAAGATTGCAAATTGATGATTCCATGATGAGTGAAATGGTTCGAATAAAAGAAGTTTCTAATCCTGATGAAGTCTTGCTTGTTGTTGATTCTATGATTGGTCAAGAAGCTGCTGACTTGACAAAATCATTTCATGAAAAAGTAGGAATTACAGGAGCGATACTAACTAAGTTGGATGGAGACTCAAGAGGAGGGGCTGCTTTATCAATAAGAAAAATTAGTGGTAAACCGATCAAATTTATCGGAGTAGGTGAAAAAATAGAGGCACTGCAACCATTTCATCCAGAGAGAATGGCTAGCAGAATTTTAGGCATGGGTGATGTATTAACACTTGTTGAAAAAGCCCAAAAAGAAGTTGAACTTGCTGATGCAGAGGTAATGCAAAAGAAACTTCAAGAAGCCACATTTGATTTTAATGATTTTGTTAAGCAAATGAGATTAATTAAAAGAATGGGATCACTTGGTGGATTGATAAAATTAATACCTGGAATGAATAAAATTGATGATGGGATGATAAAAGATGGAGAAGATCAACTTAAGAAAATAGAATCTATGATTTCTTCAATGACTCTTGAGGAGAAACAAAAACCTGAAGTGCTTGCTGCTCAGCCCTCTAGGAGACAAAGAATTGCTCAGGGAAGTGGTTATGAAGCAAAAGATGTAGATAAAGTATTAGCTGATTTTCAAAGAATGAGAGGATTTATGAAACAAATGTCCAATGGAGGAATGCCAGGAATGGGAGGAATGCCAGGAATGGGAGGAATGCCAGGAATGGGAGGAATGGGAGGAATGGGAGGAATGGGAGGAATGGGAGGAATGACTGGTAAAAAGCCAATGAAAAAACAAAAAAATAATAATAAGAAGAAAAAAGGTTTTGCTGATTTATAGTTTCTAAATTTTTACCTTTAAATGATATTATTATTAGAAATACATTAATTTAAGATGATTAAATTGCGCCTTAAGCGCTTTGGAAAGAAAAAAGAGGCAAGTTTCAGAATTGTTGCATGCAATAGTACTTCCAGAAGAGATGGTAGACCTCTACAAGAATTAGGTTTTTATAACCCAAGAACTAAAGAAACTAGGCTTGATACAGAAGCTTTAAGAACAAGACTTACTCAAGGTGCTCAGCCTACTGATGTTGTAAGAACGTTATTAGAAAAAGGAGGGTTGTTAGAAAAAATTAAAAGA
The DNA here is from genome assembly GCA_003216755.1 of Prochlorococcus sp. AG-402-K22. GTDB lineage: Bacteria > Cyanobacteriota > Cyanobacteriia > PCC-6307 > Cyanobiaceae > Prochlorococcus_A. The sequence goes on along the minus strand of QCIJ01000003.1, from coordinate 44,476 downwards.
CCCTCTATTGCTATTGGCAAGGCAAAGTTAGAAAAGGAAAAATTAGCTAAAGCTAAAAACAAACAACAAGAAATTGATACTAGCAAAGCTGAAAGCGATAGTAATGAAGCTGAAAGCTAGTGGTTTGATAAATTTATATTCTTATCTAATAACTAAATGAAAGAAGTTTCCAAAACTGGTCACTTCACTATAGATTTGCCAAGCTCTGATGCTGCTACAGCATTGTCAGGTCCAGGTAATTCTTTCTTAAAAAAATTTGAGTCTCTTACTGGAGTTTCTTTAACTATAAGAGGCTTACAACTTGAAATGAACGGCGTCATATCTAAGATTGAGAGAGCTTCAGCATTAGTAGAGCTGACAAGACCATATTGGGAGCAAGGGTTAGAAGTTCCAGAGGTAGATCTCAAAGCGGCTTTAAGTTCTTTAAATTTGGGAGTGTCTTCTTTACATGCTGAACTTGGGAAGAAAGTCCTAGCGCGTTCAAAAGAAGGAAGATATTTGAGACCTAGAACTATAAGGCAAAAAGAATATGTTGAATCAATTGAAAACTTTGATCTTACTTTCGCAATTGGTCCAGCTGGAACTGGTAAGACATTTTTGGCAACTGTATGCGCAGCAAGACTATTGAATGAGAAAAAGATAGAAAAAATTGTTCTAACTAGACCAGCAGTAGAAGCTGGAGAAAGTTTGGGATTTCTGCCTGGCGATTTGCAACAGAAAGTAGATCCATATTTAAGACCTCTATTTGACTCCTTACATAGTATTTTCGGGTTTGATAGAACAAATTCGTTAATCGATAAAGGAATTATTGAAGTAGCACCTCTAGCATTTATGAGAGGCAGAACCTTGGATAATTCTATGGTTATCTTAGATGAAGCACAAAACACAACTTGCTCTCAAATGAGAATGTTTTTAACCAGATTAGGTGAGAGATCAAAAATGGTGGTAAATGGAGATATTACGCAAATTGATTTGAAAAAAGATCAGGAAAGCGGCCTTGTAGAAGCCTCAAGAATTTTCTCTGAAACTGAAGGAATAAAATTTTGTTTTTTTAATGTTGAAGATATAGTTCGTCATCCTTTAGTTCAGAAAATTATTGAGGCTTATCAATAACTTTATAACTCTGGTGATCCGTACCCTGAATTTTTTAAAATCAAGTAGAATATAAATAATATTAAAAAAAAAATGCCAGCAAGTAGTAATTTCAATCAAGCTATTCGTGAAGCACAATCAAGTTCAATTGTTGGACCTAATGTAGTTCAAAAAGCTCTTCCTTACGTAGGTGGAGGCATGGTGCTAACTTCTTTAGGTGTTTTAGCAGGTGTCTCACTCATAGCAACAAACCCTAGGCTTTTTCAGCCTCTCTCAATAGTTGCTTTAATTGCAGAATTGGTTTTGTTTTTTATAGCCACAAGCGCAGCAAATAACGCTAATAATGCAAAGGCCTTGCCTTTACTAACAGGATTTAGTTTGCTAACTGGATTCACCTTAAGTGGAATAGTTGCTTTAGCGATAGGAACAATTGGTATTGGTTCGGTTGGAACAGCTGCTTTAGCTACAGGTATAACTTTTGTTATTGCTTCTTACACTGGTCAGAGAATGAGTGACAGTGTTGGTCAAGCATTGAGTAGTGTTGTTGGTCTTGGGTTGATAGGACTTCTTATAGCAATGTTTGTTCAATTAATTGGAGGATTCTTTGCCCCAGGTGTTTTTGGAGGTTCAGGACTTGAGTTGATTATCGCGGGATTTGGAACAGTTTTATTTGTTGCTATGTCTTTTTTAGATTTTTACACAATGCCAAGAAGATATAATGACGATCAATACCTAGCAGGGGCTTTAGGTATGTATCTAACTTATATTAATCTCTTCGTTTTTATATTAAGATTAATGATCGCTCTTCAAGGCGGTGGCAGAAGAGACTAAAAAATTATTTAAATATTTATGCCAAAGCGTAGATTATTTTCTACGCTTTTTTATTGGGCAATATCAAGAATTTGTTTTTTTATAAATTCTTTTTGCTCATCGTCATACTTTGTTGAATTATTAAAACTATTTCCCATATTATCTAGGCCTCTAAGGACTTGATTAACATTCTTTGTAACTGACTTTGTTTCTAACAGTCTCAAAATAGCTTTGCATCTATCTGAAATATTCTCTGAAGTTATCTCATATTCATTATTACTTTCTCTTCGATGAATAATAATTTGAGCGGAACTCATTATTAAATTTTTTACTACTATTTCTACTACTGGATCACCACCTTCGTTAAGTTTGAACATTAGTGCAAAAGGAAGTTTATCTAACAAAAAACAATCTTTATCTGATAAAGCGTATGCAAAGAATCCTCTACGTCCATTATTTGTTTTTATTAGCTCTGCAATTCTATCGGCTAAAACCTCTTCGCTGAGCAAATCTTCTTCCCATTCTTTACACCATTTTGCCGATATATTAATCGCCTGAGTAAAAGAAGCTTCTTTTAAATTTATGGTTTTTTTTCCCATTTTTGATCAGAATTTTATTATTGATGCATTAAAAGTCTTTGACCAATTATAGATCTGGGTTTGTAACTTTACTAGGAAGGCCAAATGTGGGTAAATCTACTTTAATAAATAAGTTAATTGGAGAAAAAATAACAATTACTTCACCAATAGCTCAAACTACTAGAAATAAATTAAAAGGAATACTTACTACAAAAAATGGGCAAATAATTTTTGTCGATACGCCGGGTGTGCATAAACCTCATCATCGCCTTGGTGAGATATTAGTAAAAAACGCAAAATCGGCAATAAATGGAGTTGATATAGTAATTTTTGTAATTGATTCAAGTGAAGAGCCTGGTAGAGGTGATGAATATATATTGAACTTTTTAGTCGCAAATAAAACTGAGTTTATAGTTGCATTAAATAAGTGGGATTTGGTTAATAAAGAATTTAGGAATTTACGATTAGATCAATATAAAAGATTTTTTGGAATTAATAGAAATTTTCAAATTGTAAGTGCCTCCCAAGGAGAAGGATGTACCGAACTAGTCGATATGGCACTTAATTTTCTTCCAGAGGGACCAAAACTTTATGATGAAGAGACGATATGCGACCAACCATTAGATAATTTATTATCTGATTTAGTAAGGGAGCAGGTATTAATAAATACAAGAGAAGAAGTACCTCACAGCGTTGCAGTAAAGATTGAAAGGATAGAAGACATGAAGAGAAAAAATGGCAAAATTTTTACAGCTATTTTAGCTACTGTTATCGTTGAAAGATCAACTCAAAAAGCCATTCTTATTGGAAAGAAAGGTTCAATGTTAAAAATTATTGGTCAGTCAGCAAGATCAAACATGTCAAAATTAATTGACGGTCCAGTTCACTTGGAGTTGTTTGTGAAAGTTGTTCCAAATTGGAGAAAAAAAGAATCAAGACTTATTGAATTTGGTTATGAGGAAGATTTCTAGATGAGCAGTTTTAATTTTGATGTAATTACGTTGTTCCCAAAAGCTTTTGAATTAATAAATAATTTAGGAGTCATAACAAAGGCTCTAGATAAGAATTTGATCGATTTGAACTTATATGATTTAAGAGAATATGGAGAGGGTTCTTACAGACAAGTAGACGATAAGCCATATGGTGGAGGAGCAGGAATGGTATTAAAACCTGAACCTATTTATAAAGCGTATGAATCAATCAAAAAAACAACTAAAAGTAAAACTTTGTTGATGACTCCTCAGGGTAAAGTCTTAAAGCAAAAGGATCTTGTGAGATGGTCAACTTTAGATCAAATAATAATAATTTGTGGTCAATATGAAGGTTTTGATGAAAGGATAAGATGTCTGGCTGATGAAGAGATATCGTTAGGAGATTATGTACTTTCTGGAGGTGAAATACCCGCCATATCAATAATTAACGGTTTGACTAGATTATTACCAGGAACTCTTGGTGATCCAGAGTCCTTATTAGATGAGAGTCATAATTCTTATTTATTAGAATATCCTCACTACACGAGGCCATTAATTTTTAAAGATATGAAAGTGCCAGACATCTTAGTTAGCGGTAACCATAAAGAGATTACTTCGTGGAGAAGGCAAAAAAGTATTGAAAGAACATTGGAGAGAAGAAGTGACTTGATTTCAAATGAAAACTATAAAAAATCACCACAAAGTAAGAGAATAATAAAAGAAATTAATCAATTAATGAAATTTAGAATAGGTAATGGATACGATATTCATAGACTAGTAGAGGATAGAGATTTAATTATTGGAGGTGTAAAATTGCTTCATCCCGATAAATTAGGTTTAGATGGTCATAGTGATGCTGATGTTTTAAGTCACTCAATAATGGATGCATTATTAGGAGCACTTTCGATGGGAGATATAGGAAAGTTTTTCCCACCATCTGATGAAAAATGGAAAAATGCTGATAGCTTGTATCTATTATCAAAAGTAATTGATTTAATAAGACAAGATGGTTGGGAAATAAATAATATCGATAGTGTTCTTGTTGCTGAAAGGCCAAAAATAATGCCCCATATAAAACTAATGAAAAAAAATATTTCTGAGGTCTTAAATATTGATGAAAATTTAATTGGTATTAAAGCAACTACTAATGAAAAATTGGGTCCAGAAGGAAGAGAAGAGGGTATAAGTTGTCATTCGGTAGTCCTCCTTGAGAAAAAATGAAATTAAATTTAATTTTGAAAAAAAAAATTCAAAGATTTTGTTTAGTATTAATTTGCTTAGTAGTTTTAATTTTTCAATCTGATTTTCCCAATTTAAAAGCTCTTACTATGGATAATTATCAAGGTGAAATGGTCATAGAGGAATTAAGACTTAAAGTCCCTGCCGATATGAAAGCATCATGGTTGAATGCTGAAAAAGAAATATGGGAGCCATGGTTATCTTCTCAGGATGGTTTTTTGGGTAGACAATTATTTTGGGATAAAGAAAAAGAAGAAGCTTTAATATTGGTAAATTGGAAAAGTAAGAAATTATGGAAAAGCATACCAATTTCAGAAGTAAATGTAGTCCAACAAAAGTTTGAAGATAACGTTAAAGCTGCTCTAAATGTGGAAAACAATCCTTTTGAATTAATTTATGAGGGAGAATTAGATAAGCAAAGATGAATTTTGATATAAAATTTGATTTTAAAAGAAGAGAGAGGATTGGGCTCATTGAGGCTATTTGGGGGCAAGACAAGAGTATCGACCAATTAAAGAGATTAACGGAAAGTGTATTAAGTCAAAATGAGGTTGTTTTCATTACTAGGATTAATAGTGGAAAGGCTAATTATCTTTTAGATTTGCATGATGATGCACGCTTCTATGAAGAAGCAAATTGCCTAATAATTGGGAAAAATCTAAATAAATTAAATACAAAGAAAAAAGTTGCCATAATTTCGGGGGGCTCAAGTGATTTGGCAGTAACACTTGAAGCACAATTAGCCCTTGAAATTTATGGGGTTAATTGTCAATCTTTTATAGATGTTGGCGTAGCAGGACTTCATCGATTAATGAGTCATTTAGAAGAAATTAATAAATATGATGTATTAATAGTTTGTGCTGGAATGGAAGGTGCTTTGGCAACAGTTGTGGGAGGATTGCTAGCCCAACCAATAATCGCAGTACCTGTTTCAGTTGGCTACGGAGTCAGCAAAAATGGAGAAACTGCCTTAAATAGTATGTTGTCAAGTTGTTCTCCAGGTATCGCAGTTATGAATATAGATAATGGATATGGAGCCGCAATGGCAGCTCTAAGAATTATTAAAAGTATCTCCTAAATACTTACTTTTTTTCTATTTCTAATAGATTTTCTATCCATAAATTAAGTTGCTTTGAAAGCATTCCTTCTTCTCGCATTTTTATTGCCTTAATTACTACTTCTGTGTTTACCCACTCTGGAAATCTTTTCGGCATTTATTTTTATATTCAGTAATTATAATTTGGTACAAGTTTTTATAAAAACAAGATCTACGTAACAAATTTAATCTTTTATGTTTGATTTTGTACCTAATCTAGATAATTCAGAAGAGGCATGTTCACTTTCTACATTTTTTAATCTTTCTATTAACTCAGAGAGATCTTTATGGGCTAATTCTCCATTTTGCTCCCATTTTAGAGATCTTGAATTATTATCAATTTTTTCTTTCATCATTTTATTTAAACACTAAGAATATAAAACGAAAATGGAAAAAATTTGGTTATTGTTTCAAGCTTAAACTTAAAAAAATATGAAGATTTTGAATACACAAAGATCTTTTCTTTTAACCACCACCAACTATTGAAACGATTTCTAGATTATCCCCATCTTTAAGTTTCACTTTTTCCCATTTTATTGAATTAATAATTAAATTATTTAACTCGACAACAATTGTGTTGGGTTTATATCCCATGTAATAAAGCGCTGTAGATAATAAAGCATTTTCTTGATTAAGTTCTATATTTTTTTCCTGACCATTTACCTTAATTTTCATGAAACAACTCTTTTAAAATTATAATAGCGTCTTCTTTAGGATCTTCAGAATTCATTAATTGCGAAACTAAGGCAACTTTTTTGAAACCATTGCTTTTTAAATATGAAATATTATTTTTTTTAATTCCTCCAATAGCAAACCAAGGAATATTTAAATCTTTTGTTAATGTTTTTATCCTATCAATACCTATAGGTTTTTTATTTGTTTTCGTTGTAGTTTCAAATACTGGTCCAATTCCTATGTAATCACAACCCTCTTTTAGAGCATTAGAAATATCAATTTCATTATTTGCACTTACACCAATTATTTTTGAATGACCGACTAATTTTCTTGCGGTTTGTAAGTTTAAATCATCTTGACCGAGATGAATGCCATCTGCATTTGATGCTAAAGCTATATCAATTCTGTCGTTAACGATGAACAAAGAACTATATTTTTTGCATAGATTTTTAATCTGAATTGCTTCTCGAAGATGATCTTTATCAGTTCCCGTTTTAAATCTATGTTGAATAATTCTCACTCCCGCAATCAAAATCTCTTCTATTGTTTCTAATAAATTGTCCTTTTGATCTGTGATTACATATAAGTCATTTTCTTTTAATATTTCCTCCGACTTCTTAAACTTGCTTAACCTTAAAAGGTCTATTTCTATAGTATAAACTTCATATCTAATTTCCGAAGCTATTTTTGAAAGCTCATTATTATGCAGCCTTGAGAATTCTTCTATGACTCTTAATGCTTCTTGAATTCTGCCTGAATTAGAACTTATAATTTGCTCAGAAGTTTTTCTTTTGCTTTGCTCTTGATGGGTCAAACCTTTACACTTGTCCTCAATTTGATTTCTAGATTGTTTATAAACTTCTAAATGATTTTTTCCTAAAATTTGTCTAAAATTTTTAATCCTTTCAACATATTTTTCTTTGCCTAGACCAAATCTAGCCCAATCCTCTAGCACTCTTAGGCCTTCTCTGGCTCTATCTAGATTAGCGTCAATAATTTGATAAATTCTTAAATCATCGGCATTTGTAGAATTGGAATTAAGCATTTTTAATTTATTTTTTATATTTTTTAAAAATTCTTAGGGCATTATCTCTATCTTTTTTAATTTGATTAGAAAGTTGATCTATATTCTTAAACTTGATTTGAGATCTAAGCTTTTCAACTGGTTCTACAGATAGGTTTAAACCATATAGATCGATATCTCTATTTATTAAGTGAACTTCAACTGCAGATGGCAATAAAGGATTTATTGTTGGTTGAGAGCCAAGATTCATAACAGATTCAATTTTTTGGTTGGAATTTTCTATGGTTGTCCAAGATGCGTAGACGCCCTCTCCCGGTAAAAATTTTCTGCCATCTATTTCAAGATTTGCGGTGGGCCATCCTATACTTTTTCCAATCCCTTTACCTTTAACAACCTTTCCATTAAAACTATAAGGCCTATTAAGAATTTGGAAAGCATTTTTAAGATCACTTTTCTCTAGTAAATCTCTTATCCTGCTGCTGCTGATTCTACCTTCTTTGTCTTCTAAAACTGGAGTAATTTTTAATTTAATATCAGTTTCTTTAATTGTATTTTTTATAGTATTTATGTCTCCACTTCTTCTGAAACCAAATTTAAAATTAGCACCTACAGAAATGTTTTTTGCTTGTAATTGATTTATCAATATATCTCTTAGGAATCTCTCTGCACTCAATTTAGATAGTTCTTTATCAAAAGGAATCAGAACTAATTGTTCAATCCCAAGATCTTCAAGAATAGGTAGTTTTTCATAAGGGAGATCAAGTCTAAGACGCGTCTCTTTATATAAAACTTCTCTGGGATGAGGCCAGAAGCTAGCAATTGTTGGGGTATATTGATTTTCTTCAACTACACTTTTAATTAATTTTCTGTGGCCAGCATGTAGGCCATCAAAACTTCCAATAGCTATTGAAGTAGGATTCTTAACTTCAGATGGCGATATTAAAGAGATCAAAAGATTACGTGCAATTTTATGATTTTGATGGCAAATTTGAATAGATTATAGTTTATTCAATCAAATGAATGTCTGACAAAATTGATTTTCAGTCCCTTTCATTTGGAATGCGGCGCATTGGATGGGTACGTTTTTGGGTTCAGTCCATTTTAGGTGTTGTTGTTGCAGCTGTTTTGCTTTTTTCAAATGTTGTAAATAATAGCGAAGGGCAGCTTGGCTTAGCACCTGGTCTATCGCTTACTACAATATCCTTGATTTTACTACTTTTTAGTCTTTGGCAGGGTTGGTTAATAGTTAGAACAGGAAGAGCAATCGCAAGCAACGCAAGACCCTCAAGGGGACAAACCAGTAAATTGATAAAACGAGGACTGATAGTTGATTTATTAGGAATTTTGTTTGGTTTAATTGGATATCAAGCTCTTATGGGTGCCTTATTTATACAAGCATCTTCTCAAACAACTGGACAATTGATAACAGCGACATCTGATATTCCAATTACTGGACTTGAAATATTATCAGTTCTCAGCAACACACAAGTTATTGCGGCTCATTTTTTTGGACTTTGCTTTTCTTTATGGCTTTTAAGAAGGATTTATAAATGAATTATGAATCTTTGGTAATTTGTCTAAATTACCCCTCCAAAATAAATCTGGCTCAACGGGTGTAAGAGATATTTTATTTTCTTGTATTTGCGATACGTCACTTGGCCATTTCTTTGGACCATAACCTTTTGATTTAAGATCTAAAACTACCTCACCGGCGAGCCAATAATAATCGTCACCCCTTGGGTCTTCTCTTTTGGAAAATTGATTTTTATATTTTCTGATTGATAATCTTGTCCAGGATAATTGTTTAATTTTGCTTTTCTCGCAAGGGGGTATATTCAAGTTTAATAGAAGTGAAGGTGGCCAATTATCGTTAATTGCTTGTTCGGCAATATTCATTGCAATTTCTCCAGTAAATTCAAAATTTTTCCATTTAAAACTTGCAACACTTATTGCCATGGAGGGAACATTTTCTAAAGTGCCTTCCATAGCTGCAGCGACTGTGCCTGAACAAAAAATATCTGTCCCTAAATTGGGCCCGTGATTTATTCCAGATAGTATTAGATCAGGTTTATGATCCAAGAGTTCAGATAGTGCTAATTTGATGCAATCAGCAGGTGTGCCAGAACATCCCCAAGCTTCAATTCCCTCTCCAAATAATTCGTCAGCTTTTTCCACCCTTATTGGAGATTGTAAAGTAAGGCCATGACCAGTAGCTGATCTTTCTTGGTCAGGACATACTACTTTTACCTTATGTCCTCTTTTTTGCGCTGAATTTGCTAAAGCTCTTATCCCCGCTGCAAAAACACCATCATCATTGCTAATTAATATATTTAACGGTTTCATTAATCAATACATTTTATTTATGGACGATATTTAAGTAAGATAAAGCAATACTTATTTTTACTATATCAGTGAGTCAAATTGAATCATTAAGTCAAATTGAGGAAAAACTAAATAATCTTTCTCTAACAGCAAAAAATAATATAGATAATTCTAATACTCATGAAGAACTGGATCAATTGAGAGTTTCCTTGTTAGGAAAAAAAGGCGATTTGTCAATCATCTTGAAAACAATGGGTAAATTATCTGCTACTGATAGACCAATTATTGGCCAGAAGGCAAATTTAATAAAGATAAATTTGCAAGAACTAATAACTGAAAGAAAAAATCATCTTAACAGCGAAGCCTTAGATAAAAAGATTAAAAAAGAAAAAATTGATGTAACAATTTCTCCAGTTGGAACGCCCCGAGGCAGTAAACATCCCTTGATTTCAACTCAAGATGAAATAATAGATATTTTTTGTGGTTTAGGATACTCAGTTGAAAGTGGTCCTGAAATAGAGACTGATTTTTATAATTTTGAGTCTCTTAATATACCTAAAAATCATCCTGCTAGAGATATGCAGGATACTTTTTACTTAGATGAGAATCGACTCTTAAGGACTCATACTTCTCCAGTTCAAGTAAGATACTTAGAAAAAAATCCTCCTCCAGTAAGAATTATTGCTCCCGGGAGAGTGTACAGGAGAGATGCTGTTGATGCTACTCATTCACCTGTTTTTAATCAGGTTGAGGTTTTATGTATAGATCAAGATACTAATTTTAGTCACTTAAGAGGAACGGTTCTTACTTTTTTAAAGACCTTTTTTGGAGATATTCCCGTAAGATTTAGGGCCAGTTATTTCCCATTTACTGAACCTTCTGCTGAAGTAGACGTTCAATGGAAAGGTAAATGGTTAGAAGTAATGGGCTGCGGAATGGTAGATCCTATGGTACTAGAGAAGTTAGGGATAGATTCTGAGAAATGGACTGGATTCGCAGCTGGATTAGGAGTTGAAAGGTTTTGTATGGTAAGACATCAGATTGACGACATCAGAAAATTTTATACAAATGATCTTAGATTCCTAGAGCAGTTCTAATAAAATTGAAATTTTAAATTAGTATTGTCCAGTAAATTAGTTTAAGATGGTCATAGATTTAGTTGTTTGATTGGTACGTAAAGCAGGGCTAATTGTTAATGATGGAAAAGAACTTGCTGTTCAAACTGCAAGTTCTGTTCAGAAAAAATTGGAAAATTCCAATTATGAAGTTGTAAGAGTAAGTAGTTCTGGCGGGATGGTTGGATTCGCCAATCCTGATCAACATGTTCGTCCTTTGGGATATACGAATTGTGTCCCCGAGGGGTTTGACTCGTTAATGGAATTTGCAATAGTTCTTGGCGGAGATGGAACCGTGCTTTCTGCAGCAAGGCAAACAGCACCTGCTAAAATTCCAATCCTTACAATAAATACTGGTCATTTAGGTTTTCTTGCAGAAGCTTATTTATCTAATCTTGATGAGGCAATAGATAAAATCATTACTGGTAATTGGGATATTGAAGAAAGAACCTGCTTTATCATTAGTGTAATGAGGAATGATCAGAGGAGATGGGAGTCTCTCTGCCTTAATGAGATGGCTCTTCATAGAGAACCTCTGACAAGTATGTGTCATTTTGAGATTTCTATAGGGCGACATGCTCCTGTGGATATTTCAGCTGATGGAGTGATTTTATCTACCCCAACTGGATCTACTGCCTATTCTCTAAGTGCTGGAGGGCCAGTTATTACGCCTGATTGCCCAGTTGTACAATTAACCCCAATTGCACCACATTCCTTGGCATCCAGAGCATTGGTTTTTAATGATTCAGAGCCAGTCACTGTATTCCCTGCAACTCCTGAAAGGTTGGTAATGGTTGTTGATGGAAATGCTGGTTGTTATGTTTGGCCTGAAGATAGAGTTTTAATAAGAAAAAGTAAACACTCAGTAAAGTTTATTAGACTTGAAGAGCACGAATTTTTCCAAGTTTTAAGAAATAAACTAGGTTGGGGGTTGCCCCATGTGGCTAAACCTGACAAATAACAATCATTAAAATCTATTTTTTCCCTTTTAAAAGAAAAACAGGATTATTTGGTTCTAGTCTCATCCCCTCAGCGATAGTTAAGCTTTTATAGGTCTGAATTAAACTTAAATTTGTTTTGAAATTTTTATCTTTTAATTCATCTTTCAACACTTTAATAGTTTGAATATCAATTATTGGGATAACGATAATATCTCCAATACTCATGCCCTGAGACAGTCTATTAATAATTTGAAGTTTAGTCTTTTTATCACATCCTCCAATTAATAATCTATTAGGTTTTTCAAAAGAACTTAAATTTCTACTGTTCAAGGTATTAATTATGTCTTCTTCAAAAATAAATTTTGGTTTAACGCCAAGTCTTTTTGAGTTTTCTAGTATTAATGCTTTTGATCCAATCCTTTTATCGATACAAAACAAATCTAAATTAGGCCTTAATTTTAATGCCTCTAAGCCAATTGACCCACAACCTGCTCCTATATCCCAAATAGTACCATTTCTCGGGAGCTCTAAATCAGCTAAGATTTGAATTCGAACCTCTCTTTTGGTTAATAAATTTGGTCTATCATCAAAAGTCTTAAAAATACTGTCATTGATTCCGAAAAGAGGGAGATTATTATTTGAATAATTTTTCTGAGTTTTTATAAGAATAGCAATGTTTAAACATGATATTACAGTGGGTAATGACTCTTTGAGATTTAATTTTCTTATTTTTTCATTATCGAATCCTATCTCTTCACAAAGCCAAAAATCATAGAAGTTAATTAGATTTAATTCTGATAAGTTTTTTTTGATTATTTCTAAACTTTTGTTGTTTGAATCTGTAATAATAGCCAAACTTGAAGGCCTCGCTTTGAGAGCCTCAACTAACTTAGTCGAATCTCTGCCATGAATACTTACATTAACAGTATCTTGCCATGGAATCTTTAACTTACTAAATGCTAATTGAATGCAATTATTTGAAGGGTAGAAACTTAACTCATCTTTTGAAAAATTTTCTAGAAGTATTCTCCCAATTCCATACCAGAGAGGATCTCCCCTTGATATTAAAATAACATCAGTTTTTTGAGATCTAAGCCAGTTAATAAGTTCGTTATTACTTTTGCTTGCAAAAAATGATTTCTTCTTTTCTAAATTATTTTGACTCCATGATTTAATTTTTTCAAAATATGAATTAGGAACTGCAATAGAAACTGTCTCTAGAAACAGATTTTGTAATTTAATAGGTAAATCTTCAAATTTATAAGAATTTATCCCTATTACATGAATTTTTCTTTTTTTTTCAGTCATGGATATTTATTAAAAGAACCTTATTTATTTGAATGTTTTATTAAATTATCCTATTATTTTTAGAGTTACCATAATAAATCAATTGTCTGAAAGGAGAAAGAGATTGCATGATTTATTGTTAACTCTAATTAATAAAGATAGTGAGTTTGAGTTTATTGAAGAAGATTCTAGCGATTTAACATGTAGCTATTCTGAAAAAGATACTTTGAATTTATCTCGAGTTATAGAAAAAAATCGTAAAATAATCAAAAGATACCAAGCTATTGTGAGAACAGCTGTAACTCTTGACGCCCTGATGGATTCTGAAAATGAAGAAAATTACAAAATCAAATAAGAATATTTTTTTAGAAGGTATATTCTCTTTTATTTTGCTCCTATTCCTATTTTTTAACCCAATAAAAGTACAAGCAGAAATTTCAGAAACGGAAATTAATGGAGAATTTATAAATGCTAGCAGTGAGTTTTTAAGGGATTTGGACTTTGAAACTTGGCAATTAGTCGCTTACAAATCGCCTCTTTTTGAAGATCAATTAATCTTAAGGGTTATAGGTTATCCAGGAAATCTTAGAATTGATCATCCAACTAATTTGAGGGTTGAATCTGGGAGAAAAAAGTGGTCCCTTGATGACAAAACATTAATTAATGTAGAATTAGCTAATGACAGCAGACAAGCTGCTGCCGAATTTGATCTTGATGAGCTGATTGAAAATTTAGATAAAAATAGGCCACTAAGATTAACTTTATCAGGGGTCTTTTCTGAGTTACCTGTACCTCCCTTTGTTGTAAAAGAATGGAGATCACTTAATTGATGATTTATTGACGAGATGGATGAGAAAAATAAAAACCATACAAAATGGATGAAAAGAGCAATTTTTTTGGCTTCTTTAGGCAAAAATACAACGAGTCCTAACCCTAGAGTTGGAGCAGTAATACTTGATAAAAATGGAAACCTTATTTCAGAGGGATTCCATTTTAAGGCAGGAATGCCCCATGCTGAGGCAATGGCTTTTAGCAATTTAAAAAAGGACGCTAAAGGTGGATCAATTTATATAAATCTTGAACCCTGCTGCCACCAAGGTAAAACACCTCCATGTGTAGATAAGATAATATCCTCTGGTATAAAAGAGGTATATATATCTATTCAAGATCCTGATAAAAGAGTCTCTGGCAAAGGCATTAAGTTGCTAAAAGAAGCAGGAATTCAAGTTCACTTAGGATTATGTAAAAAAGAATCCTTAAACTTAAATAAGGATTTCATTCATAGGAATATTACAAAAAAGGCATTTGGTGTTCTTAAATGGGCCATGAGCATTGATGGCAGGATCGGGTTAAAAAATGGAAAAAGTAAATGGATTACTAATAAAGAATCAAGGTCACTAGTTCACTCTTTTCGATCAGAATTTGATGCAATAATCATTGGTGGAAATACATTGAGGAAAGATAATCCACTTTTGAGTACTAGAGGTTTAAAAAATCCAGAGCCCTTGAGAGTTGTTTTTACAAAAAGTTTAGATCTTCCTTTAGGATCTAATCTTTGGAATTGTAATAAGGCAAAAACTTTAGTTATTTATGATTCTTCTACAGCTAATGAAAGCTATCTAAAAAGGATTCCAAAATGTGTGGAGGTTGAAAGGGTATCATCAGACAATCCTGAGTTAATTGCAAAAATCCTTGCTAAAAGAGGGTTTAATAAAGTTCTTTGGGAATGTGGCCCTAAATTGGCAACCGCTGCTATCAAATCTAATTGTATTCAGGAAATTATTACCTTCATTGCTCCAAAAATTTTAGGTGGCGCAAATAGTATGAACCCCTTGGGAGATTTTGAATTTGAAGAAATGCATGAAATTATTAAATTAACAGATTCTCAGGTTGGTTTGATAGGTGATGATATTTGCGTTAAAGGTTCATTTAAAGATTAATTTTATTAATAGTTTTTATGGGTCTAATTGCCGTACGGTTCTTACCCAAAAAAAACAATACAAGGACGGAAACTCATCGTTTAGTTTATAATAAGTTCAAAATTGTTAACAATCATGCCGATAAGACAAGACGATAATCAACCTAATAGAAGATTTGGAATTGTAAATATCATTTTAATCGGAGTTGGAGCATTACTTTTATTTAGTAGCCTTTTCCCTAATCAAAATATGCAAATACCAAGAGTTCCATATTCACTCTTTATTGACCAAGTCAACGACGGCGAAGTTAAGAGAGCATACATAACACAAGAGCAAATACGATATGAGCTAAATGGAGCTGAAGAAGGTGCTCCTTCAGTTTTGGCAACCACCCCAATTTTTGATATGGACCTTCCTCAAAGGTTGGAAAATAAAGGGGTCGAATTCGCTGCGGCTCCTCCTAAAAAACCTAATTTTTTCTCAACTATTTTAAGTTGGGTTGTTCCACCTTTGATTTTTATACTTGTCTTACAATTCTTTGCTAGAAGAAGCATGGGAGGAGGAGGTGCTCAAGGAGCTCTAAGTTTTACTAAAAGTAAAGCTAAAGTTTATGTTCCTGACGATGAATCCAAAGTTACATTTGCTGATGTAGCAGGAGTAGATGAAGCTAAGGACGAGTTAACAGAAATAGTTGATTTTTTAAAGAAGCCAGAAAGGTATACTGATATAGGGGCACGAATACCTAAAGGTGTACTTCTTGTGGGACCTCCAGGAACAGGGAAAACTCTTCTCTCTAAGGCAGTTGCTGGGGAAGCAGAGGTTCCTTTTTTCATTATTTCAGGTTCTGAGTTTGTTGAGCTTTTTGTAGGTGCAGGTGCAGCAAGAGTTAGGGATTTATTTGAACAAGCTAAGAAAAAAGCGCCTTGCATAATTTTTATTGATGAACTAGATGCTATTGGCAAAAGTCGTTCAGGATCAATGGGGGTAGTTGGTGGTAATGATGAGAGAGAACAAACTTTAAATCAGCTACTTACTGAAATGGATGGTTTTGCCTCGAATGATAAGCCAGTAATAGTCTTAGCTGCTACAAACCAACCAGAAGTTCTTGACGCTGCACTTCTAAGACCTGGAAGATTTGATAGACAAGTCTTAGTAGATAGGCCAGACTTATCAGGTAGAAAAACTATATTAGAAATATATACAAAAAAAGTTAAACTAGCCGATTCAATCGACTTAGATTCTATCGCACAAGCTACTAGTGGATTTGCTGGAGCCGATTTGGCTAACATGGTTAATGAAGCTGCTTTACTTGCTGCCAGAGGTAAAAGAAAAAGTGTAGAACAACAGGATTTAAGTGAAGCCATTGAAAGAGTAGTAGCTGGACTTGAAAAGAAAAGTAGAGTACTTCAAGATGATGAAAAGAAAGTTGTTGCCTATCATGAAGTAGGTCATGCAATAGTTGGTCATCTTATGCCTGGAGGTTCAAAAGTTGCAAAAATTTCAATTGTTCCTAGAGGCATGAGTGCTTTAGGTTATACTCTTCAATTGCCAACTGAAGAAAGATTCCTAAACTCTAAAGATGAATTAAAAGGACAAATAGCAACTCTTCTTGGGGGAAGATCTGCAGAAGAAGTCGTCTTTGGGAAGATTACTACGGGAGCTTCAAATGATTTACAAAGAGCAACTGATATTGCAGAGCAAATGGTTGGTACATTTGGTATGAGTGATATTCTTGGTCCACTTGCCTATGACAAACAAGGAGGAGGTCAGTTTTTAGGAAATGGAAATAATCCTAGAAGATCTGTTAGTGATGCTACTGCTCAAGCGATAGACAAAGAGGTTAGAGATTTAGTTGATGATGCGCATGAAACTGCACTTAATATATTAAGGAATAATTTACCTCTTCTTGAATCAATTTCTCAAAAAATTCTCCAAGAAGAAGTAATAGAGGGAGACGATCTTAAAACTCTCTTAGCTGAAAGTAAAATGCCTGGATAGTAAAATTAAAGTTTTAATTAAAATATATGCTTAAACCAAAAAAGCTTGTCAACAATAATTTTCTTTCAAGTTTGGACATGTCAACTAAAGAAGTTAACCATATACTTGAGCTTGCAAAAAATTTAAAACATAAAGTCTTAAATATTGAATATAAAAACAAAGTCTTGGGATTAATTTTTGATAAGTCTTCTACTCGTACGAGAGTTAGTTTTCAAGTTGCAATGTCAAGACTGGGAGGAACCTCAATTGATCTTAATCCTACTACCTCTCAAATTGGCAGAGGTGAACCAATAAAGGATACAGCAAGAGTTCTAAGTAAATATTGCGATGTGCTAGCAATAAGAACTTTTAATCAAACCGATTTAGAAGAATATGCAAGATGGTCATCTAAACCAGTAATTAATGCTCTTACTGATTTGGAGCATCCCTGCCAAGCTTTGGCTGATTTTATGACCATTAAAGAGGAATTTAATAATTTTGAAGATGTAGTTTTGACATTTATTGGTGACGGTAATAATGTAGCTAATTCTCTAATTTTATGCGGGGCTTTATTAGGAGCTGAAGTGCGTATCGCATGCCCCTTAGGTTACGAACCAAATCCTTTGGTAATTGAAAAAGCAAAGATGATTAATAAAAAAAATAAAAACTTATTGAAAATCACTAATGATCCTATTTCTGCAGTATCAGGAGCAAATGTTCTTTATACAGACGTATGGTCATCTATGGGTGAAGAAAGCAAGATAGAAGAAAAAGATGCACTTTTTAAGGGATTTACCATTGATTATGATTTACTAAGAAAAGCTGATGAAGATGCAATTGTTCTGCACTGTTTGCCAGCTTACAGAAATAAAGAGATAACTGACAAAGTGATTGACAGTAGAAACAGTAGAATTTTCGCTCAGGCAGAAAATAGGCTTCACGTACAACAAGCACTTTTGTCATGCCTTCTTTGTTAAATACTTGCAAATCTAAATAATAATAGGTACAAATGTATTAAAGTACATTTGTTCCTATGGATGCTATTTCAGATGATAAGTTAACTGATGCACAGAATGAGTTGTATCAGTGGATTAAGGATTATATGAGAGAATTTCAACACAGTCCTTCAATAAGGCAGATGATGCAGGCAATGAGGTTAAAATCTCCAGCCCCTATTCAAAGCCGTTTAAAACATTTACAAGATAAAGGTTATATAAAATGGCAGGAAGGAAAAGCAAGAACATTGCAAATTGTTGAAGAAATAATTGATGGAATTCCTATTTTAGGTTCTGTAGCCGCTGGAGGATTGATTGAAACTTATTCAGATGTTAAAGAAAATTTTGATATTTCAGATGTTTTAAAGCATAAGGATGTTTTTGCATTAACAGTAAATGGGGATTCAATGATTGATGCATGCATAGCTGATGGTGACATGGTTTTGATGGCACCTATTACTGATGCTAATTCAATAAGGAATGGGACAATTGTAAGTGCTTTAGTTCCAGGATTGGGAACTACACTTAAATATTTTATAAAAAAAAGCAATAATATTTTTTTGGAAGCTGCTAATCCGAATTATGATCCAATTGAATTAAATCCTGAAGAAGTTGTTCTTCAAGGAAAACTTTTGGCAGTTTGGAGGAAAGTTTAAAAGTAATTAAAAAGTTATTTTTAATATTAAATAAAAAAATTGATCCAAATTTAAAAATTTTTTCTAAAGATACTTATGAATATAAAACTTTTTTTAAGAATTTTTTATCAAAACGTTTAGATATAACTTCTAGGGTGCTAAATATTAATTTTTTGACAATTTCATCTGATAAAAATTTAAGAAAAAAACTATCTTTATTTAGATTCAAAGAAATAAATCTCTTAGCTTTGCATCTTTCGCGCTCTTGGTAAATATCAACTTTTATTTTTAAAGCGATGTTTTTTTTTATGAATTTAGGGATACCTGTAATGCTTTGAAGATTGATATGAATATTATTTCCTTTATAAGTAATCTCAAAAATTAAATTTGGTTTAATCTTGTATTTTAATACATTGAAAACATTGCTACTATATTCAAAAATATTTGGATCCTTAATTTTATTTAGACCCAACTTTTCTAGATTTAACTTTTTAAAATCTGAGAATGATTTGGAATCTATATTAATTATTTTTGTAGAAGTAATTTCATCCATACTAATAGTTTAATCTTTATAGGCCTTATTTTTAAATTTTTTTAATTCCCAACTTTTATTCTTATCTCTTCTAAGGATTCTTTTGATAATAAATTTAATATATTTTAGTTTCTATTTTATTAGTAATCTATATTTACTTTTCATCTTTTGAAAAAAACAAAGATATTTTGACAATTTTTATCACGTGAAAGGTTTAAATTATGTCTTGAGCATTAATATCTTAAGCTATTAAAATATTTTAATATAATTTATCTTTTATGTTTTTGAAGCAACTAATTTTTTGTTTTAAATTTCCATCTGATAGATCAATAATATTTATATAATATCTTGTGCAAATATCCTTCTGCGAAAGAAAGTTTTCAAGGTTATTTTGTTCTATGATTCATAATGAATTAAATTTTTTATAAATTATTCAGTCGGTAAAGCAATCTTTAATATACTGATTCTTAAAAGATATAGACAATAAAAATTTAAAAGTTCCTCTATATTATTTTTATTCACAAAAATAAAGGCCAAAATTTTTTATAAGGATTTATTTAATTTTTTTTAAGTAATACCTCTTGCAATAAAAAAAGGATTCAAAATATTCACTTTCCCATAAATGATATCTTTTCCGTTTAATTGTGTTACTTTTCCTCCTGCCCCTTCTAAAATAGCTTGTGCCGCTGCAGTATCCCATTCAGAAGTAGGCGCTAACCTTGGATATATGTCAGCTAAACCCTCCGCGATTTTAATAAATTTTAGGCTAGAACCAGCTTGTATTAATTTAACTTTTCCTCGTAAATTATTAATAAATTGTTTAGTTTCCTTATTAAGGTGACTTTTACTCGCTACGACTCTGCAGATTCCAGAGGATTTTTTATATCTAACTTCTGAAATTATTTTATCTTTATCTATAAGTTTGGAACCAAAGTCTTTCCCGCCATAATAAATTAGTTCTTTAACTGGAACACTTACAAATCCAAGCGTAGTGGCATTATTTTCTATCAATGCAAGATTGCAAGTAAATTCATTATTTTTTTTAATAAATTCCTTTGTGCCATCAAGAGGATCAATTAACCAAAAAACTTTATTATATTTTGGGATATCTAATGACTTTGTGTCTTCTTCGCTAACAGTTGGTATCTTTGGGAAAAGCTTTTTCAAACCATGAGTCAAGATTCTGTTAGCTTCTAAATCAGCTTTAGTTACAGGTGTATTATCATCTTTTATGTCTACCTTGCTATTTTGCTCTTCATAGACTTTCATTATAGCTTTATTTGCTTTCGTCATCAAATTTAGTAAACTTTCAAATAATTGATTATTTTTTACAATTTCATTTGCAGCGATCATTAGCTGTTTGATTAAAAAGTGACGCTTATAAGGAATATTTTAACTCAAGATATGAATATAAAATTTATATTAATTTTGGTTTTTTTTGCTAGAACAGAGTGCTTTTAATAAATAATAAAATTATCTTTATAAAGATAAATAATTCAATATACATTGAATTGGTTAGAATTGACATGATCAATTATATATGTTGTATGGCTATAATCTTGGCTTATAAGCTCTTAATTAAAGTAAAAGCGATAGGAGAGAATTATTTCTAAATAAGATTAACAAAAATGAATAGTGATTGATCTAGTTTTTATTATTTTAAAATTACTAAAACAACTTAGAAAAGGTTTTTTAAATGAAAATCCATCTTTATTTTTCCTTTAGATATTTATTTAAATCTATTTTTACCAATTAGGAATAACCCCTAGGGTTCATCAGCTTCCATCTCCAGCCATCAAGGCACATTTCTTCAAGTGATTTGAGAGGATACCAACTTAATAGTTGTTTTGCTTTTAAATTATTGGCTATAAGCTTACAAGAATCTCCATCTCGCCTATTAGAAAATATAAAGGGCACTTTTACATTATTAACTGTTTCAAAAGTTTTTATTAAATCAAGCACACTATAACCTTTTCCTGTTCCAATATTTAAATTAATTAGTTGGTTATTATTTTTAAAAAGAAAATCTAAGGCTTTTAGATGTCCTTCTGCTAAGTCCGAGACATGTATATAATCTCTAATACATGTACCGTCATAAGTTGGCCAGTCATTCCCAAAAACTTTTAATTTATTTTTTTCATAAGCTGCATTTATAATTAACGGAAAAATATTATTTGGCTTTGATATTGGATTTTCCCCAATCAACCCAGAAACGTGTGCCCCAATTGGATTGAAATAACGAAGAATTGCGACATTCCATTTATCTGTTTTTGTTTCAAAAATATTCTTTAATAAGTTTTCGACAGTAAATTTTGTTGATCCATATGTATTTATGGGATTGATATCAGCAGTTTCTTTAAGTAATTCATCCTTTGGATTGCCATAAACTGTTGCACTACTGCTGAAAACAATTGTTTTACAATTATTTTCTAGCATGCTTTTAAATAAATTAAATGAGCCAATTACATTATTTTCCCAATATTGAAGAGGATAATTAACAGATTCCGCTACAGCCTTTAGTCCGGCAAAATGAATTACTCCATCAATAGAATTACCTTGTTTTTTTATTTTTTCAAAAACAGAATCTATAAATTCTTTATCTCTTAAATCACCCTTGAAGAAATGCAGTTTATTTGAAATATCAATATTTCGCTTTGAAAATATCAATTTAATTTTGTCTATAGATGTTTTATTGCTATTAGTCAATGAATCTAAAATATAAACTTCTTTTCCGCTTTCTAAAAGAGAAACACATGTATGCGAACCTATATATCCCGTTCCTCCAGTAACGAGTATCCTTTTCATTCCAGATTAATATTAATTTGAAATGATATCCTATACTATCTATTAATTAAAAGCTTTTATTAAAAATATTTATTAATCATATTATTTTGATTTTTCAAAATCATTTTTTTTGTTATTTTAAAATTTAATATTAGTAATAATAAATTCTGAATTTATAAGAAAACTTATCTGGAGTTAATAAAGTGATAAGATTTACTAAATTTATTTATGTAAATTGATAAAAAAAGTTTGTTGTATTGGAGCTGGATATGTTGGTGGTCCAACTATGTCAGTTTTTGCAGATAAATGTAAAGATATTTCTTTTAATGTTGTTGATGTTAATGAAGATAGAATTGCAGCTTGGAATAGCAAGGATTTATCAAGGCTCCCTATTTTTGAGCCTGGATTAGATGAAATTGTAAAAAGATGTCGGGGAAAGAATTTAACTTTTTCTACCGAAATTCATAAGTGTATATCTGAAGCAGATATGATTTTCATTTCTGTAAATACCCCTACAAAAACTCGAGGTATCGGAGCTGGTAAGGCAAGTGACTTAAAATGGGTAGAATCTTGTGCTAGGCAAATTTCAGAACATGCAAAAGGATATACGATTGTTGTTGAAAAAAGTACCTTACCTGTAAGAACTGGAGAGGTGATAAAAGATATTCTTGAGTCTTCTCAAACTTCTTTAAATTCTAAGAACAAAAATTCCTTTGATATATTATCTAATCCAGAATTCCTCGCAGAGGGAACAGCAATTAATGACCTTGAAAATCCGGATAGGGTTTTAATTGGTGGTTCAAATAAAAATGCAATCAAAGTTCTGCATGATCTATATAAAAGATGGGTAAATGAGGAAAACATCATACACACTAATTTATGGAGTAGTGAGTTAGCAAAATTAACCTCAAATGCATTCCTAGCTCAAAGGCTTAGTTCTATTAATTCAATAAGTGCTCTTTGTGAGGTTACTGGGGCTGACGTTAGGGAGGTTTCACGTGCAATTGGTAAAGATAGTAGGATTGGAAGTAAATTCCTTAATGTTGGGCCTGGTTTCGGAGGTAGTTGCTTTAAAAAAGATATATTAAACCTTGTTTATTTAGCAAATCATTTTGGCCTTCCCGAAGTAGCTAATTTTTGGGAAAGTGTTGTTTATTTAAACAGTTGGAATCAAGACAGACTTACTCGAATAATTTTGGAAAAATTATTTGGCACATTGAACGAAAAAAAAATTGGTATTCTAGGTTTTTCTTTCAAGGCAAATACTAACGATACTAGAGAGTCTCCCGCCATTCAAATATGCAAAAACTTATTAAAAGAAGGAGCATCTTTGAAAATTCATGATCCTAAAGTTTCAAAGAAACAAATAACTTTAGATTTGGGTATACCATCAATAGAAGAATGTATCAATAATGAAGAATTAAATAAAAAATATAAAGATAAACAATGGGAAAAATCTCTTTTAGAAAATAATTTCTTTGAAAATCTAGATGCAGTTGTGGTTTTAACAGAGTGGGATATTTATTCCAATATAGACTGGGGAAAAGCATCAAAAATGATGAGATGTCCTGGATGGGTATTTGATTCTAGATTAATAGTAGATGAGGAAAGAGTAATTAATTCAGGACTTAGTTTTTGGAGAGTAGGAGTAGGTTGCATAGTGAGAAATTAAATTTCCAGAGAAAAATTGATTAATTAATTCTTTTTTATTTTTAGATAAAAGATAAAGATTTTCATATTGGTTTTCCAAGGTATCTTTTAACGATAAATTAAGATTAATTTGTAAGGCTGCAGAAAAAAGCTTATGAATTGCTTATTTTTAATAAGTTTTTTAGAGTATAGCTAAAAATTTTATTTATAAATATTTTCAAAATAAGTTTTTGGATAAAAAATAAATTTTAAGAAAATACTTATTAAATGCATCAAAGATTGCGATAGAATTTACTTTGCCGGAAACTAAATGAGCAAGAACCTTATAGAGTATGTTATTAAAATGAGATCAAGTAGATTTAATGTTGCAAGAATTGCTAGTATATTACCCAATACGATAATCCCATAAATTTAAAAATACTAATAAATTCATAGTTGAATTTAAACAATTAAGTTATGCAAAGTATAAAAAATATTTCTTCAATTAATGACAAAGTTTTGCCAGTTATACTGTGTGGAGGTGAAGGCACAAGATTATGGCCTTTATCGAGAAAAAGCTTTCCCAAACAATTTTTATCTATAAATAATCTAAACGAGGAATCTTTACTTCAGAATACTCAAAAAAGGCTTGCAGGTATAAAAGATTTAATAGAGCCAATATTAATTTGTAATAGTGCACATAGATTTATAGTGGCCGAACAAATGAGAGAGATAAATGTAAATCCTAAGTCGATTATGCTTGAACCATTTGGAAGAAATACTGCTCCTGCAATACTTTTAGCTGCATTTAAATCTTTAGAGACTGAAAATAATCCACACTTGTTGATACTTTCATCTGATCACCAGATTAAGAATGAGGAAAATTTCAGAGATATGATTGAAATTGGTAAATCCTATTCTAATGATAATAAATTGGTTACGTTTGGGGTTGTTCCAACTTCCCCAGAAACAGGTTATGGATACATCAAATCTGATAAAGCATTTGATCTTAAAAATATAAAAGGAATTAAAATATCAGAATTTATAGAAAAGCCTAATTTAAAAAAGGCAAAAGAACTCGTAAAAGATAGATGTTTTACTTGGAATAGTGGGATATTTTTATTTAAAGCTAAAACAATTATTGATGAAATAAAGAAATTAAGTCCAGAAATTTATAAAGCTTGTGAAAAAACTTTCAGTAATAGCTATAAGGATTTTGATTTTCAAAGATTAGATGAACAATCTTTTGAAGATTGCCCAAATATTTCTATTGATAATGCAATAATGGAGAATACGAAAAAGGGTATCGTTATACCTTTAGACGCAGAGTGGAGCGACATGGGGAGTTGGAAATCGGTATGGGAAAATTCAGATAAAGATGGAGATGGTAATTTTAGTAAGGGTAGAGTATTAAGTGAAAAAACACATAATTGTTTTTTAAGTAGCGAAAGCAAGCTCTTAGTTAGCCTAGGAATTAATAATCTAGTAGTTATTGATACTGATGATGTAACGTTAGTTGCGGATAAAAATGAATCTGAAAGTCTTAAAAAATTAGTTAAAGATTTGCAGGTTAGAAATATAAAAGAGGCAGTTTCACATAAAAGAGTTTATCGACCTTGGGGTTTTTATTTGTCAATTGCGGAGGATTCTAGATTTCAGGTAAAAATTATCCATGTAAAACCTGGAGCAAAATTATCACTGCAGATGCATCATCACAGATCTGAACATTGGGTGGTTGTAAAAGGGACAGCTAAGGTAGAGATAAATAATGAGATTACAATTTTAAGCGAAAATGAGAGCACTTATATTCCATTAGGCTCTAAACATAGACTAACAAATCCTGGAAAAATTCCTCTAGAAATTATTGAGATCCAAAGTGGATCATATGTAGGTGAAGATGATATTGTAAGATTTGAAGATCTCTACGGCAGAAAAAATTAAAAAATATAAATCCAATCGAATTCATTGTCTTTAAATTAATAATAACGTCCTTATCTTTACTTATACTGGCTCTCGGTTTAGAAACTTAGATCCCTTCCTAATTAGGGTTTTGAAAGGCAAAGCGAGTTTGATAGATATTAAATCAACATCTAATTTTTATTTCAGACATATTGCAAAACTTTTTAAGTTAACCCAAAAAATATTTAAATCTATTTAACAATACAAATGTAATTTTTATAGTTGCTAAAGACGAGTTAGGATTAGTTAAGGGTTTGATTAAAAATAAATTGCAAGTTACAAATCACCTCACTCAAATAACGAATGTCCTTGTAATTGGATGTGGAGGTGCAGGTTTAAGATCTGCTATTGAGATTAAAAAATCTGGTCTTGATGTGATTATTTTAGGTAAAAGACCAAAGACTGATGCTCATACGGTTTTAGCAGCAGGTGGAATTAATGCTGCCTTAGGAAATTTAGATAAGGAAGATACATGGGAGCAACATTTTATTGATACTTACTTAGAAGGTTAGGGGATTGGGATCCATTAAAGATTGAAATAATGGCTCGAGAATCCCCATCTCTAGTAAAAGAAATAGATAAATGGGGAGCAAATTTTGCAAAACTAAAAAATGGTGAACTTGATCAAAGATTTTTTGGAGCCCATAAATATCGAAGAACATGTTATTCAGGAGATTTTACTGGATTGTCTATTTTAAGAGCACTCTTAAAAAAAGCAGATCAATTAAAGATACCTATTTTTGACAATCAGTATGTTACCGAATTATTAATTAGAGAAAATACTTGCTTCGGAGCAATGTCCTTTAATACTTCTTCTTCTGAAAGAACAGTCCACTTGGCTGATGCAGTTATTTTATGTACAGGCGGACATACAAGATTGTGGAAAAAAAGCTCCTCTAGAAAAAATGAAAATACAGGGGATGGATATTATTTAGCTCTTAAAGCAGGTTGTGAATTAATAGATATGGAAATGGTTCAATTCCACCCGTCCGGCATGGTTTTGCCAGAGGAAATTGAGGGTATGTTAGTTACTGAAGCAGTAAGAGGTGAAGGTGGAAAGTTAATAAATAATAAAGGAGAGAGATTTTTGAAAAATTATGATCCTTTAAGGATGGAATTATCAACGAGAGATAAAGTCGCAATTGCTAACTATAATGAGATAATTGAGGGCCGTGGAACAAAGAATGGCGGTGTTTTTCTTGACATAAGCCATAAAAGTAAAGAGTACATAGTTGAGAAATTACCAAATATATACAGACAATTTCTTGAAGCTCAGATGCTTGATATTTCAAAGTCTCCGATGGAAGTTGCTCCTACTGCGCATTATTCTATGGGTGGAATTTTAGTTAATCCAGAGACTTTATCTACTTCTGTTAATGGTCTTTTTGCTGCTGGCGAGGTTGCAGGAGGACTTCATGGTGCAAATCGTCTTGGAGGTAATTCTTTAGCAGAAATAATCATTTTTGGTAAGCGGGCAGGTATTGCATCTTCAATATATTCAAAAAAAATTAATCATCAATTAAGATCGCAGAAAGCTATCTCTCTTGCGCATAAAAATATTAATAAGGTTATTAAAAACGGAGATGAATTAGTTAGGCCTCTACAACATGAATTACGTTTAATTATGTGGAAATGTTGTGGAGTAATTAAAAATAAAACTTTACTTTTAGAAGGGTTTTCAAAAATTGAAATTATTGAATCTAAATTAAAAAATATTGACGTAAGAATTGATAAATATAATTGAGAAGATCTCGCTTTGATTTTTGATTTGCAATCTTCTTTATTAAGCGCAAAAGCGACTATTATCTCAGCACTTGAAAGAGAGGAAATTAGAGGAGCTCATCAAAGAAGCGATTTCACTAATTTAAATTCTAAGTTTAAATTTAATTGTTTAATAAGTATGGATGAAAATAATAATTTAAAAATCTCTAAAGTCCCTTTAAAAGAATTAAAAGATACACTTAAGAAAATCATTGCTGGCGCAAAAAAAGAAGATAATATAAGCGGCAAATTACTCGAGTAGTTAACAAATAATTGATGATATTTAAAAAGTTTTTCAATTAAAACTTTTTTTAAAGAAATGATTATTTTAAAGGGTTGATTATTTTATTTATGAACTTCTTATCGAAACGATTAGCAATAATTTCTAAAGCATTTTCTAAAAGTTTAGAAATAATTTCATTTGGTAATAATTTTAAAAAAATTTTTTTTTCAATAGTTTCAATTGATATATATCTTTCCGCATGTAGTTGATGTTCGAGCTTATAAATCTTTACTTCAATAACTAAATTAATTAATTTAAGGGGATTTGATATCTCAGAAATCTCAATTCTTTTTAGTCTAATAATACAATTATTTGTTTCGAAAATAATAAAAGAAAATATTTTAGGAGTTATTTTATAATTTAGAAAATTGTATTTTTTACTTTCATAAGAATAAATATTTTCTTCACCTGAGGGCCTTAAACCTATTGATTGCAAATTAAGTTTTTTTAATTCCTCAATAGATTTATATTGTAATTTAAATTTTTTTGTTGTTTTTTTATTTATCAAATTTAGTGAAAATTATTTTTGATTAAAAGATGATATTTTAATTCTATTTTCTTTAATTATGATTTATTTCTAATGAAAAGGAGTTTAAACTAATTTAATATTAATGTAAAAAAAATTATATTTTCTTACTTTGAAACTTTTTATTAAAATCGTTAGTAAGCTTATCAATTACTTTAATTAAAATTATTTTCTTTAAATAAAAAATAAATCTTTTTTCTTCAACATTCTTTGAATTTAAATACTAGATTTATCATAAAAAAAATTTAAATAATTAATTTTAAAATGATTATTAATTAAGATTTTTATTAAGTTAATAATTGCAGTATAGAACGAGTTATAAATCTGTCTTTTGTAAGATAATTATTATTCAAGTTGTACAAAATAATTTGTGAAATAGCTAAAGAAATAGTAAGAGATATGAAAATCTCAATTGATTCATCTCTTTCGTAAGAAGCGTTTATAAAAAACTGATGATTTTTGTTAATTACAATAAAAAAATTTTTGAGCTTATTATTTTTTTTATTATCAATAAATACTTCAAAAAATTTATCTTTTTTTATCTCTCCAATGCAGACTTTAGTCTCAACATATAATTTGTTAATTAAAAGTTTAAGAATGTTTTTTGAAAATTTAAATTCAAGGTAATTTTTATTTTTTTGTATTGAATTTATTTCCATTTTATTTATTATTCCAAATCTTTCTTTTAAACTTATTTCGTTTAAAACATCCTGAATATTATTGTTGAGCTTTAAGATTATATTGTCAATAATATTGAGAATAGGTAATAGCGTATTTTCATCAAATTCTTTTGCTTTATATAAACAGGCTTGTTTATATAAAGAGTAGGGTCCTTGATTTATTTTTTCATATATTTTCTTGATAAAATCATCTTCAATTGATCCAAAATTAAATGAGTCTTTTGTGTGTGATACTTCTATACCCTCTAAATGTAATTCCCCAAATATTCTTGAATATTGAATTGAATTAGGTCTTCCAAAAATGGCTTTTGGCCTATAAAGATTATTATGATTACCAATAATTAATCTATTTCTTCTAAATAAACTTAAGCCTGAGTTTTCAATTGAATCTTTTTTTCGAAGTGCTATAAACCCTCGAACTTTTATTCCTTTATTAATAACTAAATCTATATCTTGTTTCCAAGATAACTTTTTTTCAATATTCGTATTTATATTCTCAGGATAATCATTTAATATTTCTATTTCTTGGTATCTAACTTTTTCATTATTTATTGTTAATTCTAGAATCTCTTTTCTCATAAATATTCTATAAATGGAAGCTAGGTTAAGCATTATAACCTTAAGATTTTTCTCATTAAGTTTATGATGTAGGTTATTTAATTCAATACGGGTGAATCCCTTTTTAGTAGAAATTTCTTTGATTTCAGGAATTATTTTCCCATCTCCTTTAACTATATTGGTTAAGTTGAATTCATATTTATATTCTAAATTTGAGTCATATGGTTGTGTAGTCACGCTCCATCTGGGTGAATACCAAATAGCTGCCGACTTCATTCCGATACCAAACTCAGACAATCCTGAAGAATCCTGTGGAGGTATACCAGCAGTAAATGCCCTTTGATGTTCTGATTCAGTTATTCCAAAAGCATTATCGCTAATAATTAGTTTGTTCTCTTTTTGGAAGTATTGGATATTAATAATGCATTTGTCTCTATTAAATTGAGTTTCCTTTTTTTTAGTTATAAAACTTTGAAGACTATTATCAATAAATTCAGCTAATGCAAACCATGTTGTGTAGTTAAGATATTTAAAAACCTTATATATGCCCATTTCTGGGCTGATATTTATCTCTATTTCTTCCATACAACTAAAATTTTTGACAATATATTTTTATTATAATAAACATGCATTTTATCTTTCGTATTAGTTATTATTTATTTAAATAGATAAATTAAATTTCATAGAAGTTGAAATAATAATTTTTTAAAATTCTTATATTATTATGATTTAAAATTATTTTATAATACAACTTAAATTATTTTTATTGAATTCAATTCTACTTTTAAAATGGCAAAGATATTTAAAAATCCACACTTAATTGATTATTTTGTTGTCGATAAGGGAGTTGATAACAATAACTATAGAAGCTTTGTAAAAGAGTATGAGGATGGCAAGGTTATTTATTTTCCTAATTTAAGACCTGATATAAATTTTGAATTCTGGAGTAGTATTGACACAGATAAATATCCAAACCTCAAGAAATTAAGTGTTATACTTAAAGATTTTCCAGAATTTAAAAATAATAGTGAAAAGGCGATTTCTGGGTTGAACTTAGAATCTGATTTAAAAAGCAAAATAATAAATAATATAAATAAAATCTTTGATTCGATACTTCCAGCTTATTGTGGGATATTTAAAGAGTATAAATTTGTAAAATGTAAAACAGTCTGGCGTCTAAATGTCACAAATAATGAGAATATGCATATAGATAGCTACAAAGAAAAAAATCCATATCATTTTGCAAGAATGTTTATAAATTTAGATAATCAACCAAGGATATGGAAGACAAGTTTAACTTTTAAACAAATCTTTGAGATGAGATCTATAGATTTTACAAATGATGAATTAATTAATACTAAAGATACAAAGTTTTGGAATGAAATAGCGGTTAAAACATTTGGAAATTCTCCTGCTGAATGGTGGGATAATTACCCTCGACATGTTATCTATTTTGATCCAGGAGATGTTTGGACTGTTGATAGTAGGCAGATTGCACATCAGATTTTTTATGGTAGGAGGGCTTTATCAATAGATTTCTTTGTAGAAAAAGAAGATATGTACGATTCTGATTTCTATTATTTAAATATACTCAAAAACTTAAGAAAAAATGAACTTAGCAAAAGGAATGTTATTACTTAAATTGCTACCTAAATATATTTTAATATTATGAATGATTTACAAAATATTTATTTACTAATCTCAAATTTTGAAATCAATCAAATATTCCCATCCATAGCATAATTAATAGCAATTTTAAATTCTTTTAAAGGAACAAAAATATTTTTCA
Source organism: Prochlorococcus sp. AG-402-K22 (assembly GCA_003216755.1). GTDB lineage: Bacteria > Cyanobacteriota > Cyanobacteriia > PCC-6307 > Cyanobiaceae > Prochlorococcus_A. The sequence goes on along the minus strand of QCIJ01000003.1, from coordinate 13,299 downwards.
GAATATATGATTTTTTTTCATCAGGATCATCAATTTTACAAATTACTTTTAGTAAATTATGACCAAGTCCTGAAGAAATATATTGTCCTTCAGTTCCTGCATAATTTGTCTGAACGGAATAATAAATTTCTGGCATGAATTCTATGATTGTTTTACCCGGCTTACAAAATATAGTATTTGCTAAGGTTCCACCTGCAGTACATATAATAATTGAATAATCAGATAAAATTTTAATTCTTTCTTTAAGATCTAAATCATTAATTTCTACTATCTTTCCATTATATTTTTTTATAATTTCTATTAAATCTGGTTCATTCACAATACATCTATATTTATCCTTCCTTTTTAAATAGATAATTTTTTTGTTGTTTGATTCTAATTTTGAATTTTTATTTATTCCTAATTGTTCTCTAAAGAATTTAATAGCTGAAGGATCGACATGGACATTTTCCCCATTATGGGAATAACTCAATTTTGTGATAATAGGATTTTTAATTCTTTTTGATTTGGAAGTGATATCATGAAAATTAATATTTGATCTTTTAGTTAGATGCTCTAATTTATGAAAGATTTGAGAAAATAATGAATTTGATTTATATCTTTTTCTTAATATAATATTATCTATATTTCTATGAGAATTGATTATACATGAAATTAAAACTGGGAAAAAAGCAAGAATTGTATGACCGAAATTATTACTATTAGGCAGTAATAGAGAATTGGGAGGAAGTTCTCCTATTGGTTCTTCATAGTTTAAAATTACTTTTTCTTTTTGATCGAAAATTAATTGTAAGTTAGATTTTAAATCAATTTGTTTATGAAAATGATTAGGGTAAATTAATTGATCCCTAGATATCAAATGAGAGTCTCTGTTATAAGTAAAATCCCCCGTTAGTTGCCAAATCTTATGAGATGATCCATTCTCAACAAAAGATTTATTGATAATTTGATTTTCTTTAAATTCATAAAAAATATTTTGGGAATTATCAGGATCTTCTCCTTTAAAAATAAGTTTATTTTTAATGTCATAAATTTCCAAATTATTATTAACTTTGTTAAGTAATATCAACTTTGAATCTTTGAATAGACCATTCAAAATATTTGGATGTTGAATATTTAAAATTTCTTGCATTTCTTTTAAATCATATATATCGGATATGTCTTTTTTAAATTTCTCCTTTATTAAATTTGTATAATTGTTTAATTGAGATTTTTTAAATAATCTATATTTTACTATTTCTTCCTTAGAATTTTTCATTATTTTTTAGTAAATAATGCATTTTAGTTAATTATTATACTTCACAAACAAGTAAAAATTTTTTTAAAAAGTTTCGGTGAACTTAATAATTACCGTTTATTTATTTTAATTAAATCGCTTTTTTATATTTTTAATCATAATATTTTAATATAATGGTCTATAGTATATTTATTTATTACAAAGTGAAAAGTGTAATTGTTCCTGCAATTTATGACTTATCAAGTAAGTTCAATAAATCAAAATACAAATCTCCTTACGAATCTAAGGTTCTTACTCCAGAGGGATTAAAGGATTCTAAAAGGCATATGTGCGGAAAAACCTATGAATTAGCCAAACAGTATATTAAAGAATTTGATATCGGGATTGATGTTGGAAGCAGGATGGGGGAATTTTCTTTTTATGCTCAATTTGATTTTGAACATTTATATTGTTTTGATCCTAATTTTAATCCCAAATTTCCTTTGAATGTTGATACATCAATTGCTACTACCTATAATTGTGCTTTAGGAGATACTTATGAAACGATTACAATGTATGGAGCTATGCATACGTTTCGAGAATCTATTCAACCTAAAAAAAGTATTTGTATTCCTCTTGATAGATTTCAAATAATCAATAAAGTAGGTTTATTAAAAATAGATGTTGAAGGTTTTGAAAAGAAGGTTCTCTTGGGAGCAAAAGAACTTATCGAGAAAAACAATCCGGTAATTATAATAGAGCAGAATCACGTTAAGCTCGAAGAAGAAAAAGCATTTTCAGCCAAATCATACCTTGAAAGTATAGGTTATGAAGTAAAAGCAATTTGTCCAAGAGGCTGGGACCATATTATGGTAAGGGAAAAAAAATCTTAATTCAGAATTAATAAAGACCTTTTTATATTGAATAAAAGATATTTAAATCTTTTGAATATAATTTTTGGAATGTATTTAATTCCTTGAAAATAAATGAAGATTAATTAATTTTTTCAGATATTTAATCTTAATAAATTAAAGTTTTTGCTATCAATTCCATGATTTGAAACTTCTATCTTTTTGCAAAGGTATCCTATTTTAGAAAAGTAATTGGTGATAAATTTTGAATATCTACTTATATCATCAATAACATTAATACATATATAAATAAACTTACATTTATATTTTATCTCTTTAATAAATTTATCAAAATTTTTATCAATAAAATCGTAATCTATCCAATTTTTAATATCTGAGATGATTACTATGTTTTCGGAATTTATCTCATTTTTAATTTCATTTCCAAAGGAATCATTTTTAATAGGTATTAAATTTTTAAGGCCTTTTTTTATTCTTATAGCTTCATAAATTCTAGTACAAAATACATCTTCATTTACTATAAAAGCTTTTGAATTCCTTTTTAGAAGAAGAATTCCTAAAATAGAAAAATTTTTACTGAAATTTATGTAAATTATTTTCTTTTTTTGGGATTTTGTTTCATTTAAAATGAATTTTGATAAATTTTCATAATTAAATTTCTTGTTATTTAAATTTAAATTTTCATCTTTATTTAGATAATTATAAACTTCTTCTGTAGTATGATTTTCTTCTATTTTATTTACTTTTAGATATTCAAAAACTAATTTTTGAATTAGCAAATTTGATATTAAATCTATAGAAAGAGAGTCATCTAAATATGGTATGTTTTTGTTTTTAAGATCTTTATTGTAATTGATTCCGGTTTTGTTTTCAAAAGTTGCGAAAGAAAAATCAATCAATGTAAATTGATTAAGCACGTTATTATAAAGGATGTTACCCATATGGATATCATTGTGGGAGATTTTGTTTTTTTTCAAATATAATTTAATTTCTTTTAACCAATTTAAAGCACTTAAAATAAGGTCCCCACTTATTTTTACAGATTTACTTGGGTTTCTTAGACTAATCATTGGAGGGCCAATAGGTTTTCCAAGAAAATCTAATTCCATATATGTTTTACCATAATCTCTTGGCTTAGGAAAAAATTGGGAATTAAGTTTCAATAAAATTTCTGGTTCATGATTATTTTGTAATTCGTTCTTTAATCGATAATATTTATCTCTATAAACCTTTATAACTGAATTATTCACTAATATAAGTACAGCTTCTGCTCCGATATCCAATAATCTAATTTCATTTATTAAATTAGTATTAGGATTGGAAGTTTTGCTATCATATTCAAAATTATTTAGATAAAAATTTAAAGCAAAAAATATATTTTTCTTTTTGTAATTTAATGCTTTGTTTGCTTCCTCTTTTATAAGATTTAAACGTGAAGTATTTTTATTATTTATTTCTGCTAATATTTTTTCCTTTACTTTTTTTTTATCTATAAAATTATTTTTTTCATTTTCCTTAATAGATTTTAGATAATTAATTTCTAAAAAATTAATTGAAGGTGTTTTGACAAAACCTTTATCTACAAGAAATTTATTTTCATGAAAGTTTTCAAAAAGATAATTTTGAGCAAAGCCAATAATTTTAATATTATTTATGCATTCAATCCAATTTCCAATACTTTTAAAGATTTGACTGATATCACCTTGTCTTATAATTAAAGAAATTTTTGCTTTATTTGAAACCAATAATCCTAGATCTAGATATTTTTTTAAATTAATACTTTTAATTAAAAATTTAGAAATAATACTGATATTAGGAAACCTTTTGAACAAATTTTCATCTGGTATCAGACCATTAAATCGGCTGTCATTATAAAAATAAAAATATTTTTTTTTATTTTCTTCTATATTAGGTAAACCATTTATTAATAAATAGTTATTATTTTTAATTTTGTTAAGTTCTTTTCCAAAATTACTTAAAGGTTGTGATTCTATATCTGTGTAAATATTAAAAAAATTTTTGTTTAAATTTATTTGCTTTGGTAAACCTATATAAATATTTATTTCCGAATATTCTTGCATAGATTTTTTAATTTATAAATATAAGATTTGATAATTTCTTTTTTTTAAAAAACTTTACAAAGATACTTAAATGCATTTTAATTAAAAATGGCAAATTATAATAAAGTTGTTAATGAATTATAATAACTGAATATTATAAGTTTATTATGGGAATAGTTTTTAAAATATCTAAATATTTTGTTTCAGTTATATCTGTATTTATATTTTTAAGTAATTCTATTATAATTAAACCTTCTTACTGTGAAGAATCTAAAAAAGAAAATATTTTTAATAACAAAAATTATGTTTTGGATGCAGGAGATAAAATTTCAATAAGAATTTTTCAAATAGATAAATATAATTCAGATGTTGTTATCTTGCCAGATGGGAATATTAATCTTCCGCGTTTGGGGTTGATAAATATTAGAGGACTTAAGATAAATGAGGCTCAGGATGTAATATCCAACGCCTACAAAAAAATAATTAAAAATCCTATTATTTATATAAATCTACTAGAGGCAAGGCCAATAAGATTTACTATATCGGGACAAGTTTTAAACCCTGGTTTTTATGTATTTGATAATCAGATGTCAACTATTGTTGAAGCAATTAAATTGGCAGGAGGTATTTCAGATCAAGCAGATATTAGGAAAATAGTTCTGAATCGCTATAATTCGTCTTCGAAAAGAATGGAAATGAAGAATTATAATTTTTGGGGAATGTTAAATGGTGAATTGCTATCAGTTGACCCAATTATTTATGATGGTGATTCGATACATGTTGAAAAAATTACTAATGCATCCCCTTCGGATTTGATTTCTTTAAGCAATACAAATTTATCATCTCAGAATATAAGCATTAATATAATAGGCGAAATAAATAGTCCTGGATTAATAAATTTAAGATCTAACAGTACTCTAAATGATGCAATAGTTGCAGGAGGGGGACTTACTAGATATGCAAATAAAAGAAAAATATCATTATTTAGGTTATTAAATAATGGAACGGTTAGTAAAAAAGTTTATAGATATGATTTAATGGAGTCATTTAATAGTTCCAAAAATCCTAAATTAAGAAATAAAGATGTCATTATTATTAAGCCAAATTTCCTTGCTCAAACTGAAAGAACCATTTCTGATATGACAAGACCATTAAGCCCAGCTGTTAATGCATTATCAATATACAAAATATTCAATGAATAGAAATAGAGTCTAAATTATGCTTAATAAAAGAAGATTAGATGAAATTATTGAAGGTTTTATAATCCAGAGAAATGTTATATCAGCATTAGTTTATAGAGAATTAAAAACAAGGGTAAGTCAAGTTAAATTTGGAATTTTGGGTGTTTTTTTTGGACCTCTTGGTGTGATGTTAATATTCCTACTTATTTTCTCTATTTTTAAAGGGGACAGAGGTGTTGGCTTAAATATTTTTTTGTTTCTAGCTTCTGGCATTGTTATGTTTACATTCTTTCAAGATTTAGCTGTTAGAGGAGCAAATGCAATGCAAGCTAATGAGGCATTGTTTTTTTATCGCCCAGTAAAACCTATTGATACTATTATTGCAAGAACTATTGTAGAGTCTCTGCTTTATTTAATCGTATTTTTTGTAATTATCCTTGGTGTTTTTTTATATAAGGAGGAAATAATTTTTTATGATTTTCCTCTTTTTGTCTCTGCATATTTAGCCTTTACTATATTTTGCTTTTCATTAGGATTAGTCCTTATGGTTGCAGCACATTTTTATAATTGGATATTACAGATTATTCCACTCTTTATAAGACCACTTTGGCTTATATCGGGAGTATTTGTGGGTTTAAGACAATTACCTCAATGGGTAAGACCCTACGCATCTTGGAATCCTCTTGTTCAATGTATCGAGTTAATTAGACATTCTTTCTCGATAAATTATATTATTGAACCAACTGAGGTTTCAATAATTTATTTGTGGCAATTTTCATTAATTTCCTTATTTATTTCACTATGGATTTATCAAAATAATGAATTAGTTTTATTAAAAAGATGATAGAAGTAAAAGGTCTTACAAAAAGTTATTTACATAAGGGGAAAAAATCTACGGTTTTTAAAGATTTGAACTTTAAAATTAACACTGGTGAATCAGTTGCGCTTTTAGGTCGTAACGGGGCCGGTAAAAGTACACTTTTGCAAATTCTCGGTGGTATAGATCAACCTGATAGAGGATCAATAAAAACTAACAAATCAATAAGTTGGCCTGTGGGTTTAGTAGGCGGTTTTCAAGGCAGTTTATCTGCAAGAGAAAACGTTACTTTTGTATCAAAAATATATGCTTCAAATAATAAAGAAATTATCGAACAAAAAATTCGTTATGTAGAAGAATTTGCAGAACTTGGAAAATATTTTGATAGACCTTTTAAAACTTACTCAAGCGGTATGAGATCAAGAGTTACTTTCGGTTTATCAATGGCGTTTGATTTTGATATTTATTTGATTGATGAAGTCACAAGTGCTGGTGATGAAAGGTTTAGAAAAAGAAGTAGACAAATTCTTGAAAAAAAACATGAAAATAGTGATTTTGTTATGGTAGATCATAATTTATGGGGATTAAAATTTCATTGTGACAGAGCCTTATTACTTCATAATGGAAGAATTATTGAATTCGATAATTTAGAGGAAGGTATAAAAATTCATAAAAAATTACTTGAAAAACCTGCTAATCATGAAATAGTATAGGAGGATGAATATTTTTATTAAGCTTTTTCTTAAAGCTTTAAAAAGTAAACCTATTAATAAATTTTTTTCGTCAATAAATGGAAAAAATTTAAAAAAAATAAAAAAAACTGATCTTAGTTGGTTAAGTATTTTTGTATTGGTTCTTTCATTTGCTTTTTATTTTTATGCAATGGGAAGAAACAGATATTATGTAAGATCAGATGTAATTGTTAGAAAAGGGGCTAGTGGAAATTCTGACTCTGGTAAAAGTTTATTTTCTTTAATTGGTGGCGGAAATTTAGCAGCCACTGAAGATGCGAGATTTTTAAAAGTTTATCTTGAATCGCCACAGATACTTAAAAAAATTGAAAATATTATCGACTTTCAGAAAGTTTATAAGAGAAATAGAATTGATCCTTTTGCTGGCTTGAAATCTAACGTAAGTGATGTTAATAAGTTTTATTTTTTTAAGAAACAAGTTTCAATTTCTTTAAATGAGCAATCTGGAATAATAATAATAAGGACATTTGGATATCAGCCTGTTACAAGTTACAGAATAAATAATTTTTTGATTAAAGAATCAGAATCATTTGTAAACAATTTAAACCAAGATATCTATAAAAAACAACTGACCTTTGCAAAGTCTCAAGCTGAACAAAATAAGGAGATAGTTAATGAAATAACAATGAAATTATCAAAGTTTCAAACTTTAAATAAATTCTTAGACGCTGATTTAGAAGCTAATTCTAAAATGGGATATATAAAAGGTCTTGAAGAAGAGTTAGTGGGTGCAAAATTAAATTTAGCAACTTTAAAAAGACAATTTGTAAAAATGGATGATCCTGAAATCGTTAAAGTAGATAATCTTATTAAGGACTTAAAAGAACAAATAAGAATAGAAAGACAATTAATATCAGGAGTATCAAATGAATCCTTAAATCCCAAGTTAATAGAGTTTAATCAACTTAAAAACTCTTTAATTTTTGCTAAGGAGATGTATAGCGCTTCATTATTAACTTTTGAAAAAACTAAAAGCGATAGCCTGCAAAAGCAAAGATTTATGGCAATTTTGAGAGAACCCATATTACCTGACCAACAATGGCAAAAATGGAGACATAAAGGTTTTCTTACTTCATGTGCAATAATTTTGGTGGGTTTTTCAATAACTAAATTTATTTTGGGAATGTCTGATAGTCATAGAAATTGATATTTAGATTCTTAAAAAAATTGAAAAGAAATTTTGGTTTTTTGGATCGAAGTGATTGGGTCTGGAATTTTGATATGAATTATTCTGATAATACTTGGAAAAGTTTAATAACGCATAAATTCAAGATACAAAGTAGTCAAGAAGGGCAAATTTTTTTTAAGAGCTTGGAACCAGTTTTTGGAGGATGGTATTTTTTGGGAATTAAACATAAGGGAAATAACAATTACTGTTTTGGATCCCTAAGTTCTGGTAAAAAAGGCTTCCCTCAAGCAAGACCAATGTTTCCTATTAGAAGAAGATGGAGAGTTATAAGGATAAAAAAAAATCAAAAAGTTTATCTTAGACTTATTAATGTAAATAGTGATTTAATAATTGATGAGTTATGGTTAATACCAATATTTAAGTTTTATGCATTGCATAAAATTAGAATAAGAATCCACACAACTTTAGGTCTTAGTTTTTCTTCTATTAATAAATTAAAGAGTATAAATTTATGGAGAAAGTATAATAAATTACTTCTTTCGCAAAAGGTTAAAAAAAGATATTTTAATTATTATTATTGGCAGGAAGAAGTCGAAAAGGATGCAATTTTAAGAATATTATCACTCAAAGAAAAAATAAATTCTTTTCCAAAGTCTTTTATAATACAAGAAAATAATAATTTCTCTACAGTTCCTGATGGAGATTATGTAATTTTAAAAAATTGTGACGGTTTAATATCTGAATGGGCAATCGATGTGTTTTCAGTTGTTTTGGAAATAAATAATAATTGTCTTTTGTTATATCCAGATGAAGATTGTATAAATATAAATAAAAAAAGACATAGTCCCAATTTTAAAACTGCTTGGAATAGAGAGCTATTTTTTTCTAATCCTTTATTTAGTAATTGCTGGGTTATTGATCCAAAATTATGGAATAAAGCTTTAAAAAATCTTAATGAAAGTAATTATCAAATAAATAGCTGTAATTTAATTATTGAAATTATAAAGGATTTGGAAAATAACAATAATTCATCAAAAATCATACATACTCCTTTTGTTTGTTTTCATAAAATTAAAGATCAAATCAGATCAGAAAAAAGTTTTAATTCAAAATCTGCTCTTTATTTAGAGAATTATATTAACGAATATTTTTGCAGCATTAAAAATAAAGTAAAGATTGATATTAAAGAAGAAGGCTATAAAATAAATTGGTTAAGTCCAGCTAGACCCTTTTTGAGTATCTTAATACCAACGAAAGATAAAGTTGAATTGTTAAGAAAATGTATATCTTCAATTGAAGAAAAGTCCGCAGGCACTCGATACGAAATAATTATTATTGATAATAATAGTAAAGATATAAATACATTTGATTATTTTAGATCTTTTTTAAAAAAATCTAATAATCAATTGCCAAGAAAAATTATAAAAATAGATGGAGAATTTAATTACTCTCTTTTGAACAATAGTGCGGCTAAAGTTGCTTCAGGAAATGTGCTTTTATTACTTAATAATGATGTACAATTCATATCACATAATTGGGGGCTTGATTTGGCTTCAAATGCCTTGCGAGATGGGATAGGCTGTGTTGGTGCTAAATTATTATTTCCAGATGAAACAATACAACACGCAGGTGTAATTCTTGGTATTGGGGGGGTCGCAGGACATTCTCATAAATATTTCTCGACTGAAGATTATGACTTTCAGAAAAGAATAAATTTACAACAAGAAATATCAGCTGTAACGGGAGCTTGTTTAGCCATAAGTAAAAAGAATTGGGAAATATTGGGTGGATTAGATTCTAAAAATTTAAAAGTAAACTATAACGATATAGATTTATGTTTAAGGTCTTTGAATTATGGATTGAAAAATATATACACCCCTAATGTTATTGCTTATCATTTTGAATCAAAATCTAGAGGAAAACCTATTGGAGAAGATTACAAGAAATGGAAAAAGGAATATAATTTCATGAAAAAAAAATGGAGTTCTATATTATTTAATGATCCCTTTTATAGTCCACATTTATCTCTTATGGAAGAAGATTTCTCAATTCATTTAAAAAAATTAAACTTAATCAGTAGGAGTTATAATAAATTCACCTTATTCAATGATTTTTATTTGTAATATGGATAATGCAATAATTAATATTAATCAAAAAAAGTTAATTGATTCTAAAGAATATAATTATTTGGGTAGGTTTGAAAAATTTTTGAAATTAGGTTTTTGTAATTTTTACCCTAATTTAAAGGATTGGAATTATTTATTGGAGCATTCTTTGTATGAAATGAAAGCTTATAAATACTTTCGAGATAAGATCGATAGCTATGAAAAACTTATATGGAATAATAATAATCAGATAAATAATAAAACCTCTATTGGTAAAATAAGTCTTTTAGAGGAAATTAATGAGCTATTTTATACTTTTTTTAATGAAGCTCTCGTACCAACAAATTGTTTTAATTTTGAGAATAAATCATTAAATTCTTATAAACGATTCTCTGATATACCTTTTAATTTTAAAAGAAAATTGAAGGCGATAGTCATAATATCATACAAAGAAATTAAAGATAAAACTGAAGCAATAGCTTACTATCAAGGTAGTAATAATTATATAAATAATTTTGAATATCAAAATTTAAATTCTATCGATTTTAATTTAGAGAAAAGAAAAAATAGAGATTTAGGACTAATTTATCCAAGATATGGAGAAATTATTGTTTTAGATCCTAAATTAGTTTGTAACTTTAGACATATCTTAGATTTTGAAAATTTTTATTGCATATTTTACAAATCTGATAATAAAAAATTATTTAAGATAAAAAATATAAATTATAATTCTGACAAATATAAATTAAATTCTCATTCTTTTATTGATAGTCCTAATATTTCTCTTTTGCTTAGGTCAGGAATTTTTGGAAGATTTAAAAAGAATGCATTAAACTTTAATAAATATGGATATACAAAATTTGCAATAAAAGATCAAAATTGGATTTCATTAATTGACAATGCAAGAAATAAATTAGCTAAATACATTAATGAAAATAATATAGATATTAAAAAAGGGATTCGTTTTCAAGATGCATGGAAAGAATTGAATATTAGAGAAATACGCGATATAGCCTGTCATCCAGAAATCTTAATAGCATTAAAAATTCTTTTTGGACGAGACCCTTTCCCATTCCAAACTCTGAATTTCCCAACTGGATCCAAGCAGCATTTTCATAGTGATGCAGTTCACTTTAGTTCAAAACCTGTGGGATTTATGTGTGGAGTTTGGATAGCTTTGGAAGATATTCATCCAGATTCAGGCTGTTTAGAATATTATCCAGGTAGCCATAAAGAACCTTATTTAAGTTCGCAAAGCATTGGGTTAAATAGTTCTGAAGTTAAAGAAGCCAAAGCTCCTCAAAAATTTTTTGAAATAAAATGGCGTGAACTTGTTAAAAATAAAAATTATAAGAGTAAGAAATACATTCCAAAAAAAGGTGATTTATTAGTTTGGCACGCAAATCTTTTACATGGAGGATCCAGAATTAAGAATCCTTCATTAACAAGATGGAGTCAAGTCTCACATTATTATTTTTATGGATGTGAATACAACAGTCCTTTTTATAAAACAACTGATAAGATTAATCAAAATTTATTCAATAGAATCCCTTTAGATTTATTGAAATTGTATTCTTGACTAATAAATTCATAAATAAGCCTTAACTTAAAATGAAAACTATTATCAATAAAATATCAAAAAAATTAAATTTTCCTTTTCAAGAGAATAAAGCAAAAATTGAATATTTAGGATTGGGAAAAATTACAGGTTGGGTTTTTAGCAGAAAGATTAATTTGACTGAAGTTAGACTTGTTTTAGGAAATAAAATTGTATCTAAGAGTAATGTCGAAATAGAAAGGGGAGATGTTTGCCAAAAATATAATTATCAAGGAAAACCTGGTTTTGAATTGAAATTACCTACTAATTTAAAGAATTTTGATAAGGATGCAAATATTAAAATAATTGCCTTAAGTTCAAATGGGCACAGAATCTTTGAATGTATATCTAAACGCAAAAGAAAGCAGATTTATCATAAAATTAGAGAAATCTTAAATAGTTCTTATTTAGGAATTCATGGCAATTTAGATGGTATACAATCTGATGGTTTAATCCACGGTTGGGCATCATGGATTTATCTGAAAAAGGTAGCTTGGGTCTGGCTTCAATGCGAGGGTATTGATCCACCAGCTTACAAATGTAATCATTTTAGAGAAGAAGTTTCTAGTCTTGGATTTAAAACTACTAAAGTAGGATTTAAAATTAATCCACAAGAATTAAATAAAATTTGTAGCCAGAAAAGTTATTATATTTCTTTTGATAAAGAAGGAAAATATAAACTACCCTCAAAAAAAACAGAATATTTACCAATAATATTTTCTGAAGATGAAATTTATGAGCCAAAATTAAAGGTAATTGAAAAAAATGAGAACACAGGATACCTAGATAATATTAATAATTCGCCTAAAAATTTAAAAAATGCTTGGAAAGAACTTGAAAATTTCAGAATTTATTTAAATGGTATTGAGAGAGAGCTTAATAAATTAGAGTACTTAAATAATGTCAAAAAAGAGTTAACACCAAGGAATAATTTTTTCAAGAAATTAAAAAACAATTTAGTTAAATAGTTTTACCAAGATTAATATTAGGTTTTTAGAAAAGGTAAAAGCTTCTTTATATTTATTTTGCCTTTATTTTTTTTCTGTCTAGATTCAATTAATATTTGATTAGAAAATTTTAGAATTCTTCCAAAAATAAATTGGGATCTTTCGATTTCCCTTTGTTGACTTTCTTTCAATTTATTTATTTCAGATATTTCAAAAAAATATTTTTCTATATCTTCTTGTGAAGTTTGATACTCTTGTAATAAATCATCTTTTTCAAGATTAATCTTTTCTAATTCATTTTTGGAATTATTTATCATATCCTTTAAATTATTATTACTTGATTCAATCTTGGACAATTGTTCTCTATAAACTGTATTTTGTAAAACTAACTGGTTCATATCATTTTCTATTAGGTTTAATTTATTATTTTTATTATTTTCAAGTTCTTTATAATTGGTTGTTAAATTTTTTATTTGATTATCTAGTTCTTTTTTGTAGTTTTTATGAATCTCAATTTCTTTTTCAGAGTCTTGTTTTTTATTTTCAAGTTCTTCAATGAGCTTTTCATTATTTGAGATAACATTCAATTGATTATTATTTTTATTTTCAAGTTCTTCAATGAG
>QCIJ01000002.1 GCA_003216755.1 Prochlorococcus sp. AG-402-K22 | reverse complement strand
CAAACCAAGATCTAAACCATTTGGGAAACCTAGTTTATTAAAACTTTCACCGATTATTGATGCAGCTCCATGACCACCCTCAAAACCTACCTCTATCAAACAACCCATTAGAGGATTTGCATCGATAGATGGAGGTAGAAAATATTTAACAACAAGACCACCGACAAAAAATTGTCCGAAACCTAGCGAAAGAGCTAATAGAAATTGATTAAAAATTGGTTTAACTAAACCATTTATATTCGGGACAGGTCTTCCCATCATTAAAGTTGCGAAGACTAATGATAAAAGAGGAGTAGGAAAATTACTCCAAACATTGATTGTTTCTTTTGGCAAAAAGTGAATAGCTCCAAATGGGCCTATAGATATACCTAAAATTCCTGATATAACTGCTATCGGCAATCCAAATCTCTCGAGTTGAACAGCTAGTTTAAATTTTCTCCCAAAAATCAACAAAAAAAATATAATTAATAATCCCAAAAAACTTATCAATAGAGAATTTGAAAAAATATCTTTATTCTGTATCGAAAAAATATTCAATGATTTCAAAAACATATAATTCTAAATCTAAATTAATAAACAAAATTTTTCAAATAAAAAAGGCTCCGGTAAGAGGAGCCTTTTGATATTGGTAAAAAAATTGAAAATTAATCTTTAAGAGTAACTGTTGCACTATCAATATTACTGATAGCATTTGTAACTCTTTTGAAATCAAAGCCTAGTGCTCTTAAAGCATGCCATAGATGACCTTGAATAAAGAAGAATCCAAAATAATAATGAACATTAGCTAACCATGCCCTTGAAGTGTACTCACCATCAGGAAGATCAACAGTATCTACCCAATAAGGAGAAATACTAAACTTCAATTCAAGTGGTTCACCAAAGAATTCAGTTGGATAAACTGTTGTGTTAGCGGCACTCCAGAAGGCTGCAATAATAGCCATCCAGCCTATTCCAGCTAGTGACCATGATAGAACAGCTTCTGCAGATAGAAGTCCTTTACCTTTGAATTTGGTATATTCACCAACTTGCTTAGTAGCAATATGCCAAGCACCACCAGTGATCTCAACGAAAGCAAGAAAAGCATGGCCTCCCATTACTTCTTCAAGGCTATCAATAGTCAAAAAGTCTGTTTGGTGATTCCAAATTTTGGCCAAATTTAATTCATACTCAACCTGTCTTACAGAACCAATAGCTGGATCATAAATTCCATGAACCCTTGCCCATTCAACAAAAGCGATAACTGCGAAACCAAGAATAATTAGATGGTGACCAAGAATAAATGTCAATTTGTCTGGATTATCCCATTCAATATTGAATTTTCTAGCTCTTGCTATATCAGAATCTTCTAGATTTCCTGGAAGAAGTAAAGAGTGTAAAAGTCCGCCTGCTGCTAAAACCATAGAAGAAACTAAGTGAACTATTGCTATCGCTAGAACAGGTTTAGTATCTCCCATAGCCACGCCATTAGCATCAAACCCTATTCCAAGAGTTGCTAAATGAGGAAGAACGATTAGAGGTTGATGACCCATTGGGACACTGGGGTCAAATCGTGAAAGTTCAAAAAGGGTGAATGCACCCGCCCAGAAAACAATTAATCCTGCATGAGCTACATGAGCAGCAATGAATTTTCCTGAGCGATTTGCTACACCTGAATTACCAGCCCACCATCCATAGGTAGTATCTGGATTTCCATAGGTTTGCATTTAGGAATTGATTAGCTTAAACGTTTTGAGAATACTTTATATTTCACCAAACAGTTGAATTCATAACAAAATTGTAAAGGTTAGTAATCCTAACTATTACTAAACAAGAAATCCTCATGAGTCAATCTATATTGTAAAAAGGTAGATTTAATGAAGAAAAATTATTCTTAGAGACATAAGTTGTATAAAATCAACCAGTATTTTTAGATTCAAATAAGTCAAATAAATTTCATTTTGCTGACATTAAAAGATTTTTTGTTTCATTACATCATGATGTTTATTGCCTCATTTTCAAACAATTATTAAATATGGGGTAAGACATCTAATATTATGACCACTTCTCAAGAGTCTTCTAGAAAATTCTCATTAGAAATGAAATCGGAAGTTCATTACAAAAAGGCTGCAAAATCCTACAGAAAATCAAAACAATATATAAATATGATTAACTTATATCCAACTTTGCAAAACACTCTGATTGAGTGTAAGGATGAGAATCTAATTGAATAAAGATTTTATATATTTTTCCAAATCAATCTTCGAGAATTATATTGTTTTTAGGCTGCAACATCATAGTTTTCTTCAAAATAAAATTTATTGATTATTTTTCTACACATTTTTATATTATAAAGCGCTTTGGGGTTCCAAGGTTTTTTCTGACCAAGTGGAGAGCTTTTCCAATGAATTCCAGGCTTGAGAATTCCATTTTCACGTAAAAAAGAGAGTTTAATTTCCGTTACTCCTAATTTTTCAGCGGTCAACTCAGATGAACTCCATTTAACCCCTAACATTGAATTAAGTAAATATTATTAATCCTTGATAACGTTAATTTTATTTTTTTGAAAGGGGTAAAACTTTTAAATAATTATTAAAGTAACAAAATCCCAGTATTCATAAAGAAAAGAGAGTTTAAAGATGCATATCAAATTAAGAAATGTTAAATAAAGAATCTTCATTAATGAATATCTCATCAATACCTTCATCTTTCATGCTGGATTTATAGTCAATGTATTCTTCAGTAATTGATTGAAGCTTTGGAAGATTTATCCATCCCTCATACCAATTTCCACTATTTATTAATTCTTCGTAAGTAGCTCTTAAATTAATCTCAGAATCAAGTACAGAAACCATCAAAAAAATAATATTTCCTTTTTCTTTAGTCTCATTTACCAAAACAAAATGTCTTAATCCATTTATAGGTTTAATAGAAGTCCAGTAATTTTCCATAATTATTTTTTCTTAATGTTTCCCTCAAAATTTTCTCTAGATATTTTTTTATATTCTTTTCTAATTTCGTCTAATAATAGTTTTCTTCTATCCATATAGTTAACAGAATCTTGTTTTGATAAGTTATATCTTTCTTTTTTAGTTAAATTCATCCAATCATTAAAATTCTTCTTATTGAAAGTTGTTAATTTTTTAGACTTAAAAACATTTTGTTTTCTATTTAATTTAAAAAAATTTCTTAAATTAAAAAATATAAATATAAAAACAAAAACTATCACTATCTTCAAGAACATCACTTTACAAGTAAGTTATTGTTTATCCACTTTTCTAAATTAATATCATTCTCAAAAGATATAACCTCTTCTTCATTCCCTTTACCTGGTTGATCAAAGAGTCTTATAGTAAATTCTCCTTTTACTGCCTCATCATCACCAATAACAATAATACTTTTTGATTTTAATTTATTTGCCTTTTTAAATTGTTTAGAGAATGAAGCTCCGCTTAAATCTAACTCAACTAACAAATCATAATTTCTTAATTTTCTAGATAAATCCATGGCTAATGATTCAGCGATTAAGCCTTGATTAATGATATAAATATCAGTTTTTCTTGGAATTTCAAGTTCTTTTCCCGCGAGTAAAATTAGTCTTTCTAAACCAATAGCGAAACCTATTGCAGGGGTATTTGGCCCTCCCATTTGTTTTATTAAATCGTCGTATCTTCCGCCTCCGCAAACTGTAGCTTGGGACCCTAGAGCTCCACTAGTAATTTCAAAAGCTGTATGGGTGTAGTAATCTAAACCTCTTACAAGATTAAAATTTTCCACATAAGGTATTTTTAAAACCTCTAAATTTTTTTTTAATTTTGAATATCTTTTATGACTTTTTTCAGATAAAAAATTAAATAATCTTGGGGCATTCTCTAGAGCTTTTTGTGTTTGAATGTTCTTAGAGTCCAAAATCCTCAAGGGATTTTTAGTAATCCTGTTCTGAGAATCTAAATCTAAAGAATTTTTATTTATTTCTAACCATTTTAAAAAGGATTTTTGAAAATTTAATCTATCATTAAGATCGCCCAAAGTATTTATTTCCAGATTAAGTTCTTTTATTCCTAATTTACCTAAGACATCCCAAGCCAAAGCAATAATTTCAACATCACTTCTAACTGAATCGTATCCTATAAACTCAACACCTAACTGATGAAACTGTCTTTGCCTACCTGCTTGTGGTCTCTCATATCGAAACATAGGCCCCATGTACCAAAGTTTTTGAAGAGGATGTTTAGACAACATTCCATTTTGTATTAACGCTCTTGCAACGGAGGCGGTTCCTTCAGGCCTAAGAGTGCAGGATCTCTCCCCCCTATCAATAAATGTATACATTTCCTTACTGACAACATCTGTCCCTTCACCAATTCCTCTTATAAATAATTCGGTCTTTTCGAGTATTGGCGTTCTTATTTCATTGATAGATGCTCTTGCAAGATGCTCTAATACAATTTTCTCAACGTTTTGCCACTTTATTAATTGATCAGGCAGCAAATCTACCGTTCCTCTAAGATTTTTTAAGTTATTCAAAGTTCTAGAAAATAATTCAAATTTTTTAATTCAAGTAGAAATTAATCTTTAAGTAGTTTTTATGTGGGACAATTTTAATTTAACATTTAGAAAAACTATTGGAAATTAATAAAAATAAAGAGAATCTGCATTGCGGGACAAAACCAAAAAAAATTGCTTTTGGAATAGCACCCCTTGGTATAGTTTCAGTAGGAATAGTGCCAATGGGAGTAATAAGTATTGGAGTAGTTCCAATGGGTGTATTCTCTTTTGGCGCAGTAGCAATGGGAATAGTAAATTTATCATTAGTTGGGATGGGAATTATCTCTGCTGGGATAACTACTATGGGAATATGGGAGTATTCACCTAATTCTCAAAACAATCATCATAATCATTCCAAACAAATTTCAAATTCAAGCAAAGAATATATGATGTCAGATCTTTTTAAAACTAAAAAAGAAGCTGAAAAGGCTGCCTCAAAACATGGATGTATTGGAGCACATAAAATGGGCAATAAATGGATGCCCTGTAAGATGCACTAGATATTTTCTTAGTCAAAAATGTATTGAATATTAATTCAAAATCTCTACTTTAAAATCAAGATTTTTTGCCTCATTAGTTGTTAATTTTCTTGACCAAGCTCCTTGCACAGGGCTATTCCATCTGAACCCAGCATTTTTAGCTAAAGATCTGTCTTCATAACTAATAAGCGCCTTGTATAAAAACCTCGGTTCGGTAGCCTTAAGTAAAAGTTCCTCTAAATTATCGCATTTTTTGAAGACCTCAGATATGTAAAAACAATCAGATAAAGCTCTATGTAAATTCCAAACTGGTATTGAAAAAGATAAAGCCAAATCAGTTACTGAGGGTCTATTTTTTAGTGATTTTTGAAAAGACCAATTAATATCCTCTAAAGTACATATCCATTTTTTATTAAGTTTTGGTAATCTTCCTTTCCCAAACCATTTCTTATCAAACTCAACATTATGCGCGACGATGAAATCCGAACAATCAACAAGTTTCATAAAGAAATTTAATCCATCTTCCCATGGTTGAGATATATTAGTTACTTCACTAGGTATACCATTAACATGTTCGGCTTCATTATTATTAACTGGGAATAAAAATGAAACTTGTGAAAGCACGCACTTAAAAGATACATCAAACAGTATACAGCCTATTTCTATCACTTCATCTTTATTTTCGTCTAAACCTGTCGTTTCAGTATCAAGAATTAAAATTTTTTCAATTTTTATATTTTGATTAGCAACACTCTCTTCAGAGGGATAACTGATAAATTGATCCTGAAGAATATCCAATTGATTTAATTCATTTTTGTTAGATAGTTCCAATTAACTGAAAACACTTTCATTTATCTTGACGCATTTAATAAAAATTTCTCTTAAATTAATATAAATTAAGAAACATGATTAGAAAATAATTTTGAAACATTCTTAGTTTACGAAAGATGACTTTTACAAAATATCAATTTAACAATTTTTGTTATTGGCCTTCAAATCCTAAAAAAATTGTGGAATTTATTGGTGGAAGTTATCTAGCTTATAAGCCAGATTTAACTTATAGAAGATTCATAGAGAGTTTAATTAATAAAAACTATGCAGTACATGCATATGAATACACTCCACAATTTGATCACCAACAACTTGCTATTAAAGCATGGAAGGATTTCAAGAATTGTCGAATATCTTTATCCAAGAGAATAGGAGCATCAATTCCTTCAATAAGAATTGGTCATAGCCTAGGCTGCAAACTTCATCTAATTTCCCCTGATGGTGGAAGAAATTGCGAAAAATTTATATCAATTAGTTTTAATAACTTTAGTGCTAACAAATCAATTCCATTATTGAAACAAATTTCTCAAAAATTAGAATTCAATAGTGAATTCAGCCCAAGCCCTGAAAGAACTCTGCGATTAATTAGAAGAACATATAATCAAAAAAATAACTTCCTAATAAAATTCAACTCAGACGAATTAGATCAAACAGATAAATTATTTTCTTGTCTTAAAGCAAGAAAAGAAGATAATTCTAAGGGGGTAATGTTAAAAGGTACACACACTATAATTGCAAGCGCAGGCCTAAGAGAAAATTTTTTGGGAGACTGGGCCGATGACGAATTCAAAAAAAATACTATAAAAAAGATTTGCAATTTAATTGATGAATCTGATTAGGATAATTCTTTCAGCTTTTCCAAAACAGAACTATCTTCAAGAGTACTTATATCACCACTAATTTTTTCTCCAGCAGCCAAAGATCTTAAAATTCTTCTCATAATTTTTCCACTACGAGTTTTCGGAAGAGAGTCAGAAATTATAATTTTTTCAGGCTTTGCAATAATTCCAATTTCATTAACAACATGTTTCTTTAAATTCTCTACTAATTCTGAAGAACTGTTTACGTCTTTCTCTAGAGATACAAAAGCAACTATAACTTCACCTTTTAAATCATCTTTTCTGCCAACGACTGCAGACTCTGCAACTGATTTATGACTAACCAAAGCAGATTCTATTTCCATTGTTCCTAACCGATGTCCTGAAACACTTATGACATCATCAACTCTTCCCATAATCCATATATATCCATCTTCATCAATGCGTGCTCCATCGCCAGCAAAATAAACATTTTTTTCTCCTTTAAAGGAAATATATTCCCAATAACTCTCCAAATATCTTTCTGAATTTCCGTGAATTGTTCTCATCATTCCTGGCCATGGTTTCTTAATAATTAAATAACCACCCTCGTTCTCTTTAACCTTATCTCCATTCTTATCGACAATTTCAACTTCGATCCCTGGCAGAGGAAAAGTAGCCGATCCCGGCTTTGTCGGAACAACTCCAGGCAAAGGACTTATCATCACACCACCAGTTTCAGTTTGCCACCAAGTATCCACTATAGGGCATTTATTTTTCCCAATAACATCTCTATACCACATCCATGCTTCAGGATTGATTGGCTCTCCAACAGTTCCCAAAAGTCTAAGACTATCTAGATTATATTTGTCAGGAATTTCACGTCCAGACTTCATAAAAGCTCTTATTGCTGTTGGAGCAGTGTAAAAAATCGAGACCTTATATTTCTGAACAATTTCCCAAAAAGCTCCTAAATTAGAAGGTCTTGGAACCCCCTCATACATAAAGGTGGTAGCGCCATTAGATAGGGGCCCATAAACTATATAACTATGGCCTGTAATCCAGCCAACATCGGCAGTACACCAATAAATATCATCATCTTTTAAATCAAAAATCCACTTAAATGTCAAATGGGACCAAAGATTATAACCACCTGTAGTGTGAACCACACCTTTTGGTTTTCCAGTAGAACCTGAAGTGTAAAGAATAAAAAGTCTATCTTCGCTGTTCATTATTTCTGGTTCACACTGATCTTTTTGATCACTTAATAAGTCGTGCCACCAAAAATCTCTACCATCAACCATAGAAATATTTTTTTTAGTTCTTTGAACAACAACAACTTTTTCAACAACTTTCTCTGCCCCATTTTCAATTGCTGCATCGACTGCTTGCTTAAGCTCAATTACCTTATCTTTTCTAAAGCCACCATCTGCAGTAACAACAAATCTAGCATTGCCATCAATTAATCTATCTTTTAAAGCTTCTGAAGAAAATCCCCCAAAAACAACTGAATGGGGCGCGCCAATTCTTGCACAAGCTAGCATCGAAAACATTGCCTCAGGAATCATTGGCATATAAATACATACCAAATCTCCTTTTTTTACTCCAATTGCTTTTAATGCATTAGCAGCTTTGCATACTTCTTTTAAAAGTTCTTCATAGGTATATTTTTTGCTGTCTCCAGGTTCACCTTCCCATATAAGTGCAGTCTTTCCTCCAAGCCCTTTTTTTATATGCCTATCTAAACAATTATATGTAATATTGATTTTCCCTTCTTTAAACCACTTTACAAAGGGGGAGTTATCACTATCTAAAACAGTTTGAAATGGTTCAAACCAATCTAATTCAGATTTTGCAAAAGATTCCCAAAATTGAATAGGATTATTTGATGCTTGTTTTTTAAGACCTAGTAATTCTTCTTGAGTACTAATATTTGAGTTTTCTGTAAATTTTTTTGATGGAGGGAAAATTCTATTTTCTTCAAGGATGTTATTAATTGAATTTTTTTTATCTAATGACATTAAATAAATTGATGCTTAATAAACTTAGACGAAAAAATTATCGTTTTCAAAAATTTTAATATTAATTTAGCTGAAAACTCTTTTTAATAAATTTAATAAAGACGGCCAAGAACAAATTCCGGTAAAGCCATTAACGCTCTTTTGTACTCTGAGTCAGGAAGCCATAGAATTGCTTCTTTAGAACTCATTGCAAAATCCTCAGCTAATTTCCTAGAGCTTTTAATTGCTTTAGAATTCATAATGATATTAAGAGCATTATCTAAATCATCTTTTTCAGCAAGTTCTCTATTTATGAGAACAGACAATTTCTTATTCTCCTCTAAGGCATATAAAACTGGTGCAGTAAGATACCCACTAGCAAGATCACTTATAGCAGGTTTTCCTAGTTGTTTATCGTTCCCAGTAAAGTCAAGTATGTCATCTACAACTTGAAAAGCTAGGCCAATATTTTTACCAAAATCATATAACGAGTTTAACTTCTCATCGTTAAGATCACTTAAAACCCCTGCTGCTTTACAACTATTAGCAATTAAAGATGCAGTTTTACAGTAACTTTTGTTTATGTATTTTGAAAAAGATTGAGCCGAATCGAATCTATTTAAATTTTGTTTAATTTCACCTTCAGCTAAATCCATTATTACTCTGCTAAGTAATTTAACCACTTTGACATTATCAAGGTTTGCTAAGTGCCAACTTGCTTGAGCGAATAAAAAATCACCTGCCAAAACAGCAACTCTAGTATTAAATCTGCTATGAACAGTATCTACACCTCTTCTTGTGGAGGCTTCATCAACAACATCATCATGGACTAATGAAGCTGTATGAATCATTTCAGTTATTTCAGCGAGCCTTTTATGTTTACTTTTTAAACTAAATTCAGGAGATATAGCTTTTGAAATTAACAAAACAATCCCCGGTCTCAGTCTTTTTCCTCCCGCACTGAAAAGATGTTCCGCTGCGGCTTGAAGAATTGGATGACCAGCCCCTATTAGATTTTTCAGCTCAAGAATAAGATCATCAAGATCATTTTCAACTGGTTGTAGTAGTTCTGTTACTGTGTTCATGATTGACCTCTTTTATATATTAAGTAATCAAACATTGCTTCGGAGGTTAACAACGCTAATTTCTTTATTAATTTCAAGCCAAAATTTTACTTTTTTGGTAAATTCATCTTTTTTTGAAGTTACAAAAAAATCTACATTATCGTAAGAAATACTTTCATAGCATTCAGTTTTAGAAATTATAAAAGCTTCATTGAATTTTTTTATTAACGCTTCCGATGGATCAATAATTTTTATATTTGAATCTATTTTTTTTCTTAAAAAGTCAAAAATTAAAGGATAATGGCTACACCCAAGTATTAGTTCTTCAATATTTTCATTTAAAAGTGGTCTTAAATACGAATCCGCAAGATAATTTAACTTATTAAAATTGATCCTCTCTTTTTCAATTTCTGGTACAAATTCTGGACATTCTTGTTGTAATATTTTCAAATTTTCTTTTTTAGAATTTATTGCATTTTTATAAAATGATGATCTGATTGTTGTTTGCGTTGCCAAGACACCAATTATTTTTTTATTAACTATTTCAGATACTGAGTTTATAAGGTCAAAACAAGGGGTCCTTAAGTTATTTTTTAAAATATCAAGTGCACATGCATTTGTAGTGTTACAAGCTATTAAAAGTGCATCCAAATTCTTATCTTCAAAAAAACAACAAATTTCTTCTGCAATGACTCTTATCTCTTTATAATTTTTATTTCCAAAAGGAATTCTTTTTGTATCAGCCAAATAAATAACTTCAACATCCTTACGTGTTTTTAGTAAAGAATTAAGGATAGTAAAACCTCCTATACCACTATCAAATATACCTACTTTAATTTTCACCCTACTTTAGAAAGATATTCAAGTATGCCTTTTGCAATTGAAAAAGCTACTCTTTTACGATGAGCAGCTTTTTCTAATCTTCTTGCATCTAATCTTCCTGTTAAAAATCCAATTTCAACAAGAACTGCAGGCATCTTAGTATTTTTAATTACATAAAATCTACCTTGCTTAACGCCTCGATCAGGACTGCCAGGGGAAACTCTTAAAATTTGTTTTTGAATTTTCTTGGCCAGTAATCTACCTCTCCAACCTCTAAAGTAAAAGGTTTCTAAACCATTAATATCCCGCCTTTTCCCTCTTGAGGCATTCGCATGAATACTTACGAAGATATCCGCATCAGTTTTGTTAGCAAAGGAAACCCTAGGAGGCAAATCCAAATTAACTTCATTTTTTCTGGTTAAAATAGCTTTAACACCTTTTTCAGAAAGTAACTTTTGAACTATTTTGGAAACCTCTAGTACAACATCTGTTTCTCTAATCCCACCAATACCTATTGCTCCTGGATCAGGCCCTCCATGCCCTGGATCTATAACAACAGAAAATTTATTTTGTTTTACGTTTGGTAACTGCAAAAAATTATGAGCTTTTTTCCTCATGTGATTTGAGCTTTGATTTTCTTTAAAATTTCTTATTTTCTTCCCAACAAAGCCCTCACCTATTTTCGAAAACGAATATTTTGGTGAAAATAGTTTAATTTTCCACCTATTTTCATCTAAGCCAACCATTCTCCAAGTCAAAGGGGCCAAATAAGTTTCCTCCTTGAATTCAATTACTAGTCTTGTTTTGCCCTTGCTTGGTTTACCCAATCTAATTTCTTTTATTGGGCCATTACCTTTTATTTTTCTTGGATTTTTTAATTCTCCAGGGAAATCTACCCAAAATCTATCACCATATATTTGGTTAGCTTTCTGAAAATATGCTTTTAAATTTGTATTAGATTTAGTTCTTAATTCTAAAATACCATTACCTTTTAAAGCCCATGCCGCTAGTGCACTTGAAGATTTTACTGGGAGAATCGCAGAATTTAAAAATAAAAAAACAGCTAAATAACGAAAAAGTTTATTATTCAAAAACTTTGACATTAGTTCGAAAACAATTTGTTTTTTCTATGTTTAAGGCTTGGCATCTGCTCTCTAATTTTCTTTACTCTTTCTTTATCAGCAGGAGCTATTGCAGCGCCTTGAGTTTTTCCAGCATCAGACAAAACAGTGCCCCATGGATCAATTACCATTGCATGACCATGACTTTGTCTTCTACCATAATGAATCCCAGTTTGAGCAGGAGCAACCACATAGGCAGTATTCTCAATAGCTCTTGCTTGTAGAAGTATTTGCCAGTGATCTTTCCCAGTAAATGCTGTAAAAGCTGCGGGAATCATAATTAAATCTGCACCATTCGAAGACAAATATCTATAAAGTTCAGGAAATCTAACGTCGTAACAAATTGATAATCCTACTTTGCATAAACCTGGAACATCTACGACAGGTGGATATTCCTCCCCGGATAAAATAGTAGATGATTCCTTATACAAATTTCCATCTGGCAAATCAACATCAAATAAATGTATTTTGTCGTATTTTGCCAAAATCTGTCCATCTTTCCCAAATAGTGCAGACCTGTTAAAAGTATGAGAGTTATCACCAGCAGGAACAGGATATCCTCCCCCCAAAAGAAAAACTTGATATCTTTGTGACATAGTTTTGAGGAAGTTTGTACACTTTATTGACAATTCAGAAGCTAATCTAAGTTTTTCATCATCTTCTCCTAAAAAGGCAAAATTCTCAGGCAATCCTATTAACTCAGCACCTCTTCTAGAAGCTAATTCGATCTGTTCTTCAGCTTCAGCAAAATTTGCTTCAACATTTGAAGTACTTGTTATTTGCAACGCTGCTACCAAAAAATCAGTCAAGAACTTACTCCTAGTGAATCAATTCGTAAATCATGAGGCACGAATCACACCTCTTTCAACTTGAGCAGGAACAATATCTAAGCAATCAAGTTCAGAACAACATTTAAAATCATCCTCATAATCTCCAAGACTTGTCAATCTTTTGCCATGGGTTGCTGTTTTTAGACATTTCAAAATATCATTTTTCCAAAAATCCCATAGTGCCAAAGCAGCCTGTAATTCATCATTCTTAATATTAATTTCAAAATCACAGTTCTTTTCCAAGTAAGAGGCTAAAGCACCAGCAGCTAAAGAATCCTCAAGTGAATATGAGCCTTCCCAACCACTACCTAGTATTAAAACATTTTCACTATTTAATGAAATAATTTTTTCGGCTACTGCTTTTCTATTTGGAAGTCCCATAGCAAATAAATGTTTTGCATCTTGAACTTTTTGCAATGATTTGGTCCCATTTGTGGTACTCATAAATAGTCTTTTACCATTAACAATTTTATTTGTAACTGATAAAGGAGAATTGCCTAAATCAAAACCCTCGATAGTCTTCCCGCCTCTCTCTCCAAGCATTAGTCTCTCCTCTGCTTTCCACTTAATTGCGGTTTCTTTCAATAAATCTAAATCTGCAAAAACTTGTATTGAGTCAGCGCCATTTTTTAAAGCCCAAGAAATTGTAGTCGTTGCTCTTAAAACATCAATAACAACTGCAACATCAGGATTTATTTCTGGAACATCTTTTGCAACGTGATAATAAGTAAGATTAATGATCAAGTCCTTTTACTAGATTTATTATAGAAAACAGTTACTTACTTTGAATATTTTTTTTTAAACACAAACTTATTGATAAAATATACCTACTTTGAATTTGTAAAATCTTATCCAGTATTAATTTGAAAATGAATAATATCCGCACAATAAAAGGTGGAGTTAATTTAAAAGGAAAAATAAAAGTACCTGGAGACAAATCAATCTCTCATAGAGCTTTGATAATTGGAAGTATTGCTAAGGGTGAAACTACTATTGAGGGGTTTTTACATTCTGAAGATCCGCTTTCAACTGCTGATTGTCTTAGAAAATTAGGTGTAAACATACCAGAAATAAAAAAAGATGAGCCTTTTAAGATTTCAGGATTGGGTCTTGATGGATTAAAAGAGCCTAAAGAAATTCTTAATTGTGGGAATTCCGGAACCACCATGCGATTATTAATGGGGTTATTAGCCGGTCAAGAAGATAAGAATTTTATCTTAACAGGGGATGATTCTCTTAATGAAAGGCCAATGGGTAGAGTGGGCAAACCACTATCTTTGATGGGTGGCAAAATTTTTGGTAGAGAGAAAGGGAACAAAGCTCCGATCTCAATTGATGGGAATAAGCTTAAAGGATGTGTTATTGGAACCCCTGTGGCGAGTGCTCAAGTGAAATCCGCAATATTATTGGCAGGCCTTAAAGCTTCTGGAACCACTTCTGTTATTGAGCCAGCATCTTCAAGAGACCATACTGAAAGAATGTTAAAAGCATTTGGAGCAGATATTGATATCAGGGGAGAATTAGGAAGGAATGTAGTAATAAAGTCAGGGGGTAACCTAATTGGTCAAAGAATATTAATCCCTGGAGACATAAGCTCTGCTTCCTTTTGGATGATTGCTGCATCTATCGTTCCAAATTCGGAGATTTTAATTCAGAATGTCGGATTAAATCCCACTAGAACAGGGATTTTAAATGTAATGGATTCCATGGGTTGCGATTATGAAATTTTAAATAAATCGACGATTGCAGGAGAACCCATTGGATCTATTAAAGTTAAGACTGCAGATAATTTAAAATCATTCACTATTGAAGGAGATATTCTCCCAAAACTTATAGATGAAATCCCTATTCTTACTGTAGCTGCCTGTTTTTGTAACGGAGTTTCTGAAATTAAGGATGCACAAGAATTAAGAGTTAAGGAAACAGATCGATTAAAAGTCATGGCAAGACAGTTACACAAATTCGGTGCTGAAATAACAGAAAAAGAGGATGGGCTAATTATATATGGTCAATCAAAATTTCATTGTGCGGACGTAGATAGTGAGACGGATCATAGAGTAGCAATGAGTCTTGCTATTGCTTCACTTCTCGCCAAAGGGACCTCCAAAATCAAGAGAGCGGATGCTGCTAGCGTCTCGTATCCAACATTTTGGGAAGAGCTTGCCAAACTAACTAACTAACTAACTTAAAAAGTTTGTGTCTGAATTAATTGAAGTTTTAACTAAAGATGGGAGTTACTCTTTAAAAAGTGTATTTTTTCAAGAGAATTTCCATAGCTTATTAGGAGCATTGGAGGAAACAAAATTAAAGTTTACAGCTCCCTCTAATTTACAAAGATTTAAGGGTAAATCTCTTAATGTTTTGGATATATGTTTTGGTCTAGGATACAATTCCGCTTCTTTATTAAATGAATTAATTAAACAAAAATCGAATTTGAATTTGTATGCTTTAGAGATTGATAAAAAGCCTCTTGAATATTCGCTTCGAAATGAATCTTACCTGAAATTATGGGCTCCAAAAGTCAAAACAATATTTGAATCACTATATCGGAAGGATTACTTTGAGGATCAATTTTTTAAATGTAGTCTTTTGTGGGGTGATGCTAGAGAAAAAATTAACATTATTCCTTCATCTATTAAATTCGATCTGATATATTTAGATGGTTTTTCTCCTCAAAAATGCCCACAAGTATGGACAATTGAATTTTTATCTAAAGTAACAGAAAAGCTCAATTCTCAAGGTTATTTAATAACTTATTCTTCTTCAGCTGCAGTAAGAAAGACATTAAGAAATCTTGGATTAGAGATTTTCACTATTAAACCAAGATTTAATAACAGAACTTTATGGAGTCAGGGAACTATCGCAATATCAAAATTCGATGAGAATAAATTGAAATCCAATTCCAATTTTGAAAGGTTATCTTTATTGGAAGAGGAACATCTCTTAACTAAAGCTAGTATTCCATACAGAGATAAAGATTTAAACTCAAGTAAAGACGATATAATTAAGAATAGATTAGATGAGCAATTATTATCAAATCTATTATCTACAAATAAATGGAGAGAGAAGTGGGGAATGACGAAGTTATCCGTTAAGAGTTAGATTTAAATAAGGATTTCAAATAAACATGTTAAGTGTTGCGATATTAGCTGCAGGCAAGGGCACTAGGATGGAAAGCTCATTGCCAAAAGTTTTACATAAAATTTCTGGCAAAAGTCTTCTTCAAAGAGTAATTAATTCATGTGTTCAATTAAAACCTGATCAAATTTTTATAATTACAGGACACAAATCAAAAGAAGTGGAAAAGTCTATCCCAAACGATAAAAAAATCCATGTTGTTATTCAAGAACCTCAATCAGGAACCGGTCATGCTATACAGATACTTTGTAGAGAAGTAAAAAAACATGAAGGGACACTTTTGGTATTGAACGGTGATGTGCCACTCATAAGGCCTAAAACTCTAAAAAGACTTTTATGTTTACACGATTCAAAAAATGCTGATGTTTCTTTAATTACTACAAAGAAAAAAAATCCTCATGGATATGGAAGAGTTTTTTTGAAAGGGGATTTTATTGAGAAAATTGTTGAAGATAAAGATTGCAACGATCTAGAACGAGAAAATCCATTAATAAATGCAGGCGTTTACTGTTTTAACTGGGATAACTTGTCAGAAATAATTAATAACTTACAAAGCAATAATAATCAAAAAGAAATTTACTTAACAGATACAGTATCTTTGTTAAAGAATTCCTTAAGCCTAGAGATAGAGGATAGTGGAGAGCTTCAAGGAATTAATAACAGAATTCAACTATCAGAGTGCGAGGAAATTATTCAGAATTCAATTAAAGAGAAGCATATGCTTAATGGTGTAACTTTTATAAATAAAGCAAGTTGTTCAATCAGTGAAGAAGCTGAAATTGGTAAGGATGTGATTATAGAGGCTAATACCCATATAAGGGGAAGTACCAAAATAGATAGTCATTGCATTATCGGTCCGAATACTTTTATTGAGAATTCTAAGGTGGGATTACATTGCGAAATTTCAAACTCTACTGTTAATGCTTCTCAGATATTGGATAATATAAAAATTGGCCCTTATAGTCACATAAGACCTAATTCCAAAATATCTTCTTATAGCAAAATAGGTAATTTTGTTGAAATTAAAAATAGTCAACTAGATGAAGAATCTAAAGTAAACCATTTAAGTTATATTGGCGATTCTATTATTGGAAGATCTACAAATGTTGGAGCAGGAACTATTACTGCAAATTTTGATGGTCAGAAAAAATACCAAACAAAAATTGGTAAGAATTCCAGTATTGGAGCAAATACAGTATTTGTAGCGCCAATAAATCTCGGGGAATCAGTTACAACAGGAGCTGGATCAGTTATCACCAAAGATTCCAAAAATAATTCATTAGCAATCTCAAGAACTAAGCAAGTAAATATAGAAAATTGGAAAAGAAAGAAATCTTGATCTAATCAATTAATTCAATTATTTTTTCAAGCTGCCAACATCTGCTCCCTTTTATAAGTATAGAATCGCCTTTTTTTGTAGATTTGTTTATCTCTTTAGGTACATCATTAATATTATTTAAAACTAAAAATTTTTTCTTATCTTTTAAATAATTATTGTAAATTTTTTCATTTTTTTTATCGCAAATAAATAAACATTTTTCTATTTCTGAATTTTTTATTAAGTTGAATATTTCTATATGATATTTTTCAGATCCTTCTCCCAATTCTTTCATACTTCCAAATATAAAAAATTTATTTCTCGGTTTTTCAAGCAGGTTTTTAATACATGCTTTTACTGACTCTGGGGAAGCATTATATGATTCATCATATATTGTTGTTTTAAATGATTTAAGAATTTTATTCCTTCCACCTAAACTTGCAAAATCAAATTTATTAAAGCTTGCAAAATCAATGCCTAACTCTTTAGCAACTGCATAAGCAAATAAGAAATTCGAAGCATTGTGAAATCCCTCAAATGAAATTTCAAAGGTATTTTCTTCAATTAAAATAGTTTTTGTCGAAGGATCATAAAATCCTCGAAAATTATCATCTTTTTTAAAAGTCTCCTTTTGATTTTCAATATCTAGTAATTCTACTTTCATTACTCTACCTTTCCAGTATTCTTTTAAAGTTTTCTCTAAAGAATTATCATTTGATGGAATTATTACAACTCCTTTGGGATTTAAAAACTTACTAATTTCACACTTTGCACAAGTAATATTTTTTTTCGAGCCTAACAATCCAATATGTGCTGTTCCAATGTTAGTAATAACTGCAATATCTGGTTCACTATATTTAGACAAATTTTCGATCTGTCCAAGACCTCTCATGCCCATCTCAAGTACCAAAACTTTATCTTCTATATCTGTCTCAAGAATAGTAAGACCAACCCCAATCTCATTATTGAAATTTGCATGGGATACTTTAACTTTTCCAAGTTTTTTTAAAACTTCACCAATCATTTCTTTTGTTGTTGTTTTACCCACTGAACCAGTAATTGCAACCAATGGGATATTTAATTTTTTTCTTTTGAGAAGCGTTAATTTTTGAAATGCCTCTAATGTATCATTTACAACCCAATGAGGAAAATCACTGGGAATTAATTTCTGCATACCCTCTTTAATTACTACTGCTTTAACTTCTTTCTTTAAAACCTCTGGCAAAAAATAATGCGCGTCAAAATTTTTACCTTCCATAGCTATAAAAAGATCATTTTTTAATAAAGTTCTACTATCAATACTTATATTTTTAAAATTAAAAAAATCTATTTTTTCCTCTCCCAGATTTTTAATATCACCCAAAACATCGTTTAATTCTGATAAAGAAAAATCCATTAATAAATTAATTCATACTTTTTTTAAAGATGGATCGGCAGATTGACCATAAGAGAACTTTTCAACTTCAGCAATATCTGGAGATGGTTCCTTTATTCCGCAAACATCTTTATACATAATTTCGTATTCGAGAGCTGATCTTTGCCAACTGAACTCTTGGCTCATAGCTCTTTTTTGCAGTAATTGCCAACTATCTTTATGCCTGAAGGCCTCCCAAGATCTTACTAATGAAGTATAGAAATCTATAGGCTCAAAGCGATCAAAGCAAAAACCTGTACCACTATTATTTTCTGGGTCATAAGGTAAAACCGTATCAACCAAACCTCCAACTCTCCTTACAATTGGAATCGAGCCATATCTCATAGCAAGAAGTTGACTAATACCACAAGGTTCGAATCTACTTGGCATTAAAAATGCATCGGACCCACCATATATAAGCCTTGATAAAGAATCATCATAGGTAAGAAATACTGAAAATCTTCCCGGGTAATCTAATGCCAGTTGCCATAATCCTGATTCTAAATATCTATCACCAGTCCCTAAAACAGCTATTTGCGAATCTGTATACGCTAGAAGTCTTCTTGAAACTTGAAGAAGTAAATCAACTCCTTTCTGATCAACCAACCTACTAACCATACCTAAAAGATATTTTTTAGGATTAACTTCAAGGCCCATTTCTCTCTGAAGTATTTTCTTATTTTCACTCCTCTTTTCTAAATTTTTAATACTAAATTTTGCTGGAAGAACTGGATCTTTCGCTGGATTCCATTCATCTAGATCTATACCATTAAGAATACCTCGTAATTTACCTGATATGTAGTTAAGTAATCCTTCAAGGCTTTCTCCATATTCATGAGTTTTAATTTCATCAGCATAAGTGGGAGAAACAGCATTTACCCTATCTGCGAACAACATAGCCGCTCCCATTGTGTGGTCTCCGTGCATATACCAAGGACACCAAGTCATTTTTTCTAGTTTCCATCTCCAGGGTCCTTGATATTTTAAATTATGAATTGTGAAGACAGTGCTAATTTCGGGGTCCTGATGCATCCACACAGGAATCATTCCAGTATGCCAATCATGGCAATGGAGAACTTGAGGTTTCCAACAATTCCAGGCAAATTCTGCAGTAGCACTAGCAAAAAATGTAAAACGCCAGTCTTCATTTACGCCTCCGTATATTTGGTCAGAGTCAAATGTTGGATGTCCAACTAGGTAAATTACATAATTATGAATGGGATGTTTTGCTTCATATACGGCGAAATCAGTGCCCATTGTATTTGCTCGAAAGACTGGTTCATCAGATACCTCTAAAAGACTCCACAATTTCCCATATCCTGGAATTATTACCCTTACATCGTGACCAAGTTTTATCAAAGATGGAGGTAACGATCCAACCACATCTCCCATGCCTCCAACTTTGATCATTGGAGCACATTCAGCAGCGGCAAGAAGAATTCTCATTGATAATTATTTAAAAAGTTCTTTTGAAAAAATAAACTATGATGTCCACTTATAGTCAGAAAAGTCTGGTGGACGCTTTTCAAGAAAGGCATCTCTACCTTCTTGAGCTTCTTCAGTCGAATAAAATAATTGAGTTGTGTATCCAGATAACTCTTGAATACCCGCAATTCCATCATTCTCGGCATTGAATGAAGCTTTAAGAATACGAATAGCAGTTGGACTATTTCGTAAAATCTCTCTTGCCCAGATTACACCCTCAGCTTCTAATTCTTCAATCTTTGTAATTGCATTTATCAAGCCCATCCTAAGAGCTTCCTTGGAATTATATTTTCTACATAAAAACCAAATTTCTTTTGCTTTTCTTTGACCAACAAGTCTTGCTAAATAACTAGATCCAAATCCCGCATCAAAACTACCAACTCTTGGACCTGTTTGACCAAATATTGCATTTTCAGAGGCGATACTGAGATCACAAATTAAATGAAGTACCTGACCTCCTCCAATTGCAAAGCCAGGAATTAAGGCAATAACCACTTTAGGTAAACTTCTTATTAATCTTTGAAGTTCAAGTACATTTAATCTCTGCTTCCCTTTATCATTTTTGTATCCATTTTCACCTCTTACACTCTGATCACCTCCAGAGCAAAAAGAATAAATACCTTTCTTGTCAGGTCCAGCACCTGTAAAGAGAACTACTCCGATAGTTTCATCATTTCTTACGATATTAAATGCATTAATGAGTTCATCTACAGTTTTTGGCCTAAATGCATTTCTTTTTTCAGGCCGATTGATTGCTATCCTAGCAATTCCCTCATCTGATTTATGAAACAATACATCCTCATAAGATTTGCATTCTGACCAATTTAAAGTTGTTTTACCAGGTAATACTTTCATAAATCCTAATTATTCAAAGATAGAAAATAATAAATTTAACTGCCAATTATTTTATCTAGCAGGGCATTTTTTTCACAAATTTCATTTTCTGGGTCAATATCAACTTTAATTATTACAGATTTCTGGATAGAAATGCTCCAATCCAATGCCTCTCGTAATTTTTTAAAATTTGCCACGCTTTTAAATTTTACTTGATAGCCCTCTGCGAGTTTTGGCCAGTTTATTTCTTTAGGCATAAGAAATAGTTTTTTTAAATCATCTTCTTTTAAATTTTTTTTATAAATACGATTAAATATATTTCCGCCATTATTGTTTATTAGAAGAATTGTTAAATTCATATCGATTGAATTTTCAACAAGCCAACCGTTTATATCATGAACAAAAGCCAAATCTCCCGTCACTAGAAGTAGAGGATTTTTAATTCTAGAAATTCCTAATGCAAGGGATAAAGTACCGTCTATGCCGGAAGCTCCTCTAAAGCTGAAACAATTTCTTGTTAAAGTACCATTCTCAGAAAATGTAAGCCAATCTCTAATCGGGCTACTCGCGGAAAGCATTATTGGATTTTCAGCTGGCCAAAGTTTTGGAACAAGATTTGCAAGCTTATACTCAGTAATTTGATCATCATTAGAAATTTTCTTATTTAAAATTTCTTTAATTTTCTCACCTTCCTCTATAAGATCTAGGGCTAACGGAGTAAGAGACTTTTTATTTTTTTCGTTAATTGATAATTTTTCTAACAATAGATTAGTAAAATTTGATAGCCCAAAATCATATTCAAATGATTTCTTTAAAGGGTCCAATTTTCTATAGTTTTTTTCTTTTATAAGAATTTGTATCCCTTCGAAGGTTGTCAAAAACTTCTCCAAATCAATTGAGGATGACATGGGACCAAGCCTGAAAAGTTGATGACAATTTATTAGATTCTTATTTTTTCTTAAAACTAATTCCCAACTCACAACTAATCCTCTCAAATCAGAATTAACGCCTGAAACAGGATCAGCAAATACTGGCCAACCAGTAATTTCTTGTAATTGTTCTAAAGATTTATTGAAAGCAGATAAGTTATTAATTGAACCTTGATAGGGACCTACCAAAATAATGCCAGATTCATCTAAATTTAAACTTTTTGAAATTTCTAAGAATTTGTTTTTATCAGACTTTATTTCAACTTCCTGAAAGACATATTTTTTCTTTAAATAAATTCTCTCAAAAATCTCTAAAACATTTTTTTTATTTAAAAATGAAATATCTAAAGGCACATCAATAGGAATATTTAAATGAATAGGACCAGGGAAGGTGGATATTTGCTTCTCAGTAATTCGCACTAAATTTAAGATTTCATTTTCTTGTGTTTCATGAAGTCCATTTAGATTTGTACTTAAAACTCTTCTGCAGACCGAACTCAAAAAATCTTCTTGATTTACTGTTTGATTAGCCCCACAATCTTTTAATCTTAAGGGTCTATCAGCAGTAAGAAATATAATACCTTTACAAGATCGGTCTGCCTCAACTGCTGCTGGCAATAAGTTACTTACGGCAGTTCCGGAAGTGGTAATAACTAAAGAAAGATTACCTGATGCAGCAGAAATCCCAAGAGAGTGGAATCCAGCAGATCTCTCATCTATAGAGTTAGAAATATTTACTAGTCCTAATTTTTTTAATTCTCCAGCAGCTATTGCTAAAGGTGCTGATCTACTCCCGGGACATAGTATTAAATTTTGAACTCCAATTTTTATAAGAAGATTTAAAAGTTGTAAACTTCTAAGAAAATTTTTGCATTCAATAGATGATGTCATAATTTATATAAATGCTTTGGGATTTTCCTTATAACTGAATTAAATAAAACATGTCTACAACTCAAGAAAAAAGAAATTCAATAATAAAGGATTTAAAAAATCTTTTAATCTGGATATCTATTGCTTTAATTATACGATGGCAGGTTGTAGAGCCAAGATGGATCCCATCCGGTTCAATGCTTCCAACTCTTCAAATACAAGACAAAATTCTTGTTGAGAAAGTAACCCCTAAAATCACATCCAAATCAAATCTTTCAAAATTAAAAAATAAAATAGTTGTTTTTAACGTTCCGGAACAATTAATTAATGCTGGTTATGAAGCAGATACCGCACTAATAAAAAGAGT
The DNA here is from genome assembly GCA_003216755.1 of Prochlorococcus sp. AG-402-K22. Classification (GTDB taxonomy): domain Bacteria; phylum Cyanobacteriota; class Cyanobacteriia; order PCC-6307; family Cyanobiaceae; genus Prochlorococcus_A. The sequence continues at coordinate 108,984 of QCIJ01000002.1, read as the reverse complement.
AATTGGAACACCTGGAGACAAGGTAGAAGTAAGAGACGGTAAACTTTACTTAAATGATATCGCTCAAAATAATTACATTTTTAACAAAAATATTAATTATTCTATAGGGCCTTTTATCGTTCCAGAAGATTCATTATGGGTGATGGGAGATAATAGAAATAACAGTATGGACTCCCATGTTTGGGGATTTTTACCCTATGAAAAGGTTATTGGAAAAGCTATTTTTAGATATTGGCCATTTAATAAAATTGGACCTATTCGGTTCCCTGCCCTTAATAATTTAGATTAATGGGTACGTTATGTTGTAGGGTTTTTATATCTTGAAGCTGTAGAAATGTTTAATCCAGAATTTCTTGCTACTGAAAATAATGATCCAAACGATGAGAATGATTTAATCCAATATCTACAAAAACAATCTCCAGAAGTTATGCAAAGAGTAGCAAAATCAGCTAGTGAAGATATTCAAGAAATTATTAGACATAATGTTCAAGGTCTTCTTGGAATGCTTCCTTCAGATCAATTTGATGTAAAAATAACATCTTCAAAAGACAATATTGCTAATCTATTATCTTCTGCAATGATGACAGGATATTTCTTAAGACAAATGGAACAAAGAAAAGAGCTGGAACAAACTCTCAAAAATGATGAAAATATGTCAATTGAAGAATAATATTTTTTAAAGATTTACTTCTTCAGGAATTATTCCTAGTTCAAACAACTTTTTATATAAACCCATCAAAAATTTATTATCCTCTGGAAGTTTGTCCCACTTTTGGGAATTAATTTCATTAATTAATTTTTGACAATCTTCTATTGTAAATTTTATAGGTGCCGTAAAGTGTGCTGGAATTAAATATTCCATATCTTTAAAAGACTTGATATTTTCTAACCACTTAAGTAAAACTTCTTTTGAACGAGGAAAAATTAATTTTTGTAAAACTGGTGCAATTTGAATCTTAGGAGTATCTTTACCCATTATTTCAACAAGCGAGGATTCCCAATCTTCGTCCCATAAAAAAGGATAAATACCGAAATGAGATCTCCAATTTCTAAGATCTTTTTTGAATGAATACTTAAATATTTTTTTTAAAGGTGGAATATTTAATTTACCTGGTTTCAAAAAAGATGAAAATAAGACTAACCTTTTCCATCCTTTTTTTCTTTGTTCTATGGAGTCAATCAAAGGTTCATCTCCTCTCTCTCTAGAATGAAAAAGAAGTGGAGTTGGATCAAAATCAAATATCTCAGGTGGTGTGGAGTCTATTCCAACTATTGCGTCTGTTACATGAAGGGTTTTCGTAGGATAATGGAAACAGCTTATCTCCTGATATCTTCCAAGTCCTAAATTCAGTGGGCCTAAAGAAGACCATTTAAAGGAGTTTATATGTGGAGTACCTTCCTCAAATAGTATTCTTGATCTTTTTGATGGAATTCCTAAAAAATCTATTGGTAGATTTATGGGGAAACTCCATTGTCCAGGACAAAGCCAAATTTCTGCATCTTTAAAAATTCTTGAAAGAGCTGGCAGTCCGATTTTATGTTCTAGTCCAGAGGCACTCGGTAGAATTATTGTTTTTACGTTGCCGTGAATCGCAACTAATTTTTCCAACTCATTTATTAATTCTTTTGTCGGTGGCAGTGGATTTATTAGCATCAATCCATTATCAACCTTTATTACCGTCATTCTTATTGGAACCGCAACATAATAAAGTCCCTGTATTTGTTCCAAAGACCATATTTGATCAGGAATTAATTCTCTTAAAATTGTTTTCTTTTTTCCATAAGGATATAACGGGAATAATGGCCACCAATTCCACTTTTTATTTAAAGTTTCTTCCACCACTATCATTTATACCCAGCAAATAATTTCTTTAACTTAAATATTCCGTATCTTGGAGCGAATAAAAAAGCAAATAAAAATATAAAAGTTTGTGCCAAGACTATTGATCCTCCTGTTTCAAGATCAAACCAAAAACTAACATAGATTCCTATCAGGCTTGAGATAATTGCACTTAATACTGAAATTACTGTCATATTATCAAACTTGTCCGTAAGTAAATATGCTGTAGCCCCTGGTGTAATCAACATTGCAACTACCAAAATAATTCCAACAGACTGCAAGCCCACAACAGCCGCTAAAGATAAGCATGTGAGGAGTAAATAATGAAGAAAAAATACGTTAATCCCAACTGTTTTTGCATGCCTAGGATCAAAGCAATAAAGCATTAAATCTTTTCTAAAAATTGATAAAAGGATTACTACCAATAAAGAAATGAATATAGTTTGTTTTACATCTGAAAGAGATATTCCTAATGGACTACCAAAAAGGATCGAGTGCAGATCAATATTACTTTTAATCTTAGAAACCAATACGATTCCAAGAGCAAAAAATCCGGTAAATACCAACCCAATAACAGTATCTTCCTTAACTCTAGATTTCTGCTTAATAAACCCTATCAATGCTACAGAACCAACTCCGAAGATAAATGCCCCTAATGAGAAAGGAAGACCTAATGCATAAGCCACCACAACACCAGGCATTACAGAGTGTGACACGGCATCTCCCATTAAAGCCCATCCTTTAAGAGTCAAATAACTTGATAGAAAACCGCAAACAGCTGCAACTAATGAACTAATAAGAAGTGCTTTTCTCATAAAGTCATGAGTCAAAGGATCTGTTATGAATGAATATAAAGTTAAAGAAGAAAAGAGCTCCATATAAATTTAAAATTTAGGATTCAGGTCCAAACAAGAAATCAGGTGAGATCCCTCCAAAAGTGGTTGTAATATTTTCAGGGGTAAACACTTCAGAGGTCTCGCCATAAGCTACAACAGTTTTATTGATTAAAAGAACCAAATCACAAAATTCACGGACATGAATCATATCGTGCGTTGATAATAATATAGTTTTCCCCTCATTTTTAAATTGAATAAATAATTCTGAGATAAGTTTCTCTGTTCTTATATCAACGCCTGAAAAAGGCTCATCAAGAAGTAATATTGACGCTCTTTGCGCAATTGCTCTAGCTAAAAAAGTTCGTTTTCTCTGACCTCCAGATAAGTTTCCAATAGGTATAGATAAATGATCAGTAAGATCGACTCTTTCAATAGCATCTTTGACCGCCTGAACATCAGACTCTCTAGGGGACCTAAAAATATTCATCGAACCATATCTTCCCATCATCACTACATCCCAAACACTTATTGGAAATTGACTATCAATTCCCTCATTTTGAGGAACATAAGCAATTGTCTGATCTTTTTGAGCGGATCTTACAGACTCTCCATTTATTCTAATTTTTCCCTTTGAAATATTTACAAAGCCAGTTAAAGCATTAAAAAAAGTTGTCTTACCGGCCCCATTCATACCTACTAACCCACAAATCTGGCCAGGTTTCAATCTTAAATTGGCATCATACAAAGCCACCTTACCGTTGTAATCTACGCAAATATTCTCTGCATCAATCCTAAAGCTTTGATAATTCATTGATTCCATAATTCAAAAAAGCCCTTTTTTAATTAAATCCAAATTATGCTCAAGCATTTTTATATAGGAACTAGCAGGCCCACTATCATCAGATAATGAATCAACAAAAAGATTTCCTCCAAAATTAGCCCCAGTTTCGTTTGCAACAACCATTTGAGATTCGTTACTTACAGTACTTTCGCAAAATACAGATGGGACATTTTTTTCTTTAACAAGTGAGATTGTTCTTGTCATTCTTTTGGGAGTAATTTGACTCTCAGCATTAACTGGCCACAAATAAACTTCCTCTAATCCATAATCATTTGTTAAATATGAAAAAGCTCCTTCACAACTTACTAAATACCTCCTGTCTTTATCTAAGTTATTAATAAAAAGTGAGAATTCTTTATCTATTTTAGAGAGTTTATCTTTATACATTTTTCCATTTTCTTCAAATAATGTTCTTTTGGATGGCCTTAATTCTGATAAAGAATCCACCAGAATATCTACGTATAGGATTCCTCTTTTTGGAGAAATCCAGGCATGAGGATTGGGTTTCCCTTTATAAAAATCTTCACTGATAAAAATAGGATCTAAATCTTCAGCGACAGTAATTCTTTTAACTTTTAAATTAGAAATAAATTTTTCAGCCCATAATTCAAATCCAAAACCATTATCAATAAAAACAAAAGCACTAGAGGCATTTACCAAATCGCTTGGAGTTGGTTGGTAGCCATGAACTTCAACTCCAGGTTTCGTTATTGATCTAACAATAAAATCATCTTTAGTAACATTACTAATTATGTCTGCCAAAACAGTGAAACTTACCAGGATTACTTCTTTGCTTTCATTTTTATTTGATATTCTCTTACATGAGCCTGAAACAAGAGAAAGCATAAGTAACAAACTTAAAAAAAGAATATTTTTTCTCATAATTAACTTTCATCTAAGATTATGAACTAAAAGATAGTTTCATAAGTGGTTTTCTAAGATCATAAATAAATCCTTGCCAATTTATTTTTTCTTTTTCAAAAGCTTTTTCAACAATTTTCTCAGAATTTTTCTTTATAAAATCCAAATCAGGTTCTTCTACTCCTTTTGTTATTGCCATAAAATCGGCCAAAGAACTTGATACTACTCTTGTTAAATAAGCGGCACTAACAGCCTGAAATGTTCCAGAAACAAGCCAATTTGGTCCGTGTAATTTTGTAATGCCAATTAGAGTCTGTCCACTCCATTCTACAACTCCTTGTGCAATTGCTGTCTTTAAAATCTCTTTAGATACTTTATCTAAAATTTCAGGAGACCAATTACATCCCCATATAGACTTAATTTCTTTAATCATTAATGAATTTAGTACTGTCATTGCCATAACATCAATTGATGGGATAGGAGATAAGAAAACAGTTGTAGCAACAAGAATTTGATTTTTTCTTTGTATACCTTTTAACTGCATTCTTCTTATCCCTTCAATTTCAGATTGCCATGCAACATGAAGTTCTTTCAAGAGCCTCTTTTTTGTATTTTCAATATTTTTAGATGAACTTATGAAAAACTTCCTAAACGAAAAAGGAATATTTGTTATTTCATTTTTATTCACATCAAAAGTAATGATTTTATTTATAAAGTCAATTGAAATTTGAGACTTTAGTTCTTTTATCTGATTTTTGGCTTCTACTTCGTTGGAAGTTAAAGCCACTAACCAGATTGGCATATTTTTAGGAAACTTTTCCAGCCACAAAAAATCATTTGCCGACAAAGGCAAGTTTATAAAATACAAAATTGCATCACTATTCAAAGCTTCTTCCGGAATAACTTGAGATGAATTGTATTTAGGCAGTTTTTCGTATAAATCAAAGTCAAACTTATCTGCTTTAAAATGACTTTTCAAAACAGAATGACAACTTTGATAATCTTTTTGTCCAATACAACTTATTTTTTCTTTTTCACATCTATTAAGAATCGATTCAAGAATTTTTTTTCTTTTTAAATTCTTTTTTTCTAATTCATTTGTTGCTTCAAGTTCTTCAAAAAAATTTAAATCTTCATTACATAAATTTATCCAACCATCTAAATTATTTGGCTCATTAAATTTAGGCTTATCATTCTTTAAGTAAAAATATCCCCCCAAACACAACGCAAAAAATCCTATTGAGCCGCCTGCAAAATGAATTAAGTCACTGACAAACCATTCCCCAAAGCCTAATAATAATAAAATAAAAAAAAGATTTTTTTTTGGAAACCTTATGAAATCCTTTAAAAGGTTGTCTTTACTAATATCGAACACAATACATTATTTTTCTAATTTTATTTTAATGCAAGTTGTGAATGAGAAAAGCAAAATTTCATAAGTCTTTAATCAAAAGATAAGAAATTAAGGCTTTTTAAAAGACTTATTGCATAACAAGATGCTAAGTTTATAGACTATTTAAATAACTTAAGAAACATCAAGATGTCTAATTCAAATTTCAGCAATAATCCTGGAAAAGAAAATTACAGAGGTCGTTCTCACAATGAAAGATCTAATTTCAGAGATAGATCTGGAGCCAGAAGAGATGGAGGAGGATTCCGCATAAGATTAAGTGATAACGAAATGAAAGCTGTTAAATCAATACAAGAGACCTTTCAATTGAGATCTACCGTTGCAGTTCTAGGTTTCTCTGTTAGAACACTTAGCGAAATGATCAAAGACGAAAAATTGATTGAATCAATCACAGAATATGCAAAAAATAATAAAAACTCTTCTCCGAATAAACAATCACAAAATCCTTATGAAGAAAAGACAAAAACAGCACCTGACCCTTTTGCAAGACCTGTAAAAAATACATCAACTGAAGATATCCAATATAGAGAAGTAGAAGAGGATGGCAAATAAAAAAAGAATTCTTTCAGGAGTTCAACCAACTGGTGATTTACATATTGGGAATTGGCTTGGGGCCATAAATAATTGGGTTACGCTTCAAGAGCAATATGAAACATTTCTATGTGTAGTCGATTTGCACGCAATCACAGCTTCATATAATCCCAAAGAATTATCTCAGAACACTATCTCTACTGCAGCTTTGTACGTCGCTTGTGGCATAGATCCAAATATATGCTCAATTTTTGTCCAAAGTCAGATTTCTGCACATTCAGAACTTTGTTGGATATTAAATTGCATGACCCCAATAAATTGGATGGAAAGAATGATTCAATTCAAAGAAAAATCCATACAACAGGGAAATAATGTATCCATTGGATTATTTGACTATCCGATCCTAATGGCTGCAGACATTCTTTTATATGATGCTGACTTTGTACCAGTAGGTGAGGATCAAAAACAACATCTTGAACTTGCCAGAGATATTGCACAACAGAGAATTAATGCCAGATTTAGTAAGGATAAAAATATTTTAAAAATACCTCAACCAATAATCATTAAGAATGGATCAAAAATAATGAGTTTAATTGATGGTTCAAAAAAGATGAGCAAAAGTGATCCTAATGAGGGCAGTCGTATTAACTTATTAGATACTCCTGAAATAATCACAAAAAAAATAAAAAGAGCTAAAAGTGACAGTTCTATTGGAATAGAATTTAACAACCCTGAGAGACCAGAATCTAAAAATCTTTTGATGATTTATTCAATATTATCTGGCAAAGAAATTTCTCAATGTGAGAACGAATTCTCAGAAACTGGATGGGGGACATTTAAAAAATTAATTACTGAACAACTTATTGAATCACTAGAACCTATTCAGAAAAAATATAAATTATTAATTAACGATCCCTATCAATTAAATAAAATCCTTGATGAAGGGAAGGAAAAAGCTGAGGATTTAGCAACTCAAACTTTAAAAAGAGTTAAATCAAAATTGGGATTCTTTGAAATGGAGAAATAAATTATGCCAATAATTACTTTGCCTGATGGTTCAAAAAAGGTTTTCGAAAAATCTGTAACTATTTTAGAAATTGCTAAGAGTATAGGCGCTGGATTAGCTAAAGCAACAATTGCTGGAAAAGTAAATGATGTTCTTCTTGATGCAACTATTCCTATAAATAGAGATTCCAAAGTTGTAATCATCACATCAAAAGATAATGAAGGAATTGAAATAATAAGACATTCCTTTGCTCACCTTATTGGTCATGCAGTTAAACAAATTTATCCCAATATTAAAATGGCGATTGGGCCTGTAATTGAAGATGGTTTTTATTACGATATTTTTTCTGAATACAGATTTACTCCTGAAGATTTAATAAAAATCGAAAATAGAATTAGTAAATTAATAAAAACAGACTATAACGTTGAAATTTTACAAGTTTCCAAAAAAGAGGCAATTAAAACTTTTAAAGAAAGAGATGAGACTTTTAAATTACGAATAATTGATGAGATTCCTGAAGAAGGTCTCATCAATTTATATAAGCACGAAGAATATATCGACATGTGTAGAGGGCCACACGTACCTAACACAAGACATTTGAGACACTTTAAGTTACTTAAATTATCAGGTTCATACTGGAGAGGTAATAGCGAGAATGAATCATTACAGAGAATATATGGAACTGCATGGGCTAAAGAAAAAGAACTCAAAGATTATTTAACCAGAATTGAAGAAGCGGAAAAAAGAGATCATAGAAAACTTGGGAAAAAACATTCACTTTTTCATATACAAGAAGAATCTCCAGGCATGATTTTTTGGCATCCGAATGGATGGACAATCTACCAGGTCCTTGAAAAATACATAAGAGGAATACTTAAAAAAAATGATTATTTAGAAATTAAAACCCCACAAGCTGTTGATAAATCTCTTTGGGAAAAATCCGGTCATTGGGAAAAATTTAGAGACGATATGTTCACTACCGCATCAGAAAATAGAACTTATGCGATTAAACCAATGAATTGTCCATGCCATATTCAAGTATTTAATCAAGGTTTAAAAAGTTATAAGGATTTACCTATTCGTCTTGCTGAATTCGGTTCTTGTCACAGAAATGAGCCCTCTGGAGCACTACACGGATTGATGAGAGTAAGAAACTTTACTCAAGATGATGCGCACATATTTTGCACAGAAGAACAAATCCAAGAAGAGGTATCTACTTTTATCGATCTTGTTTTCGAGGTTTATAAAACTTTTGGTTTTAATGAAATCATTATTAAATTATCAACTCGTCCTGAAAAAAGGGTAGGTAGTGAAGAGATTTGGGATAAATCAGAAGAGGCTCTAACAAAAGCTCTCGATAATAAGAACCTTAAATGGGAGCTACAACCTGGAGAAGGTGCTTTTTATGGTCCAAAAATAGAATTCTCGTTAAAAGATTGTCTTAATAGAGTCTGGCAATGCGGAACAATTCAGGTTGATTTCTCAATGCCTATTAGATTGGATGCAACATATGTAGATATTGATAATGAAAAAAGAAATCCAGTAATGCTTCATAGAGCTATTCTAGGATCCTTTGAAAGATTTATCGGAATCTTAATTGAACAATATGAGGCAAAATTCCCAATTTGGCTAGCTCCCTATCAAATAATTTTATTAAGCATTACCGATAGAAATAATGAAAAATGTTTAAAGTTTAATGAACTAATAAACATTACTGGTTACCGTTCAAAAGTTGACATTAGAAATGAGAAAATAGGATATAAAATCAGAGAAGCAACTCTTGGGAGAGTTCCATTAATTGCGGTTATTGGGGATAAAGAAGAGGAAATTGATTCGGTCGCATTAAGAGCTTTAGATGGAACAGATTTAGGGATTTTCGATTTACCTAATCTATACAAATTAATGGACGAACTAATAGAAAAAAAAGGTAGAACTGAATAATTTTAAATATATGAATTTTCTTGCTTGTGATTTAGGAGGTACCAAGGTTCTATTAGGAATATTTAAAACAGATATAAATGATTCACCCAAATTAATCTTCAAAAAGAAATATTTATCTTCTAAATGGGATTCTTTTGAATTAATCCTAGAAGATTTTCTAGAAAATCAATGCAAAAATATTGCTCATCCTCATTCTGCATGTTTAGCAGTAGCTGGTCCTTTATCTAACAACAACGCAAAAATAATAAATTTATCATGGGATATATCTGGAAATGCATTACAAAACAAATTTAATTTTAAAAACTGCGAGCTAATAAATGATTTCGCAGTGCAAATTTACGGAATACCCTATTTAAAAAAAAATCAATATTCTACTATCCAAAATGGATCAAGCACTCAAGGTGACAACGAGGATTTAAATGCTATTGTTGGAGCTGGAACTGGTTTGGGTATCGCAAGAGGCATAATATCAGGAAGAAAGGTAAAAGTTTTAGCTAGTGAAGGTGGTCATGTTGAATACTCGCCAAAGTCAAAATTAGAATGGGAATTAAAGATTTGGCTTAAGAATCACCTAAAAATTGAGAGGATATCTTGTGAAAGAATCATTAGCGGCACTGGTTTATCAAGAATAGCCGAATGGAGACTAAGCAAACCTGACGCCCAAAACCATCCTCTACAAAAATATTTAAAAGAAATTAAAATTTCTGATGCTTTAAGAAAAGAACTGCCTGAAAAAATTTGCAATCTTTCTAAAGAAGGGGATCAGCTAATGATTGAAGTTGAGAGGATTTGGTTAGGCACTTATGCCTCTTTATTAGGAGACGTTGCTCTTCAAGAATTATGCTTTGGAGGATTATGGATTTCTGGCGGTACCGCACCAAAACATTTCAAAAACTTTAAATCAGATTTATTTATGAAACAATTTTTCGACAAGGGAAGATTAAAAGATATTCTTAAAACAATACCTGTGAAAGTAATTTTAGATGAAGAGTTTGGACTTTTTAGTGCAGCTTGTAGAGCAAAAATGCTTTTAAAAACTTAGTAAAAAAATGTCTATTCCTGAAATAGGTAAAAAAATAAGGGTTATAGTACCCTCCACAACTGCTAATTTAGGGCCTGGGTTTGACTGCCTTGGTGCAGCGTTAGATCTAAATAATGAATTTATCTTTACAAGAATTAAAGGCGATGGAGATAGATTTGATTTGATAATGGAAAGTACAGATGGGAATCATTTAAGAGGCGGACCTGAAAATCTAGTTTTTAGAGCTGCTCAGAAAGTATGGGAAAGTGCAAATATTACTTCTTTTGCACTTGAAGCAAGAGTTAAGCTCGCTGTGCCTCCTGCTCGAGGACTTGGGAGCAGTGCTACAGCAATAGTTGCTGGACTAATCGGAGCAAATGCAATAATGGACTCCCCCCTGCCTAAAGAAAAACTCCTTGAACTTGCCATCGATATTGAAGGTCATCCTGATAATGTAGTTCCCTCTATGTTGGGAGGGCTTTGTTTGACTGCTAGAACATCTTCTAAAAGGTGGAGAATCATAAAATGTGATTGGCACGATTCCATTAAAGCTGTTGTAGCTATTCCTGCTATTCGATTAAGCACGAGCGAAGCAAGGAAAGTAATGCCCAAGAATGTACCAATATCTGATGCAGTAACAAATATGGGGGCGCTTACTTTATTACTAAATGGATTAAAAACAGGAAATGAGGAATTAATAAAAGAGGGAATGTTTGATAAGCTACATGAACCTTACCGATGGAAACTCATAAAGGGAGGAATGGAAGTCAAAAATGCAGCGCTTCAAGCAGGAGCATTAGGATGCGCAATTAGTGGAGCGGGACCAAGTATCTTAGCGTTGTGTAAGAAGGAAAATGGCAAAAGCGTAAGTAATGCAATGGTAAAAGCTTGGGAGAAGTCAGGTGTAGCAAGTAGAGCACCTTATTTAAATGTTCAAACAATAGGAAGTAAAATTAGCACTATCCTCGGTAAGTAGTTTTACTTAGGCATTTTTAATGTTATAGTCTCAAGCTAGTACAACTTCAACTAGAATAAAAAAATTATTCATTCCATAAATGAATTTAGATTCTTTTCCTTGGCTATCCTCTATCGTTTTACTGCCTATAATCGGGGCATTAATAATGCCTTTCTTAAGTTCGAAAGAAGGAGAAGATAATACACTACCAAGAAATATCTCATTGAGTTTTTTATTAGTAGATTTTTTACTGATAATAGGCGTACTTTTCCAAAAATTTAATCCTTCAGATAGCTCCTTGCAACTTGTAGAAAGAGCTGCATGGCTTCCTTCAATAGGATTAGAGTGGTCTCTTGGTGTAGATGGTTTATCTGCTCCATTAGTAGCTTTGAGCGGGTTGATTACATTTTTATCAGCTGCAGCAAGTTGGAAAATAAAGAAAAAATCTAATTTATATTTTGCTCTTTTATTAGTTCAAGCATCAGCTCAGGGGCTAGTCTTCCTTTCACAAGATTTCCTGTTATTTTTCTTGGCTTGGGAACTTGAGTTGGTTCCGGTATATCTTCTTATTGCTATATGGGGAGGGAAAAAGAAACTATACGCAGCTACTAAATTTATTCTTTATACTGCTTTAGCTTCTTTATTAATCCTAATAAGTGGTTTAGCTCTCGCTTTGAGTGGTGATACATTTACTTTAAATATAACCGACTTAACCAACAAACACGTAACAGGTAGTCTTGCATTATTATCCTATCTCGGATTTTTAATTGGTTTTGGAGTAAAACTACCTATTTTTCCACTTCATACTTGGTTGCCAGATGCACATGGAGAGGCAAATGCACCAGTGTCAATGTTACTAGCTGGAATACTTTTAAAAATGGGAGGCTACGCTCTTTTAAGATTCAACGTTCAAATATTACCTGAAGTACATCTACAAATTGCACCTGCATTAATTATTCTAGGAATCATTAATATAATTTATGGAGCATTGAATGCATTCGCACAAGATAATGTTAAAAGGAGAATTGCATGTAGCTCAGTAAGCCACATGGGATTTGTTCTTTTAGGAATTGGAGCAGTTGATGCTTTAGGGATAAGCGGAGCAATGCTTCAAATGATTAGTCATGGTCTTATCGCAGCAGCTATGTTTTTTGTCACAGGATCATTTTATGAAAGAACAAATACTCTTTCTATTCCAAATATGGGAGGCTTAGCAAAGGTTTTGCCAATAACTTTTGCTTTTTTCTTGGCGAGTTCTCTAGCTTCTTTAGCATTACCTGGCATGAGCGGTTTTATTAGCGAAATAACTGTATTTCTAGGTATCACAAGTCAAGAGGGGTTCAGCTCTCTATTTAGATCAATCACTATTCTTATTGCAGCTATCGGTCTAGTTTTAACTCCAATATATCTACTATCAATGTGTAGAAGAGTATTTTTTGGACCTAGAATTCCAGCACTAGCGACAGTTAAAGAGATGAATGGTAGAGAATTAACTATTGGTTTTAGTTTATTATTGCCTACACTAGTGATAGGTTTTTGGCCTAAAATCGCCATAAATTTATACGAATCTTCAACTAATGCTCTCAGTCAACAGCTAACTTTGGCTAAATTAATTGGGTTAATCACACCATTAGTTAGTTAATTTTTTTAATAAATGTATACCTCAATTTTTAATTATGGAGAATTACCTGAATTTAAAAAATTTACTCCAGAAAACATCAGTAAAGAATTTCCATTAGTACTAGAAAAGATATCCGAAGACTTTAAAGAAATAGAGAAAGATTTATCTAGTTATTTGATTCATAATGATTTAAATTGGGATAAAGTAATTAATCCTTTAAATCAAGTCAATGAAATTCTTAGGTGGAGTTGGGGAGTAATAAGTCATTTAAATGCAGTGAATAATTCTGAAAGTCTTAGAGATATTTACTCAAAATTTCTTCCCGAGATTATTAGCCTGAGTAACAAATTCGGACAAAGTAAAATAATTTATAATTCCTTAGTAAGGCTTAAAGAGAGAAATAACTTTGATCAAATCAAAAACAGAATTTTAGAAAAAGAAATTCTTGAGATGCAACATAGAGGAATTTCACTACAAAAAAATGATCAGGAAGAATTCAACAAAATTTCAGAAAAGCTTGGAAAGCTATCAACAGACTTTAGCAACAATGTTCTTGATGCCACTAATAATTGGATTTTAATATTAAATAAAAAATCCGAAGTTGATGGTCTTCCTGAACGAGTTCTTGAATTGATGGCAATTTCTGCTCACAATCATTTAAAAAAAGAAGGTGAAGTTAATTTTAAAAATGGTCCTTGGAAATTAAGTCTAGATATTCCAACTTACACGTCATTTATGACATATGCTACCGATCGTAACCTAAGAGAAAAACTATATAAGGCATTCGTTGGTAGGGCTTCTCAAGGAGAAAATAATAATTCTCAAATCATTGAAGAAATATTATCTCTTAGAACTAAAAAGGCTAGCCTTCTCGGTTATGAAAATTGGGCAGAATTAAGTTTGTCAACAAAAATGGCGAAGGAAATAAACAATGTTGAAAACCTTTTAGAAGAATTGAGAGAACCAGCATTCAAAACCGCAAAAATTGAATTAGAAACCCTCGATAAGTTTTCTAAAAATAATGGGTTTCCAAAATCTCAAAATATTGAGCCATGGGATATTAGTTATTGGTCTGAACTTCTTAGAAAGGAAAAGCTCAATTTAGATCAAGAGTCATTGAGACCTTGGTTCCCCCTAAATGATGTATTGAAAGGTTTATTTAAATTAAGTGAAAAACTTTTTGAAATTAAAGTTGTCGAGGCAACAGATGAAGCACCTTTGTGGAATGATGACGTTTTATTTTTTAATATTTTAAATAAAGAAGATAACAAAATTGCATCTTTTTATCTAGATCCTTATTCTAGGCCTGAATCTAAGAGAGGAGGTGCTTGGATGGACGAATGCTTGAATAAAAATAACATTGGTAAAAAGACCCTACCAGTAGCTTATCTTGTTTGTAATCAGACTCCACCATCAAAAGATAAACCTAGTTTAATGAGTTTCGAAGAAGTTCAGACACTTTTCCATGAATTTGGTCATGGTCTCCAACACATGCTTACTACCGTAAATCTTCCTCAAGCAGCTGGCATCAATAATGTTGAGTGGGATGCAGTTGAACTTCCAAGTCAATTTATGGAAAACTGGTGTTTTCATAAGAATACACTTATGAATATTGCTAAGCACTACAAAACAGGAGAAAAATTATCCGATGAGAATTTTGAGAAGCTCCTAAATAATAGAACTTTTAATTGTGGTATGGCTACTCTTAGACAACTACATTTTGCAATTACAGACCTCAGATTGCACAGTAGTATTGATAAAAACAAAGCTAAAACAGCAGATGAAATAAGAAGAGAAATTGCAAAACAAACTACTGTTATCCAACCAATTCAAGAAGATCACTTTCTTTGTTGTTTTAGTCATATATTTGCAGGCGGATATTCTGCAGGATATTACTCATATAAATGGGCTGAAGTTCTAAGTGCTGATGCATTTTCAATGTTTGAAGAAGCTGATCTAGAAAACTCTGAAGATTTAAAGTTAATAGGAAAGAAATTCAAAGATACAATACTTAGCTTAGGAGGAAGCCTACCTCCATTAGAAATATTTAAACTATTCAGGGGAAGAGAGCCACAAACTGATTCCTTAATAAGACACTTAGGTCTATCTGGAGCTACATAATAATTTCATCGATTATTTTGTCAACCACAGCTCTATTTCTTACAAGATTTCTATGTTTATATACTTTTACTGATATTTTTTTCCCAAAATTTAAATTTGTCCACCAGCTAGGGAAAACCATCATATCCCAATAAGTAAAGAAATTTATACACTCAATATCATCAAGAAAAAAATCATTATTTGCGAGTTCTCTTAAAAACTTACTATTTATTTTCATTTCTGATATTCCTCTAAAAGGGTATTTAGGTATTAATTGAGCCATCAAGGTTCCTTTGTGAGGGGAACCTATAGATATTAATCTTCTTGTTCTTTTATAACCATTAAATTTTTGAAGCCAGTATCTACCAATTATTCCTCCCATAGAAAATCCCAAAATATCTATTTCTTTTTCTAAACCATATTTCTCTAAAATTAAATTGTTTAATTTATTAGTCAAATCCAGAATTGAAGTCATTCCATATGAATGCTTAAGAGTTGGGGAAAAATATTCAATTCCAATATCATCCAATTTTGAGGTAATAGAAGAAAAAATACTTGAAGTATTCCAAAGACCATGAATCAATATAATGGGATTTCTTTTTTCCAATACTTTAGTTATTTTCAAGAATTCTCACTATTGACACCTTCCCATCAAAACCTGTAATTGGAGGATTGCATTTTGTCAAAATAATTTTAATTTTAGAAAGCTTAAATTCCTGATCAATGCTTTCTAAAATTAAGTTTGAATATTTTTCGATTGTGAAACAACATATTTTCTTTGATTGATCTTTTAAAATTTGAACTAATTCTGAATAGTCAACTGTTTTTTTTATATCGTCAGTTACTGTACACTTTTCATAATCAGCCCATAAAAATATATCCAAACTAAATAATTGTCCTAATCTTCTTTCTTCATCAAGAACACCCACCCTAGCCCAGAGTTTGATATTCTTAATTTTTAAAAAAGTTTCCATCTTTAAAAGTTTTAAAAATCCTTATGTGTATAGATAGCCTTACCAGATGAAAAATCATCAACTATATTCCCATCACCTTTTAGAAAATATTTATAAGTTACCAAACCTTCTAGGCCTACGGGCCCTCTTGGTGGCAGAGTTTGAGTAGAAATCCCAACTTCAGCTCCGAATCCATATCTAAAGCCATCGGCAAACCTTGTAGAGCAATTATGAAAGACACCTGCACTATCAACTATATTCATAAATTTATTGGCAGTAATTGAATTTTCAGTAATTATTCCATCTGTGTGTTTTGAACTAAATTTTTGAATATGAGTGATTGCCTCATTAAGATCGTCAACAATTTTTATCGATAGAATTAAATCCAAATATTCAGTTTTCCAATCTTCCAGGCTAGCCTCATACTTTAAACCTAATTCAACTGATCTCTTATCACCGATTAATTTAACATCATTAGAATTAAAGAGAGGGATTGCCTTTTCTAAAAAAGCTGGTGCTATATCTTTATGGACTAATAAAGTTTCGATAGCATTACATGCTGCAGGATATTGAATTTTGCTGTCCAAAGCGACTGATAAAGCCATCTCTAGATTTGCCTCAATATCTATAAACAAGTGACAGATTCCATCAGCATGGCCTAGCACAGGAATTCTTGTATTCTCCTGAATAAATTTAACTAATTCATTACTTCCTCTTGGAATTATTAAATTAATATATTTCTCAAGATTTAACATCGCCATGCTATCTTTTCTGCTTGTTAGTAAACATATTGCATTTTTATCAAGACCTGATTCATTTAAACCTTCTTGCAATGCTTTCACTATTGAAGTATTTGTTAAATTGGCTTCACTGCCTCCTTTTAGCATTACTCCATTACCTGATCTTATTGCTAAAGAACTAATCTGCATCACCGCATCTGGCCTTGATTCAAAAATAACTCCTAAAACTCCAATTGGTACAGTTTTTCTTTCTAAGATCAATCCCTTTGAAAGCTCTCTTTTTATTTGAACTTGATTTACAGGATCAGCCAATTCTCCAACTTTTCTTACTCCTTCAATTCCTGAATTTAATTTTGATTTTGATAACTTTAATCTAGAAAGTAAAGCCCTAGAAATACCCTTTTTTTCTGCACTAGAATAATCCGCATTATTAGCCTCTAATATTTCTTTAGAATTTTTTTCTAGATAATCAGCCATAAAATTTAAGGCTTTAATTCGATTTTGATTTCCAGTCTGACTTATTTTTATTGATGCCAAACGAACTTTCTCAGCTTTTTCTAGAAGATCATTACCTGGTTGAGGGACTTCAAAGATATTAGCCATAATATTTTTTAGTTAATTTAATAATAATTCAAATTAACGATTCTTTAAAGTAAATTTCTTTCTGAGTTAATATCTAAAAAATAATTGAACTTGACTTTTCCAATCCCCATTTGAATCATAAGAACCTAATAATTCTAAGTTTGGATTTGCCTGAAAAGTCAAAATTCCTAAAGGTGAGATATCATCTCTACCTGGAACCGTTTGAAAGGAAAAATTTATCGCATCAGTAATATCAAGCCCTATTTCGGCTACCCAAGCTTGAGAAGAAAATTCCTCATTAGAAGATGATTGACCATCATTCTCTATATCTAGACTTTCATTGGAAAAAATATTATTTAATGAATCATTATTTTCTATTAATGCTGGATATAGAGATAACTGAAATCTTTCGCTAAATGCATCAGCATTATTAAGTTGAGAAATAAATGCTCTATTTATTAAATTTGCAGAGTTACCTCCAATCAAACCAATTATTTGTGATCTGTTATAACTTGGAGTACTTCTTAATTGGATTCTTTTATTTTCATCAGCAAAAGATAATTGATCTAAAAATCCTTCATAAGATGCTTCAATTTTGATAAGCCTTGAATTACCAATCCCAAATGCACCATTACCACTTGTAGTAGCATCAACAGCAACATCACCTGAGATATTTAAATCCTGATTGTTTTCATTTATAGGAATTATAGAATCTGGGACTTTACTGACTAGAGAAAAATTAATAAATGGAACTACACCACTTCTCGATGCAAATAAAATATAATTATCTTTATTTTTATCAAGTTTAAAAGGAGTAGTATATAGATTTGCTCTACCTTTCTTAAGATAAATAAGACCCCTAGCATTTAAATCTTTTCCAACCTCGCCATTTAAAGTAAGGTCTAATTTGGTATCTAAATAAGCTTGAATTATCTCTGAATATTGAAGTTTAAAATCTGGTCCAAGTTTTAATTTAAGATTATTAAAACTTAAATTATCCAAATAATTTGGTAAATTTTCACCTAAAAGAACAGAATTCAAAATTGTTTCATTTGAAATTATTTCAATATTCTTTTTATTATTCCAATAGAGTTCTGGCCAATCTTTTTCATCCTCTTTTCGAATAAGATTTTTTCCTTTTTTATCATTTTGATTGGTACTATTTAAATTAATAAATCCATTATTAAAAGATAGAGATCCACCCAAAACAGGACTTTCAAATGATCCACTTAAATCTACATCTGAATCTATTAAAAAATTAAAATTATCTTTCTTTAAATTAAATCTATTCGTTATCAAATTAATTTCTGCCTTTTCAGAATCATTCTTACTATAAAAAGGCAAAGACCCTTTTATAAAAATTTCTCCAGAATCTTCAGACTGTGCTTGAAGATTATTGATCTCTAAAGAGTCAAAATCAAAGATTATTGTGCTATTGATGTCTTTTACTATATTGTTTAAAAAATCAATTTCAGAATCTTTAACTACAATAAATCCATTTAATTGAGGTTTATTTAAGGTTCCTTTTAGAATCACTCTTAGATTCACATCACCCTCTTTAAAGGTAAAGTATTCAGCAGCAAAAATATCTAATAACTCAATAAACTTTCCATTCCCAATCAATCTTAGATCTAAGTTATCTGATTTATTTATAGGTATTGAGCCTTTAAAACTTATTGGAATTTTAGAGTCATTTATAAGCAAAGATAAGTCAATATCAAAAACAGAGTTATTAAATTCAATAATACCTTTTTCAAATAATAATTTGTTATTTTTAATTGATGAGTTGTTAGAAGAAATTTGACTCAAGAAAGATTTATCATCAAGGTTATAAAATAAATCCATATCAAGACCTCCAAGAAAATCTCTTGGTTGATTTAAAAAAATATTTGAAGCACTTAATGGTAGTTTTTTTATTTTTAAAGAACCATTACCTTTTAATAATCCCCCTTCTAAATCAATAGAAAATTCCTCTTTTTTATTTTTATTATCCTCTCTAAATACATCAAGATAGCCATTTAATTTTGCATCCAATTTATAGTTGCTTGGCCTATCCCCCTCAATAGTTACTTTTGCATTATATCTACTATTGAATTTATTAAAATATTTTTGCAAGTTAAGATTGCCGTCTTGCGTATAATTACTTTCAATAAAGTTAATTATAAAATCAATCCTCTCTTTAAAGGAATTATTTTTTTTATTTATTTCTACATCATCCAAGATATTCGACTTTATGGTTTGAATAACTTTTTTATTATCAAACTTAAAAATATCAAGCGCAGTTAGGACAGTCCAACTAGTGCTTATATCGTTAAAATCTAAATTAATTAAATTATTTTTATTTGAGTCATAATCGACTTCAATTATTCCCCCGTCGATTGGATACAATAATGAATTGACATTAAAAGAATTATCATTAAAACTAAAATCAAATAATGAGTTTGCTAACTTTATATTTCTATATTTACTTAAACTCCAAGCCAGTCTTCCATCAAGATAGGACTGGTCTGAATTTATTGTTCCAGAACCATTAATAATTCCTTCAATCCTATCGAATTGATTGTTTCCTATTGATAATTCAAGTTCATCAAGAGGAAAATTATTAGCTTCCCAAATATAACTATTATTCTCTTTAAATACTTCTATGCTTCCTTTATTAGAATTAAATAATCTACTAAAAGATACGTTATCTAATTTAAGATTAGAATCAAACTTTATAGAAAAAAATGAAGGAATTGGAGAGTACCTATTTTTCATATTTAAGAGAAATTGATTATTTTTATTTTTAATATCTCCCTCCCACGCCTCTCTGAGTCGTATCCCTTTGAAGTGCGGATAATCAACATTAAACTTTATTGAAATATCGGGATCAGTAATTTTTCCTTTTAATTCGCCTTTAGCAGTAACAAAACCCCTAATTTCATTATTTCGGAAAATATTTAAATTAGATAATTGAGTTCTATTTATTTTGAAACTAGAATCGATATTACCAAAATTAATTCCTCTCTTATCAAACCAATAGGGAAGATGCCCCGATAGTTCAATATCTGGATTCAGACTATTAACATATCCAATGCTTCCTTTAAGGTCAATTTTATTAGAACTTTTATTTAATGGGATATTTAGATTAAAGTTTGAATTCAAAGTTCCGTAATTTAAGTTCGCGGAATTTCCTATTAAATTATTATCTTTACAAAAAAAACTAGTTGAATCTGAATTTATATTCTCTGATAAATCTTCTTGTTTTATTTTTAAATTAGTAAAAGAAAATCTTCCTTCACAAAATGTTCGCTTTGATGATTTATTAAATTTAAAATTAGATTTAAATTTACCTTTTTTAAAGCTAATTTTTCTGTTCCCAATACTATATTCAGAGCTCTCTAGATCTAATCCTCTAGAAAATAATTCCAGCTTTAAAAAGTCTTTATTTAATTTTGTATTAAATTTAAATTCTAGAAGACCCTTACCATCAAAATTTGATTTTATATTTGCAATAATTTCTCTATTACTGGACTGATAAATAAAGTTACCTTTTACTTTTGTTTCTAATCCTGATTTTTTAAGATTTAAAGTTGAATATTTATTAAAATTAAAATTCAAGTCATATTTAAATTTTGATTTTTTTGTACTTCTATCTTTCTCATAAGGTTTATCCCTTTTAAAAAAATCTTTATCAATATTAATTACAGCTTGCTCAGGACTTATTTTTACTATCCATTTTTGTTTTAAAAAAGATCTAAAAGGCATAATGCCCACGTATACATTTTTAGCTTTAATTTCAGAATTTATATCTTTCTTATCATTAATTTTTGAATTAGCCAAAGATATACCTAGAAATCTAATACCGGCATAATCGCCTAAATCAACATTTTTATCTAAAAGATTCTCAATACTTTTTTCTATTTCTAATTTACTAGAACTATATGTTTCTTTTAAAAAATTATTTAATAAAAAAGTGCCTAAAAAACCTAATGGGAAAAGCATCCCTACTAAAAGAATCTTAGTATTAAAATTTAGAGATCTAATTTTTTTCAAGTTAGAGCCCAAAAATAGAGTAGGCTTACAAAATATAAGAAATTAATCAGGTCAAAGCCACTAAATGTCTTTTTTTGAACTATTAGAGAACACACCCAAAATTTTTGGATTCTTTGGAATATTTCTTTTTATTTGCACTATAACAGCTTTTATATTTAATTTTGGCTTTAAATTTCGAATAATTGGAGCAACTATCTTTTCATTATTGCTTTCTTTAAGTAGTTGGGCATTTATACAAAGTTACAACGAAAAAGTTCTAATAGAAGGTGCAAAATATCTTCCAATTGTTTATGACAATGGGTTCGATTTGATTATTGCTAAAGCAGATGATGACTTTCCAGAAGAATCTATTGAACCAACTTTAGAACAATTATCGGAAAACTTATTGAAAGGTAGCCGATCGGGTGCAAACGTTAAAATAAAGATAAGGAAACTTCAAAACATTTCGGATAATGTAAGTAAGCCAGTAGTAATAGGAGAAGTTCAAAAAAATGTCAAAATGAATTAATCTGTTAAAAAATGGAAAGTAAAACCTTTTTAGATTTTTTGCCAACTAACTTTAGACATGAGAAATCTTTTTTTATTCAAAATAAGCTAACTGACTTTGAAAAATTAAGTAATCTCTCAGACTTAGATATAAATGAGATTCAAAGAAAATCTTCACTATGTACATTGAATAATCTAAAGAAAATTAGAGCTATAGCTATTTTTAAAAAAGAAATTGGAATTTCTCCACCGCAAGCATATCTACTTTTACATTGCGGTATATCTTCTCTTAAATCATTATCACTATCTACCCCTTACGAATTAGAACGCAAAATTAGTAGATTAGAAAGAATCCTTAGAGTAAAAACTGAGACAAATACAACTTTTACTCTCTTAAAAGAATGGATTAAAAAAGCTAGTCAAATCGACAAATCTATTGGAAATCTTGGATAAAGAAATTTTTTAATGTAGAATTTGGAAAAAGTTAGTGATAATGAAACCTTTGTTATTTTTTTTATTTTTGTTTTTCAACTCTTTATACCCTGTTTTAAGTCAATCTAACTTATTGGAAACTGTAAAAAAGAATCCAAACGAAGCTAGGAATTTATGTAATAAGTTTAGAGAGTTTAATTCAAAAGGCATTTCAGCTAGTTCCGATAAAGCTATAGAGTATATATCAAACAAAAAAAAGTTAACTCCCGTTAACGCAGAGATCTTTTCTATTTACGTCATAGGGCTGCACTGCCCAGACATTATTTAAAGCCTAAATGTCTTGTCCAAGATGGTTTGACAAGTCTCTAGTTCTTAGAGATGGAGTAAGACTTATATCCAGGATTTGGTTACCTAATAGTAATGGGCCATGGCCTGCATTATTGATGAGACAACCATATGGCAGGGAAATAGCTTCAACTATTACCTATTCTCACCCAGAATGGTGGGCTTCCAAAGGATATATGGTAATAATTCAAGATGTTAGAGGTATGGGTTCTTCTGAAGGAGTTTTTAATGGTTTTTCTCAAGAAGCTAGCGATACTTCAGAAACACATGAATGGGTAAGGTCTCTAAAAGAATGTAATGGAAAACTTGGCTTATATGGTTTTTCATATCAAGGATTTACTCAACTAACTGGTGAATTAAATTCAAAGCCGCCTGATTGTTTATCTCCAGCAATGACTGGTATGAATATTAAGGATCATTGGTGCTCAGATGGAGGAGCATATTGGTGGCATAACAATATTGCATGGGGACTTCAAATCGCAGCACTAAAATTGAAAAGAGAAAATAAATTTCTTGAGTGGGAAAATATTAAATTAGCTTTAGAGAATAAAAGTTATTTAAGTCAAGGAATTGATATTTTAAAAAAATATGATCCTAACAGCTTCGTTTTGGAATGGCTTAAAAATTTAAATAATGTTCGCCCATTTGAAGAATTTAAACCAATTTCAACATGGATTAAACAACCTATGTTAATTATTGGAGGACTTTGGGATCCACATTTGAAAGGTGCCTTTGATCTTTATAAAAAATCTAAAGAAGCTGGTGGAAGCCCAGAGATTATTATTGGGAATGCGACACATCTAAATTGGTGGGAGGGATCGCAAGAATCTTTATTAAAATTTTTTGATAAACATTTAAAATCAGATGAAAAATTTAATTCTAAGAATTTCAAAGACGAGAAAAAAATATGGAATATTTCATTAAATAAGTGGGAAGAATTAGATAATAAATTTCACCCTGAATTTATTTTTGGGCTCAAAAGCGATGGCACAGCAAATGTAGAGGTTGAAGATGGAAGTCTGACCATAAATTCAAAAGGATCAGGATGGTTCACAATTGTTAATGACCCATGGAGACCCACCCCATCTGACGGCGGGCATTTAGGTCCAAATCCAGGAAAGTTTAATAGAAATATTATTGATAAACGCCTGGATGTAGGTGTTTTTCAAACCAATTCTTTTGAAGAAGGTCAATATTTTAGAGGAGTTCCCACATTAGAAATCCAAGTAAAAAGTGATCAGCCCAATTTCGATATCTGCCTTGCTTTGTCTTTAGTTGAAGAACGGAATGAAAAGGTGAATCAATTTTCAACCGGATTCTTAAGGGTTAAAAACTCCAAAATAAGTGAAGAGTGCATTTATAAAATAACAATGCAGCCAACAAATATTTGTTTGATTAAAGATAGCAAGCTTCGCTTATCTATATCTGCATCAGCTTATCCCGCTATTGGAGTTAATCCTGGATTTGAGGAGGCACATGTTGGAGCGCCTTCAGTAAATCATAAAGTTATTACTCTAAGTTTTAGCCTTAATAAAACATTTATGAAAATGACCCCTTTTTTTTATAAATAATTATTTTTTT
Organism: Prochlorococcus sp. AG-402-K22; assembly: GCA_003216755.1. Classification (GTDB taxonomy): domain Bacteria; phylum Cyanobacteriota; class Cyanobacteriia; order PCC-6307; family Cyanobiaceae; genus Prochlorococcus_A. Next base: position 84,866 of record QCIJ01000002.1, on the reverse strand, counting down.
GGTTAATAATTTGATATTATTAATCCTTAATATCTACCAGTCATGATCGAAACAATTCAAGCAGACTGGATTAAATCAGAAGCCATCAACCTAGAAAATTGTTGCAATGATAATCCATTAAAAATATTAGGTCCTCATTTTTATCAAGAACAATGGGTAATAAGGGTATGGATGCCTGAAGCCGACGAAGTTAAAATAAATTTTAAAAACAATACCTATAAGGCAGAAAGCATAAACCATAAATGGCTTTTTGAAGCTATCGTTCCTGAAAATCCAAATTGTAATTATGAAATAAATATTTCACGAGGAGGGACCACACATACACAACATGACCCTTGGTCATATAGAGAAGAGTGGATGGGAGAAGTTGATAGACATCTTTTTGCAGAAGGTAATCATCATCATATTTGGGAAAAAATGGGAGCACATCTCATTGAAGAAAAGAATCAAAAAGGTGTCATGTTTTGCCTTTGGGCTCCAAATGCAAAATCAATCTCGATAATTGGGGATATAAATTCTTGGGATGGAAGACATCATCCAATGCAAAAAAGATTAGGGGGAATTTGGGAACTATTCATGCCAACAATCCAAGAGGGCGACGCATATAAATACGAAATAAGAACACAACAAGGACATATTTATGAGAAAGCTGATCCATATGGTTTCCTTCATGAAATCAGACCTCAAAATGGTTCAATAGTTTCAAAATTGAAAAACTTTAATTGGAATGATAGTTCTTGGATTTCAAATAGAGATTCTTCTAGTCAAATTAACAAGCCAATTTCAGTTTATGAAATGCATTTAGGAAGTTGGCTCCATGAATCAACAGATCATAAATATCAGGAGGACAATGGTGAACCAAGAGACCCAGTGCCTGCTGCCGATTTAAAACCTGGAACAAGATTATTAACTTATCCAGAATTAACCAAGAAACTCATCCCTTACGTAAAAGAGAGAGGATTCACTCATATTGAACTAATGCCAATATCTGAACATCCTTTCGATGGTTCATGGGGATACCAAGTTACAGGCTGGTATGCACCAACAAGTAGATTTGGTACCCCAAATGAATTTAGAGAGTTTGTAAATAAATGTCATGAAGAGGGCATAGGCGTAATTCTTGATTGGGTGCCTGGTCATTTTCCAAAAGATAAGCATGGATTAGCATTTTTCGATGGTTGTCATCTTTATGAACATGGAGATTCACGAATAGGTGAACACAAAGAATGGGGGACCCTAATATTTAATTACAGCAGAAACGAAGTTAGAAATTTCTTAGTAGCAAATCTCGTTTATTGGTTCGAAGAGTTTCATATTGATGGCATAAGAGTAGATGCTGTAGCTTCAATGCTTTATAGAGATTATCTACGTCCAGATGGAGAATGGATACCCAATGAAAATGGTGGGAATGAGAATAAAGAAGCCGTTAAATTTCTTCAACAGGCTAACCATGTACTATTCCAACACTTCCCAGGTGCACTTTCTATCGCTGAAGAATCAACAACTTGGCCAATGGTAACCAAACCAACTGACATGGGAGGTTTAGGGTTTAATTTGAAATGGAATATGGGATGGATGCACGATATGCTTGATTATTTTGAAATAGATCCTTGGTTTAGGCAATTCCATCAAAATAGTGTAACTTTCTCAATTACATATAACTATACAGAGAACTTTATGCTTGCACTTAGTCATGATGAGGTTGTCCATGGGAAAAGTCATCTTTTGCATAAAATGCCTGGCGATGACTGGAAGAAATATGCAAATACTCGAGCATTACTAACTTATATGTGGACCCACCCTGGTAAAAAAACGATATTTATGGGAATGGAATTTGGGCAGAGACAAGAATGGAATGTTTGGGATGATCTGCAATGGGAGTTACTAGAATTTGAGCCTCACAAAGGTATAAGAAACTTGATTGATGACCTAAACGTTCTTTATAAAAATGAACCTGCATTATGGAAAAATGACTTTGATCCTTATGGATTCCAATGGATTGATTGTAATGACAAATCTAATTCGGTTATAAGTTTCATAAGGAGAGAAAACGATCCCAATGAGTGGCTTGTTGTTGTTGCTAACTTTACACCTAATACTCATGGGTCATACAAAGTAGGTGTTCCTATGGAAGGATTCTATAAAGAAATATTTAATTCAGACGGCTCTAGATACGGGGGCAGTAATAAAGGAAACATGGGGGGTAAAGAAACTATAAAATACAATATTCATGATTATCAAAATGCTCTAGAACTTGCTTTGCCCCCATTAAGCGTGAGTATCTTCAAACATCAATCAAAAAAAGTAAGAAGGTTCATTTAACTTGGTGCTTCATATAAATGTTCATATAACGCTTTTGCTCTGCTTTACATTGTAGGATTTTTAAGTTGGATTTTAATTTTTTTTAAAAATATCAAATTGAAAAATGGGTCAAGATTTACCACTACTACTTTCTGCCGCATTAGGTAAGAAAGTAAATAGGCCTCCAGTATGGATGATGAGGCAAGCAGGAAGATATATGAAAATCTATAGAGATTTAAGGGAGCGTTACCCTAGCTTTAGAGAGAGGTCTGAAAATCCTGAATTATCATATGAGATTTCAATGCAGCCTTTTCATGCTTTCAAACCGGATGGTGTGATCCTTTTTTCAGATATACTAACACCTCTTCCAGGGATGGGCATAAATTTTGAAATAATAGAAAGTAAAGGTCCAATTATTGAGGACCCAATAAGAACCCTTAATCAGGTAGAAAATTTAAAAGAATTAAATCCAAGTGAGAGTTTAAGCTTTGTTGGGCAAGTTCTTTCTTCACTAAAAAAAGATGTGAATAATGAGGCAACAGTTTTAGGGTTTGTTGGCGCACCTTGGACTCTTGCAGCATATGTAGTTGAAGGTAAAAGCAGTAAAAATTATTCTTTAATAAAATCAATGGCTTTTAATGAACCAGATTTACTTCATAAACTTCTTGATCATTTTGCAAAATCTATTGGTGAATATCTTAAATATCAAATAAAATCTGGAGCGCAAGTAGTACAAATTTTTGATTCATGGGCAGGCCAACTAAGCCCACAAGATTACGATATCTATGCTGGGCCGTATCAAAAAAAAGTTGTTGAAATTGTAAAAGCGGAATACCCAGAAACACCAATAATTCTATACATTTCAGGAAGTGCTGGTGTCATAGAAAGAATGGCAAAAACTGGAGTAGATATAATCTCATTAGACTGGACAGTAGATATTGAAGAGGCTTGTACAAGAGTCCCCAGTGGGATAGGAATTCAGGGTAATGTTGATCCTGGCATTTTATTCGGAAACAAAGAATCAATAAAAGAAAGGATAGATAATACTTTCAGCAAAATTAAAGACCGGAAATATATTCTTAATTTGGGTCATGGGATTTTACCTGGGACTCCAGAAGAAAATGCTCAAACATTTTTTGAACATGGAAAAAAACTCACTTACTAGTTAAATTCTTGGCCTATAAAAACTTATTAATCACAGGTGCGAATGGATGTGTTGGCCAATATGTAGTTGATTGGTTTTTAAAAAACACAAAATTCAGGCTTTATCTCATGGTGAGAGATAAAAATAAGTTGCCAATTTCTGTTCAAGAAAATAAAAAAGTCAAGTTAATGGTTTGTGATATCAGGGAATCAAATAGGTATAAAAAGGAAATTAGTCAAATTAATTACCTAATACATACTGCTACAGCTTGGGGAGATCCAAGAAGAGCCCATGAAGTAAATATTAAAGCATTTGAAGAATTAATTGAAATGCTTGATATTGAAAAGTTAGAAAAGATTATTTATTTTTCAACAGCTAGTATTCTTGATACCCAAACAGAATTAATGAGGGAATCATTGATTTATGGAACAGAGTACATTCAAACAAAATATGAATGTTTCCAGAGACTTAGAGAAAGCTCATTTGCAGAAAAAACATTCGCTGTTTTCCCTACCTTAGTTTTTGGAGGAAATCTTGGAAAAAAAAGTAAATATCCTGTTAGTTATTTAACTAGTGGATTGAAAGAAATTAGGAAATGGCTTTGGTTAGCAAGATTTCTAAAACTCGATTCTAAATTTCACTTTATACACGCAAATGATATCGCCCAGATTTGCGGGTTTCTAATTAAAAACCATAAAAAAGAGCAATACAGAGGCTTTAGAAAATTTGTGCTAGGTCAGAAATTCATTTCAATTGACGATGCCATAATTACACTTTTAAAAAGACATAATATGAAGAGATTTTTTGCGATACCGCTTACAAAAAAAATTCTAAAAATATTATTAAGAATTCTCCCCATCCAAACTACTCCTTGGGATAGCTTCAGTATCAAAAAATATGACTTTAATCATGTCCCCATCACTAATCCTGAGACTTTCAAACTAAAAAGTTATGCTAAGTCACTGAATGATATTTTAAGGTTATCAAAGTTACCAAGCTGTAATAACAATTAAAATTCTCGCAGTTAGGTTACCAAAGCCTTGTAATATAAATAAATAAGCAAATTTTAATTATGTTACGTTCAATCTTTGCAGGGTTATTTGCAATAGTTTTAACTCTAGGTTTAGGTATTTCGTCAGTTTCAGCTAAGACTGTTGAAGTAAAACTCGGAACGGATGCTGGAATGCTTGCATTTGAACCAAGTACAGTAACCATTAGTGCTGGTGATACAGTTAAATTCGTCAATAATAAACTTGCCCCTCACAATGCTGTTTTTGATGGACATGAGGAATTAAGTCATGCAGACCTAGCTTTTGCTCCAGGAGAGTCTTGGGAAGAAACATTTGATACTGCTGGAACTTATGATTACTATTGCGAGCCACATAGAGGCGCCGGAATGGTAGGTAAAGTTATTGTTGAATAAATCTTCTAAGTAGTTAAGTACTCTTTTTTTACTTAATATTTATTACAGTCATACCCAAAATTTTTGATTGATGAAAATAGTTCCAAGCGAATTTTCTAATTCTGCTTGGAACTGTTTTATTTTTGCCAAAGAAATTGCTTATAAAAATTATCAACAAGACGTAGACTCAGATAATTTATTATTAGCTCTCATAAAAGAAGACAAATTTACAAAAAAGATCTTAAAAAAAAATAATGTAAATATCAAAGAGTTTGAGAAAGAATTAATGTCTTCATTAAATTCAAAGGCAAAAATGAAAAACAAACAAGATAATTTATATATTGGTGATGCTCTTTACAAAATATTTTTAAAAGCAAATGATATTAAAAAAGCTCTAGATGATGTAGTGATATCAACAGAACACTTAGTTTACGGTTTGACTTATGATGATAACTACGGATTCCAAATTTTAAATCAAAAAAGTATCCCAGTATTTCTTGAAACTATAAAGAAAATGAAGTCAGATCCAGCAGTAAAAAATGACTTTGATACTTCTGATGAGTCTTTAGATAAATATGGTATTGATCTAACCCAATCAGCAAGGGATGGGGCCTTAGATCCAGTTATTGGTAGGGATGAAGAAATTAGAAGAACAATTCAAATATTGAGTAGAAGAACAAAAAATAATCCCGTTCTTATTGGAGAACCTGGGGTTGGCAAAACAGCCATAGTGGAAGGGTTGTCTCAAAGAATTATTAATGGCGATGTTCCCTCTGCACTACAAAATAGGCAACTAATTTCATTAGATATGGGTTCACTTTTAGCTGGAGCAAAATATCGTGGTGAATTTGAAGAAAGAATAAAAAATGTCCTAAAGAAAGTGAAAGAATCAGACGGTAAAATCATTCTTTTTATTGATGAAATTCATACAGTAGTTGGTGCAGGCGCTAGCGGAGGTTCATTAGATGCAAGCAACTTATTGAAACCAATGCTTGCAAGAGGAGAACTTAGATGTATTGGTGCTACAACCATTAATGAACATAAACAAAATATAGAAAAAGATCCTGCTTTAGAACGAAGATTTCAGAAAATAAAAATTGATGCTCCTTCAATAAATGATACTGTATCAATATTAAGAGGATTAAGAGAAAGATATGAAGTTCATCATAGTGTGAGAATTTCTGACAATGCTTTGGTTGCGGCAGCCACCCTTAGCGAAAGATATATCAACGATAGATTTCTTCCTGACAAAGCAATAGATTTAATCGATGAAGCAGCCTCAAGATTGAATATGGTCATAACTTCCAAACCTGAAGAAATTGATGAAATTGATCGAAAAGTCCTTCAGTTTGAGATGGAAAAATTATCTTTAAAAAGAGAAACAGATGATTTTTCTATAGAAAGATTAAAAAAAATCAATAATGAACTTATTTCACTTAAAGATAGACAAGAAGAATTAGGCGCTCAATGGAAAAAAGAAAAAGATGAAATTAATGAGATTAGCACCATAAAAGAAGAAATTGAATCCATCCAATTACAAATAGATCAAGCCAAAAGAAGTTTTGACCTCAATAAAGCAGCAGAATTGGAATTTGGGACTTTAAATTCTTTACAAAAAAAATTAAAAGAAAAAAGTGAGTCACTAGTAAATTCTAAAAAAAATGGAGAAACAACTCTTTTAAGGCAAGAGGTGACTTTTGATGATATTGCAGAAGTTATCTCAAAGTGGACCTCAATTCCAGTTAAAAACTTAAACCAGTCAGAAAAAGATAAGCTTTTAATCCTAGAGTCGATCCTTAAAGAAAAAATCATTGGTCAAGATAGTGCAATTAGAGCAGTAGCAGATTCCATTAAGAGATCAAGGACCGGCCTAAATGATCCAAACAAGCCATTAGCTAGTTTTCTATTTTTAGGTCCAACTGGTGTTGGGAAAACAGAGCTGAGTAAAGTGACAGCAAAAATTATATTCGATTCAAATTCTTCAATTACAAGACTGGATATGTCTGAATATATGGAAAAGCATTCAGTTAGCAAAATCATAGGTGCGCCGCCTGGATATTTAGGTTTCGAATCAGGCGGTCAACTAACTGAAGCTATACGCAAAAATCCTTATTCATTAATACTCCTAGATGAAATAGAGAAAGCTCACAAAGATATCTTAGATATTCTCTTACAGGTTCTTGATGATGGAATCATCACAGATGGTAAAGGTCGTACAATAAATTTCAAAAATTCAATCATTGTTCTCACAAGTAATTTAGGAAGTCAATCAATAAATGATTTATCAGTAAGAAAAGAAGATAGAATTGAAATCAAAAAAGTTGTAGATTATGAACTTAAAAATTTTTTCAAGCCTGAGTTTTTAAATCGACTTGATGAAATAGTTATTTTTAATAATCTAGAATTAAATGACATAAAAGAAATTGCAAAAATCCAGCTTCAAAATTTAGAAAAAAGACTTAACAAAAAAAACTTAAAATTGAAAATTACGGATGATGCAGTTAACCAACTGGTCAAAAGTAGTTTCGATCATGCCTTTGGTGCAAGGCCTTTAAAAAGAATTATTCAAAAACAAATTGAGACAAAAATTTCAAACAATATATTAAATAATCATTACCTTAATAAAGACGAGATTAATATTTTTCTGGTTAATGGAGAGATAATTGTTGATTAAAGATTTAAATTGAAGAATTCTATATGACTTGAAATTTAACATCTTTAATCTAAGATTTGAACCAATCAGGAATTTCCTCATAACTTGCTTTATTAGATTTATTTTCTTTTGATTCTGTTTTCCAACAACATGTTCTGCCCTTATCCTTATCCTGTAAGTATTCATTAGCCCATCTCCAAATTAATTCAGAAGTGAACTCCATTCCCACATTATCCATTATTCTCAGATCTAAAGCATCTAAGTCATGTAATTTTTCCCAGCAATTCAACAAAGGGTCATCTTTATTTATTAAAAAAGTATGGTCAAATTGCTCCTTTAGTCTATTTTCTAGGGGCTTTAGACTTGAAAAATCGACAACAAAACCATTTAGATCTAATTTCTTTGCAGTGAACCAAAAGGTGAATGATCTTGAATATCCATGCACAAATCTACAGTGGCCTTCATGGCGCCATTGCCTATGTGAACAGGGAAAATCCTCGTAACTTTTGCTGCATGAAAATTTCAGAGAATGAATATTCATGAATTAACTGTTAGGATAATTTTTAATAAAACACATTGAGTAGGATTTAACATTAGGAACATAATGACTTATTCAACTAATTTTTCGATAGAGGATCTACGCTTTGACAATTATGGATTAATCCCTGCAATAGCACAAGATTGGCTTGACGGATCAATTCTTATGCTTGCTTGGATGAACAAAGAATCTTTGACAATGACACTTGAAACCAAAAAAGTTCATTATTGGAGTAGATCAAGATCCGAAATTTGGAGAAAAGGAGCTACAAGTGGAAGCACCCAAATACTTAAGGAGATTAGATTCGACTGCGATAATGATGCACTAATCCTTTTGATTGAACAAAATGGTTCAGGAGCATGTCACACTGGGGAAAAAAGTTGTTTTTTCAATGAAATACAAATTAATCAAAGTGATAAAAAAGAGAAAAAAACAACTCCCTTCTCAAATATTTGCTCTGAATTATTCAATACAATTAACGAAAGATCAATAAATCCATCAGAAAAAAGTTACACAAATCATTTATTAACAAAAGGTAGTAATACTATTCTGAAAAAAATAGGAGAGGAATCTGCAGAATTTATAATGGCTTGCAAAGATAATGATAAAAATTCAATCTCAAATGAAGCTGCTGATTTAATTTATCATCTGCAAGTAGCCCTTATGCATAAAGGCGTTGAGTGGAGAGATATACTTGCTGTTCTAGAATCAAGAAGAAAAAATTAAAAAATTAAAATTTATAATTTTTTAAATGGAAATTTGAACAAAAATATTAATTAATTAATCAATAATTAATCAATAATTAATCAATAATTATTAATTAATTATTAATTAATTATTACATGTATGGCTTATTACTGAATTGACTATAAGTTGAATATATCAACAATGAGGTAAATCGTGAGTTCATTAAGCGATTTTCTTGGTGAAATAGGGCGTCACCAACTCTTGACTCCCGAAAGAGAGCTCACTATGGGCAGAAAAGTCCAAGAGATGGTTGTGCTCGTTAATAGATGTCAAGAGGCAGGGGGTAAAGGGCCCGCTTGCGAGTATTCAGAAGCTGAGAGAAAAAAAATCAGAATTGGTGAAAAAGCTAAAAATGAGATGATAACAGCCAACCTAAGATTAGTCGTGAATCTTGCCAAGAGATATCAAGGCAAGGGGCTAGAATTGCTGGACTTAATTCAGGAGGGGACATTAGGCCTTACAAGAGCTGTAGAGAAGTATGATCCCTCTAGGGGGCACAGATTTTCAACCTATGCTTATTGGTGGATTAGGCAAGGATTAAATAGAGCATTATCAACTCAAAGTAGAACCATTAGGATTCCTGTAAATATTAATGAAAAACTTACAAAATTAAGATCCGCGAAATCAAAGCTCATGCAAATGAAAGGTATCCCCCCTACTAGCAATGAGCTAGCTGAAGAAATGAAAATAACTAAAGAGGAAATTGATGAACTCCTCTCTTGTGAGTTGAGAAGTATCACTGTTAGTCTCCAAGGTACAGTTAAATCAAAGTCAGATCCTTCTGAGTTAGTAGATATTCTTCCAAGTGATCAGGCTCCCCCAATGGAGTTGGCCGAATTAGCCGAAAGAACAGCCTCTGCTTGGAAGTTATTAGACAAAGCAAATTTAACCGAAAAAGAAAGAAAGATAGTAAGCCTGAGATTTGGTTTAGACGGTTCAAATGAGTGGAGAACTTTAGCTGAAGTTGCAAGACATATGAGTTGTAGTAGAGAATATTGCCGACAAGTCGTTCAACGTGCGCTAAGAAAACTAAGAAAAGCTGGGATACAAAATGGATTAGTTGATAGTGTTAGTTAAAGTTTTCAGTTAAACATTTAAATAGATTATTAATAAGGATGAAAGAGAATTACAAAAACCAAGAAAAAATTTATGATGCTGAGGTTTTAGAAAGTTCAACATTTGATGAGAATATCATCATCAAAATCCTAATTAAAGCAGGAAGAACAATTGCTAAACCTGCCTTAGAAGTCTTAGAGATGGCTTTAGATCCTTACACTCCTGCGCAAGTAAGAGTTTCCTTAATGGCTGCCTTAGCCTATTTGATTATGCCCTTTGATCTTTTCCCTGACTTTATGCCTTTAGTTGGTTTTAGTGATGATTTTGTAGCTCTAACTGCAGTACTTAGCATATGGAGTAAATATATGTCTCCTTCAATAAGAGCGAGAGCAGAAAAAAAGCTTAATAAATTATTCCCTTTTTATTGAATGAGTAAACTATCTCAACAGGAAGAAAAAGAATTAGTCTACTTCATCAAAGATTGGTTAAAATCGCATGGATATAATCAAAAAGATCTGGCCTATGAATTAAATATTAAATCGAGCAGAACATCGGAGATTATTCTAAAAATTAACGAATTATATAAAAAAGGTGGTATGTTCAACATCGCAAAAAATCTAATAAAGATCGAACAAAAATGGCTAAACGATATCAAAAATGATTTTCCAGAGAATAACCAAACACAACCATATAATCAATTAGATATCGACTCTTTAGTAAAACAAATGAATCAAGACACTAGTTAATAAATATTATTTAAAATGTTATATTTTTAGTTAAAAGTAATATAACCTGTTAAAACTAACTTTTAAATAAATATTGCTTTATTTCCTAAATATAATAAATAATTAAATTATTAAAGCAATAATATTATCTATATTCAGATAAATTAATTCTTTTTCAATTGTATAGTTAATAAATACTAAGTTTTTCGTAAATCATATTTAAAATACCTGATTCCAAGGATAAATATCATAATTAATCCATATACCTTTTTCCCAATATATATCCTCCTCAATAAGAACTTTCAACTCTTTTTCATCATTAGCATTAAAAATTCCAAACAAATATTTGGTACATTTTGTTGGCCCTAATGTAACTAGAATATCGCTATCTTTTAAGTTTTTAAGTCTATCAAGATGTTGTTCACGAAATGGTTCCCTTTTAATAATTGCATCTTCGCAGTACCTTCCAAAAACTACAAACTTTTCCATTTTTAAATATAAATAATAGAATAAATACATACATAATAATTGCATATATTATACGCAAATTGCTATGTTGTTTAATACAACTTTCTTTTAATTAATTATGCTAACTGGTAGCGATCTCCTTGCAAAAGTTAAAGAACTTGGTGATGTTAGCAAATCTGACTTGGTTCGCGCCTGTGGATATGTTTCCACTAAGAAAAACGGAGGTGAACGCTTAAACTTTACCGCATTTTATGAAGCACTTTTAGAAGCAAAAGGGGTTAATCTTGGTGATTCTGGAGTCGCAGGTATTGGAAAAGGTGGAAGAAAACTTAGTTATATAGCTACAGTTCAAGGCAATGGTAATCTTCTGATTGGGAAAGCATATACAGCACTGCTTGATTTAAAAGCAGGTGATGAATTCGAAATTAAGCTCGGAAGAAAACAAATCAGATTATTGCCTACAGAAGAATCTTAATGACAAAAAAAGAATTTACATATCATTTAAATTAATTTTCTATAATAATTTTTAATTAATAATTAATCTTTGTATTTATTTTTTTTGATCCGCAGCTAACCGCATTTCTTTACAAAATTCACCAACATGATCGACGACATCTTTTTCAGTTGAACTAGAAATTCGTTTTACAAATGCACTCCCAATAATTACTCCATCTGCTCCCCACTCACGAACTTTATTAACGTGTTCTGGAGTGGATATTCCAAAACCAACAGCAATTGGATTGCTATTTACATCTTTTAATTTAGAAATAAGATTTTCTACTCTATTTTCCATTTTGTTCCTCTCACCAGTTACACCTGTAACACTTACTAAATAAGTAAAGCCTTTTGTATGATTTGATATTTGTTTCATTCTTTCAAAAGGAGTAGTTGGAGCTACCAATAAAATCAAGTCCATAGAATGGTTACTAACTATTTTAGAAAATTTATAAGCTTCCTCTAAAGGGAGATCAGGAACTATTAGTCCAGAAACTCCAGCATTAGATGCCATCTCACAAAACTTTTCAAAGTCAAAACATAGTAATGGATTTAAGTAAGAGAAAAGGATGATGGGAATATTTAATTTACCTTTTAAAGACTCTAAAAGTTTAATTACTTTTCTTGGGCTAGTACCTGACTTTAAGGCACGAGAGGCCGCCAATTGAATAACAGGTCCGTCTGCAAGTGGGTCACTGTAAGGGATACCTAATTCAATAAGATCAGCTCCATTTTCTTGTAACTTTAATAAGATTTCAGAAGTTTTTTCAATGTTGGGATCTCCAGCCATTATAAAAGGCATTAAAGCTAATTTTTCTCTATTTTTTAACTCACAAAACTTCTCATCTACCTTAGATAAAGATTCATTTTTAGTAATTTGCATTTTGTTATCTTTCATGATTTTTGTAATTTTTCTATGAAAAATTTATGGATTTTCCTCTAAATCTTCCATTAGTTTTTGCTGCTCTTCCTTTGACAATGCATTGAATTTGGTTTCTAGTTTATCATTAACAACTTTTTCATACTCTTTTCTATAACGCTTCCTTTGTTCCATAAACGTCATTTTTCCATTTACAACTCTATAAACATAAGATGTTACCCAAGTAATAACAATCAAAATCAAGATACAACTTGAGAGAGTAGTGGCTGTAAAATTATCGATCCCAATTTGCGATGCAAATTTATAACTAATTAATCCTATTAATGAAATAAATAAACCTATTTGTATAACTTTTCCTTTAGTCAATTATTTACCCTTTACCACTTCCTTTTAGTCTGAGATTTAAAAATGGAGAAAATAGAATTAAACCTGGAAAGAAAAGAAATACAAGGCCATAAATTCCTAATCTTTCAAATTTGCCCATAATATTCCATCTATTATTCATCCAGTAAAATAGTAACAATGGGATAACCAATAAATAGGTGGAAATAATTCCGATATAAGCAATTAAAGTAGCGAATGAATTATTGAAAAAACTTTCCATTTTAATTTATGGTTGCTTAGTTAAAACATAACTACTATTGGAAGTTATCGTCAGAACTAAAAATAAATAATTAAATAATGGGAGTGGGGGGACTTGAACCCCCACGAGCTAAATCGCTCGACGGATTTTAAGTCCGGCGCGTCTACCAATTCCGCCACACTCCCAAAAGGAATTTGCGCTTTCTAATCGTAGCTGAAAGTAACTCAATTATCCAAAAATTATCCCAATATTTACACTTTTAGTGATGCAATAGACACGCTAGATAATTAAAAATCTAGATTTTCCTCAGTTGTCTCTTGGTTATCCTGAGTTAAGAGATTTGTAAAAAAAATTAAGCTGATGAAAATCATCCTGAAACATTTTCTTTTGAGAGGCTAAACAACTTTTCCGAAATTGAAACAGCCATTGATAATCTTATTGACGAATTAATGAATTATGAAGGTTTTTTAAGTGATGAGGAAAGTTTTCTGGAAACTCTTAAACAAATATGTGATGTAATGATCCAAAGTAAAAAACTTTCTTTATCTAAAGAATTTCCCTTTTAAACATTTAGAGTAATTTTGACAGATTAAATCAAATTTTTTTAATTTACTATTCCTTCTACTTGCCATTGTAAAGTTTCACCTGCATGAAATGGTTTTATTTGTCCGACAATATTTTTTTCTTCAACAACATCAATATATTCTTTAATTTTGTTAGGTCTAGAAACTAATTTTAATTTTTCTTTATTTGGTGGGACATTATAAAAATTAGGGCCATTCAAACTCGCAAACTTTTCAAAATTATCTAGAGCATCCTCCTCTTCGAAAACTGTTAAGTAGCTTTCTATTGCTACTGGCGAATTAAAAATGCCCGCACATCCACAAAAAGCCTTCCACTTCCTAAGGTGTGGAGCAGAGTCAGTCCCCAAGAAAAAACATTTTTTCCCACTTGTTGCAGCTTTCCTTAAAGCGAGTCTATTATTTTCCCTCTTAGCAACTGGTAAGCAGTAAAAATCACTATTTAAGCCTCCAAAAAACATTGCATTTCTATTTATATGCAAATGATGTGGGGTAATAGTAGCTCCAATATTATTTTCTTGCACAAAATCCACTGCGTAAGAGGTGGTTATATGTTCTAGAACGATTTTTAATTTTGGAAATCTTTTGGTTATTTGAGAAAGTTCTTTATCTATAAAAACTTCTTCTCTATCGAATACATCTACTTCAGAATCAGTCACTTCCCCATGAATTAAAAGAGGCATTCCAGAATCTTGCATTAATTCAAAGATCTTATTTAGATTTTCTATTTTCCTAACTCCATGACTGGAATTTGTTGTGGCATTAGCAGGATATAATTTTGCTGCAAAAAAAACATTATTTTTAAAACCATTCATTAGTTCCCCTTTATCAGTATCATCTGTAAGATAAATTGTCATTAATGGTTCAAACTTAGAACTTTCTGGTAGCGCTTCAACAATAGATTTCCTATAAGAAATAGCGCTATTGATTGTTGTTATGGGACTTTTAGTATTTGGCATAACAATGGCTCTTCCAAAATATTCCGAAGTAAACTGAATGATATTTTTTAATACAAGACCTTCTCTTAAATGTAAATGCCAATCATCAGGTTTTATTATGTTTAAAGTCTTCAAAATTTTTGCTATTTAATCAATTTTAACAGCAAATTAAAATTGACAATAAATTATAGATATTCGAGGATAGTTGTTAACCAATTATGAAAATTTTTATTATCTAAATTAAATCCTAAATATGAGTGATTTATTATTTCCAATAATAGAAATAGTTTTAGGCGTAGTTCTACTTTTTGCTGGAGGAGAGTTCTTTATTCAAGGAGCCATATTTTTATCTTTAATTTTAGGAATACCTCAAATAGTAATTGGTTTGACAGTTGTTTCTCTGGGTACGAGCAGTCCTGAGTTATTGGTGAGTCTAAGTTCAATTTTAAAAGGCAGTGATTCGCTTGCGGCAAGCAATGTAATTGGAAGCAATATTTTTAATGTTCTCGTTGTTTTGGGCATAAGCTCATTGATTACACCTCTTAAAGTAAAAAGCAGAATAGTCAGAAGAGATGTGCCTCTTTTAATGGCAATTTCTTGTGCAGTTTGGGCTATGTCATCAACAGGCTTATTAACATTGCAAGCAGGGGTATTTCTAATATTTTGTTTAATCTTAAATACAATATGGGAAATCAATACCATCAATGAGAAAGGAGAGGAGATAAAAGATGCTGAACCGGAGAAAGAAGAATTAAAAGATAACTATAAATGGAAGATGAATATTTTATTAAAGTTAATATTTGGAATATTTCTTTTAAGCTTTGGTTCAAATATTTTAGTAAATGGTTCTCAGACTCTCGCTAATCTTTTGGGTGTAAATGAAATTGTTATTGGTTTAACTATAGTCGCAACTGGGACATCTTTACCAGAATTAGTAACTTCAATAATTGCTGCATTTAAAGGCAAAACAGATCTTGCGATTGGGAATGTAATAGGAAGTAATTTACTCAATCAACTTTTAATCCTTGGAAGTTGCAGTATTTTTTCAGGATTTAAAGGTTTAGTAATTGAACAGAGTCTTATAAAAGTTGACTTACCTTTTATGGTTTTAACTACCTTTGCATGCTTACCAATTTTCTGGAGCAAAGGGAAAATCACAAGAATTGAAGGATTTATTTTGCTTAATCTTTATATTTTTTACATTCTAGATAAGATACTTTTCTTGAATGGATTTAACTTCCTTTCTGAATTAAGGATAGGTTTATTTATTTACTTTTCATTACTTATGGTATTTCTGATTGTTCAAGAAAAATTAAAATTTTCTAATTCATAATTTTATCCATACATAGTCACAAATTCTTCTGAGATGGTTGGGTGCAAAGCCATAGTAATATCAAAGTCTTTTTTTGTTATCCCTGCATTTAATGAAATTGATACCATTTGAATAATCTCAGAAGATGTTTCTCCAAACATATGACATCCTAGGACTTTGTCAGTTAGCTTATGAACTACAATCTTCAACATACATTTTGATTTATTCTTTTTAAAGGTATTAGACATAGGGGTAAATTTGCATTTGAAAATTTTTATATTTTTTTCAGAGTAAATCTCTTTAGCTCTTTTCTCACTTAAGCCAACTGTTGAAATTTCTGGAATAGTAAAAACGGCCTTAGGGATATATTCATAATTTACTTTTCTTTTTTGGTCATTAAAAAAATTATCCGAAAAAACTCTCCCTTGTTCTATTGCTACTGGAGTTAAGTTTGGCTTATTTATGATATCGCCAACTGCAAAAATATTTGCGTTGCTTGTTTGATTAAGTTCATTGACATCTAAATATTGGCCATCCATCTTTAGATTTAAAAAATCTAAATTTAAAGGCAAAAGATTTGGTTCTCTTCCTGTAGCAATAAGGATATTATTAGTTAGGAGTTTATTTCCCGACTCTAGGGTAGATTCCAGATTTCCATTTACTTTCTTGATTGACTTTAATTGAGTATTGGAGATTATATTGATTTCAGTAAAAGTAGGTGATTCCTCTAGGCATGAAGAAAGATCCTCATCAAAACCATTAAGTAAATGTTGACCTCTAATTAATTGAGTTACTTCAGTACCTAAATTTCTGAAAATAGAAGCAAATTCACAAGCAATATATCCACCTCCTACTATTAATATTGATTTGGGAAACTTTTCTAATTCAAAAATATCATCACTAGTCCATGCGAAATCTACCCCAGGAATATTTAATTTCTTTGGTTTACCTCCAACTGAAATAAGAATTTTTTTTGAACTTATTTTGTTTTTAATTTTCTTTGTGTTTGAACAAATAATTTCTAATTCATTTTGAGTAATAAATCTTCCTAAGCCTTCAAAAATAGTTATATTCAACTTTTTTAAAGAATTTCTATGTAAATTACTTAATCTAGAAACCTCCTCTCTAACATTCTTCAACAAAATATTTGATTCAAAATTAATACCTTCATTTTCTAATCCATATCCTTCAGAAGAATCCATATTTTTTTTACTTTTAGCTGCATAAACCATCAATTTCTTAGGCACACATCCCCTTATCACACAAGTTCCTCCTATTTGATTTGCTTCTATGATTGCGACTGTTGCTCCATAACTAGCCGCACGTTTAGCCGCCGCGAGTCCTCCAGATCCAGCGCCAACAACAATTAAATCAAATTCAAATTCCAAGACTTTTTTTAATCAATTATTATAACGTTAGTTTATAGCTTTAATTCAAATAATGAATGGGATTTTGACATGGGATGATATAAATAAATTTGAAGTTGAAGATCTTGATAGAGTCCATGGTATAAATAATTCCTACGCAAATTTAAGATTATTTGGATACAGTGAAAATGATGTATTAGTTACCCTCTATAGGGATAGGCATTCTTGGTGTCCTTACTGTCAGAAGATATGGTTATGGCTTGAATTTAAGAAAATTCCATACAGAGTCAAGAAAATAAATATGTTTTGCTACGGCCAAAAAGAAAGTTGGTTCCTTGAAAAAGTAAGATCGGGGAAATTACCTGCAATTGAATTTAAAGGGCAGGTTATCACTGAAAGCGACGATATCATAGCTTTTTTAGAAAATGAATTTGGAGCCCTTGGATCTTTTATAACATCTAGTCACCTTATCAAAATTCGAGAGTTAGAAAGAGAAATTTTCAGATCCTGGTGTAATTGGCTCTGCCGAGGTAGCTTTAATTTAATAGACAACTCTTTTCGAAAAAAAAGATTTAAGGAATCTATTTCTAAATTTGATGAGATCTTGGGCAGGTCAGAATCAGGGTTTATTGACCCAGCTAAATACGCTTCAAGTGAATTAGCGCCTGGTATTGGAGATATAATTTTTATTCCTTATATGGAAAGAATGAATGCTTCTTTAACTTACTATAAAGGGTTTAATCTAAGATCTAATTATCGATATATAGATAAATGGCTTACCCTTTTTGAAGGGACGAGTGTTTATAGAGGAACTCAAGGAGATTTTCATACTCACTCTCACGATTTACCGCCACAGATGGGTGGATGTTATAAAGAAAGCAATGAAAAACAGATTGCTTTCTCAAAATCAATAGATACTGGAAAGGGCTTAGGCAATTTTGAATTTAATAAAAATTATGATTCAAAATATTACGCTAAATTTGCTCTTAAAAGAATAATAAAGCATAAAAATAGTTTAATAAAAGTAAATCCATACGATAAAGAATACTTTGAAGAATCATTAAGATCAGCCTTAACTCATATGATTACAGGTGAAGTAAGAATCCCTGTGAGACTTTCAGGAAAATCGCTTAGATATTTAAAAAATAGAATCTCAGTTCCAAGAGATATGCCAATTATTTCTGCAAGGTTATTAAGACAATCATTAAATAAAATTGAATTACTAGATCAAAATAATGAAGTAGATAAGTTACCTCTTAACCATAGATATGATCAAGATCCTATAAATTTCATTTCTAATTAACTATAAATTTTTTCTTGAATCTATTTGAAGTAAATCTCTTATTTTTTGTACTTGACTTGCGATATTAGGATCGATAGACAATTTTTTCTCAACTTGTTCAATAGCATACATAACTGTTGTATGGTCTTTCCCCCCAAATTCATCCCCAATTCTTGGAAGGCTTAAATCAGTTCCATGTCTCATAAGATACATGCCTATTTGTCTAGCTTGACTTACGGGTTTTCTTCTACTTGAACTAATCAATGCATCAGTAGAAACTTTAAAGAATTCGGATACTTTATCAATAACTTGTTTTGGAGTTACAACTACTCCAACACTATTGGGATCAAGCATTGGAGCAATTGATTGGACAGTCATCGGCAAGCCTGTTATTGAAGCAAATGCAACGGCTCTAGTAAATGCCCCTTCTAATTCTCGAATATTAGAAGTAAATCTTCCTGCTATAAATTGAATTAAATCTCTAGGGAGACTCATCCTTTCTTGTTCTGCCTTTTTTTGAAGAATAGCCGTCCTTGTCTCAAGATCAGGCGGTTGAATATCTGCAGTCATACCCATTGAGAACCTAGAAATTAATCTCTCCTGAATTCCCGATAATTGATTTGGAGGTCTATCACTTGCAATAACTATTTGACTGCCTGATTCGTGAAGAGCGTTGAAAGTATGAAAAAATTCTTCTTGTGTATACTCTTTACCTTCTAAGAACTGTATATCATCTATTAGTATCAAATCTACATTTCTATATTTATCTCTAATAGCTGTCATTCCATCTCTTCTGATACCACTAATAACATCGTTAGTGAAGGTCTCTGTAGATACATATTTGACTTTTGCTTCAGGATCTATTTCAACTCGATAATGACCTATTGCCTGCATTAAATGAGTTTTACCAAGACCTACCCCACCACAAATAAATAATGGGTTGAACTCTCTCCCAGGAGATTCGGCAACGGCTAAAGCAGCGGCATGAGCCAATCTACTATTTGGACCTACAACAAATCTTTTAAAGACATAGCGTAAATTTAAACCGTTAGGATTTTTGGATCGATTTTTTGAAGAAATTTCTTGTCTAATATTAGAAAATGATTTGCTTTTATGATTCACTTTCTGTTCATCACTGTTTTCTTTATTTGTGAAAGTGCTACTGATATTTGTTTCAGATTTAAAAACAACTTTTACATCATGGCCGCAAATATCTTTTGCAGCTTTTTCGATAGTTCCACAATAATTCTTTCTTAACCAATCACTGGAAAATGTATTTGGAGCTATTAAGGTCAATAAACCATTCTCAAAACAGTTAAATTTAGCAGGCCTTATCCATGTCTCAAATGAAGGCTTACTTAAAGTTTTTTGGAGTGATTGTTGAACTTCCGCCCAAATACGATTAGTTGCTTGCAAAATTTTATTCTCTAGATTATTAATCTAGTTGGAATTTAATAATTGGCCATTATCAAATCGTAAGATCACGACAAATTTAAAATTATTTAACAAAGCGTCATCTAAATATATAAAAATATTTTTATATATTTTTTAATTTGCATATAATTATTATAAAACTATCTAAAATATTGGATAAAGCATTACTTATTATCATGGCGAAATGGCATGGTTATGGAAGATGCAAAACAAGATTATCAAAAGATATAGGTAAAAGTAATTCTGCAAAAGTACAAAGTGTGATGACTAAACACACTATTTCAGTAGCTAAATCACTCCAAAAAAATAAGTTTATTGATATTTCTATAGCCATATCTGGTTTAGGAAGGAAAAATTGTAGAAGATGGTCTAGAGAATTAGGTATCACAAAATTTAATTTACAGGGGAAAGGATGCTTGGGAGAAAAAATGAAAAGGCAAATAATTATCAACAAAAAATTTTGTACTCAAAATAAGATCAAAAATATTATTTTTATTGGAACTGACCTTCCAGATTTATGCCATCAAGATTTATTGAAAACTTTAAGAGAGCTACAGCAAAATGATCTTATTTTAGGACCGTCTAATGATGGAGGATATTGGCTTATTGGTTTATCAGAAAAAATAATGTCAACACATTTATATTCCCCTTTTACTAACATAAACTGGGGTACTAATAATGTTCTTCAAAATACAATTGATAATTTTGCTTCTTCAAAATTTAAATATAAATTTTTAGATAAAAAAATAGATATAGATACAATTATTGATATTGAAAATAGAAAGTAATCAACTTGTCTAAAATCTCCATTATTATTCCAACTATCAATGAAGCCAATAATTTGCCATTATTACTCTCAGACTTATCAGATATTCAGAGAGAGGGAGAAATTATTATTGTTGACTGTGGAAGTAAAGATAAAACTATTGACGTAGCAAATATTTATGGGGCAAAAGTATTTAAATCCGAAGAAAGAAATCGAGGTTTACAATTAGATATTGGCGCTAAGAATTCAAAAGGAGACTGGCTTATATTTTTGCATGCAGACACAAGATTAACTCATGATTGGTTTAAAAAAATAAATTTAGTTTTAAATGAAGATAAGAATTATATTTACTATTTTACATTTAAAATTAATCACAAAAAGATAATTTATAGAGTCTTAGAGATTCTTGTAAATTTTAGAAGTCAATATTTTAAACAGCCGTATGGTGATCAAGGTTTAATAATTCATAGGACTATTTATTTTAAGAATAATGGTTTTAGAAAGATACCTATAATGGAAGACATTGATTTTTTAAGAAGATTAAACAAAAAAAAAAATTTAAAACAATTAAATTTACCTATCTTTATAAGTTCAAGGAAATGGGAAAGAACTAATTTTTTTCTTCAAGCCCTAAAGAACTGGAAATTTAGAAGAAGGTGGTTAAAAGGCGAATCAATAAAATCTATATACTCTGATTACTACAAAAAATAATTAATTTGCATACCAAAAGGCACATTTAGAGCCTCTTGGTTCCAATGTCCAACCCTGTCTTTTGTAAAATGAAACCACTTCCGCATCCGCAAAAAGGGTGACTTTTGAAATGCCAATATTTTTTAATTCTTTTAGGATATATTTCATTAATTCTTTCCCTAATCCTTGTCCCTGATAGACAGGATTAACAGCAACATCCCACACTGTTGCCTCTAGAATTCCATCGCCAGTGCATCTTGCAAAGCCAACTAGCCTAGGGAATTTATCGTCATGACGCCATAACCCAACCACTAAAACACTAAAATCCAAAGCTCTTTTAACTCTCCTTATTGGTCGTCTGCTCCAACCAACAGTTTGCAAAAGTTGATCCAACTCTATTAGATCTAACTCTTTACTTTTACTACATACAAAAATTTCGTCTTTATTTTTTTGTGTGAATTCATAAGAATTCGAACCATAAATATCTAGAAGTTCATCTCCTGATATACTGTTCGATTTTTTTATTGATGACCCTTGATTTCTAAAAATCATTAAAAATTCGCAAATCCTTTTTGTTGAAGCTCAGAGAGCTGAAAATATAAACCTCTTTTAATTCTCAATTCATTATGTGTTCCCTCTTCAACTAATGATCCCCCTTTTAAAACTAAAATCTTATCAGAACTTTCTATAGTTGCTAGTCTGTGAGCTATTACTAATGCAGTTCTTTTTGTAAGAATTCTTTCAAGATCTTTCTGTAAAGTAGCTTCTGTAGAAGGATCCATAAACGCTGTAGCTTCGTCCATTATCAAAACAATAGGATTTCTTATCGCTACTCTTGCTACTGAAAGAAGTTGTCTCTCTCCAGAAGAGAGATTTCCCCCTCTTTCTCTAAGAAAAGTGTTCAAACCTTCTGGTAATTTTTTCAATAAACTGTTTAATCCTAATTCTTTACAAATATTTTCTAATTCGAGATTGTGTATATCCGCATTTAGTTTCAAATTATCTGCAACATTTCCACTAAATATAAAGGTATCTTGTAAAACTACCCCCAACATGTTTCTAAGAGTTGCTATGGGAATATCTTTTATGTCTATATCATCTATTAAAATTTGGCCTGATTGAGGTTCATACAATCTACATAACAATCTAATTATAGTTGTTTTACCTGAACCGGTTGGTCCCACAAAAGCTACATGCTCCCCTGGATGTATCAAAAAAGATAAATCCTTTAAGATATTTTCCCCTTTTTTATAAAAGAAATTAACATTTTTGAATTCGATTTTACCCTTAAATTTGTGATTTTCACCCAGAACATTTTCAGAAAAATGTTTTGCGGAAAGAGAATCTTTAATCTGAATTTCTTCATCCAATAATTCATTTATTCTCTCAACAGCTGTAAGTCCTCCTTGAATCTGAGTAAATCTTTCTGCAAGCTGTCTTAAAGGTTCAAAAAGTCTTTGGGAATATAAAATAAAAGTTGTTAATGTTCCTAAACCAATATTTCCAGAAGTAACAAGGTACCCACCAACTGCTAAAACCAACGAAACTGCAGCAAGGGAAATCCATTCTATAAATGCTGAAATACTACTGTCATAAAAAATTGTTCCATTGACAGCTTTCTTATAAGCAACTCCAGTGTTAGAAAATTTCTTACTATTAAAGTCCTCTCTTCTGAACATCTGAACTACTTCTAGACCTTGAAGATTCTCTTGAAAATCAGAGTTGAGTTGAGATAATTCTTCTCTTACTTGATAATTAGCCTTTCTGTAGCGTTTTTGAAGCCAAATAATAAAATATGAAACTGGAATCTGCGTTAATAGCAATAAAATGGCAAGCCCTCGATCAATTGAAAGCATTGTCAAAGAAATTACTATCAGGCTAACAAAGTCAGCAATTACTCCGACTGCTCCACTACCAAAAACCTCGGCTAAAGCATCAACATCATTGGTTAATCTCGTTAATAACTTGCCAACAGGCATTTTATCATGATACTTGAGAGATAAAGATATTGAATGATCAAAAAGTTCTCTTCTTATCCTGGCAGTTAATCTCTGACCAACAGCTTGGATATTGTAGGTTTGGTATCCTTGCAAAACCAACCTAAAAATAACTGTTAAAAATAAAGTAAGGATTATGGCATTTATTGACTGCCCAAAAAAAGTTTTACTTAGCCAAACATCTGTACTTTCGTTTTTAAGAATAGTAATTGCTTGACCTACCAATAGTGGTTGAATTGCTCCAGAAAAAGATACTGGTAGCAATACTATTAAAATCAAATAGATTGTTTTTTTATCTTTAGTTAAATATTTACCTAACTTTTTAATCCTTCTAAAATCATTAAATAACATTTAGCTAATTATCTATAAAGCATTACTAGATTCTATTGATAAAATCGTATCTTTGAGATGATTATCATCTAACCTCATTGATAAGGGATTGCCAATTAGTCTTGCAGTTGAGTAAAAAAGATCATCAATTTTGATTAAACCATTCTCCTTAAGAGTCTTTCCGGTCGCCACCAAATCTACAATTGCCTCTGCCATACCTGTAATAGGACCAAGCTCGACAGATCCTGTTAAATGAACTATTTCTACAGTTATATTTAATTTATCAAAATAAGATCTTGCTGTTTTTGTAAATTTACTTGCAACTTTACAATTCGCTGGAAGATCAGTTGGTTTGGAATAATTACTATTGTTCTTAACAGCCAACGACATATGACAACCCCCAAATCCTAAATCTAGTAACTTTGCAACTTTCAATTCAGATTCGCGTAAAACGTCATATCCAACAATACCCAAATCAGCCTGACCATAACTTACATAAACAGGAACATCTCCATTTCTTACTAATAAAGCTTTAGCCCGCTTGCAATTTGATTCAAAGGTTAGTGATCTATTATTTTCGTCCAACGCATCAGAAAAATCTAACCCAGCTCTTTTAAAAGTTGAAATTGAATCTTTTAACAGAGCTCCTTTTGGTAAAGCTATAGTAAACATAGATCAATTTCTTCCAAGGATTCTTCATTCTAAGTTAACAATGGAATTTAATAAAGCTCAAAATATAATAGGACTCAGAGTTTTAAATGATAACGTTATTTGGTTATGGGTAAAAGATAAATACGTTGTAGTTATAGATCCATCTGTTCATGAACCGGTAATTAGTTATATTGAGGAAAATAATTTTCACTTAAAAGCTGTTCTTCAAACTCATCATCATTCGGATCATATTGGAGGAACGAAATATCTTATTGCAAAATGGCCAAATGTTGAAGTGATTGCTTCTTCAAAAGAAAAAAAGCGAATACCTTTTCAAAATATATCTGTAGAGGATGGAGAAACTTTGAATATTTTAGGTGAAGAAGTAAAAATAATTGAAGTACTAGGGCATACAAGCTCACATATTGCTTTCTTTTTAAATGGGGAAAATCCTGTCCTTTTTATTGGTGATACATTATTTTCTGGTGGTTGTGGAAGAATTTTTGAAGGAACTTATCAACAAATGTATTCTTCATTAGAAAGAATTAAGTCATTACCCAAAAATACTCTCATATATTGTGCACATGAATATACTAAGGGAAATCTATTGTGGGCATTGAATCTCAAGCCTAAAGATCAAGATATAAAAAATAAACTGTCGGAAGTTGAAAAAAAACTTTCCCTTAATGAATTGACAATTCCATTTTTACTAGATGAAGAAATGAAAATAAACCTATTCTTAAGGGCAAAAAATTTAGAAGAATTTACTTTTTTGAGAGCAAATAAAGATTTATGGGTTTAAATAGATAGGTATCGTATTAAACAAATGTCAACAAAGCAAGTAATTAAAACATCAAATGCTCCAGATCCAGTCGGACCTTATAATCAAGCCATAAAAGCAGGTGATTTTATTTATTGTTCTGGCCAAATTGCTATAGACCCAGATTTAAATCAAATAACATGTTTAGGTGATATAGAGAAGGAAACTATTCAAGTTTTAAAAAATCTTGCAGCAGTTCTTAAAGCTGGAGGAGCAAAAATAGAGGATGTAATAAAAACAACTATTTACTTAACCGACCTAGGTAATTTTCAAATTGTCAATAGAATATATAGTGATTTTTTCAATGTAAAGAATCCTCCAGCGAGGGCCTGTGTGGAAGTTTCATCTCTACCTAAAGGAGTGTTAGTTGAGATAGATTGCGTTGCCTTTCTAGAATAATTTCTAATTATTGAGAAATTTTAAATATGATCCAAATCTGCGCCATATTTGTATAGATTGTTAATTGGTTATTCCTCTTTAATCTATGTCAGCAGCAAAGCTTAATATAGATGAATTAGAAGCAGGTTATCCCCTATTTTGTAAGGCTTTAAGACTATTAATTTTAAAAGGTAACTCAGTTAAAGATATAGAAAAGACAGTATGCTGGGGGCATCTTGAAACTTTAAATAGATGTTTACCTGGAAGATATAAAGCTCCCACATATTTAATGGCTTTAATCAAAAGAGATATTGCAAAGCCAAATAATTATTAAAAAGGACTAATCTTCAAAATAAAATTTATCAATATCCTTTGAAAAATCTTTTTCTTTGTCTGATATTTCTTTATTATCTAAAAATATTGAAAAACTTACAAAATTCTTACCGAAGCTGATATTTGGATAGATATCCCTTTCTTTACATAATTTCTCAATTTTCCCCATAAATTTACTAATTTTTGAGTATTGCTCAAATTCAAATCTTTTTTCCATCCTCAAAGGTGATTCTCTTTCATTCCACATTAAATTCTTTATTCAATACTAATTACACTATACTCTCAATAAATTTTTGAAGTTAAAATTTTTAGTCACCCTCCCAATAATCAATAATACCTCCAATTGTTAAATCGGTTTGAACTTCTGGATTAGGGCATGCAAATCTAGCGGCAGAGCCACTAGAAGTAAAAACCCAGTTACCTTCTCTAGCTCCAACAGGATCAACAGCGACTAATTTCTTTCCTTTATTATTTTCTAAAATTCGTAAATTCATATGACCTAAGCCAGTGACTCTTTGAGTACATACCATCCTTCCTAATACCTTCATAATTTCCATAATTTCTAACCTCCTTTTTTATGACTTGTCAGGATCCCAATGATCAATTATTCCAACAATCGTTAAATCGCTTGGATAAGATTTGCTTCCTGCTGCTTCTCTAGCAGCAGAACTTCCAACACAAATAACCCAATCTCCTGGTTTACAGCCAACAGCATCAACTGCAACTTTATTAGAAGAACCATCTAATACAACCTGCAGATGTTTATGTTCAAAACCAGGAATCCTGTTGGTAGAGACAAGTGGTTTTACAACCTTACAAATTAACATAACTAGTGAGCCTCCTCTGTTTTTTTATCTAAAGACATTCCAATAATTTGGGCGGAATGAATGTTGTCCCTATCTCTAATAGTAGAACAAGTATGTAACAAACCTTGATCAACTAAATTTTCATATCTAATTGATATCGCATTATTAACTCTTTCACAATCTTTTATTGCCCTCTCTTTTGCGCCTAGTACTTTTCCAGAGTAATCAAATCTTATTACTACTGGAATAGGTAGATCTTGAGAAACATTTAATCCAGTAAAAATCTTTACTCCTACATCTAAATCGGGAGCCCCTTCTTCGACTGTATCTAAATGCGCAAAATAAGTTAAATTTCTAAGATGTACTTCTTTAAAGCCTATACCTACTCCAATAAACCTCTCTGCATGTCCAATATCTTCATAAGAACCATTATGAAAACTCTTAACATAATCAATTTGCGAAATATTGTTGACAATTAATTTAAACATAAATTTTTCCAGTCCACTGAGTTTATCTTTTGAAGATTGCTTAGAAATTGTCTGACAAATTTCTCTCTCTGCATCCTGTTGTGAAAAGTTTATTGTTGAATTATAAATTTCTAAAGTAGAAATAGTTTTCTCTAAATCAATCCCTCCATCGTTAGTTGGTAAGTGTATTTTTAATGAATCAGTGTCTGTATCAAGTCCAATTAACATTAAATCCACAGAAGCACCACAGCAAAAACTATTCTCTACAGCCTCTTTGAAAGCATATAGTTTACTTCTGCCTTCTTCTGCAGCTAACTCGTCATTACTCCCATGAGCTGCACATCCCTGATGCAAGGGATCTACAGAACTAAAATGATAAGTTACAACTTTTAAGTACCTGGTATCTTTATGCGGTTCATTAGGGATATTCTCTCTATATCTTTTATGTTCAGTTTTTACCCATCTATTTACTGTATTTTCAATATCAAAAAGTGCGCCAGCGTGAGATCTTCTTCTTACTGAACTAAAAGGTATTCTCATTACATATGCCACTGAATGAGCTAATCGTCCATCTGAACAAGGAGTTATATCAAGTAAATGTATTCCACAATCTAAAAGAAATTTCTCAAAATTTTCCGCACCTCTACTTCCTGAAGCTCCTTCAAGTGGATCATTATTAAAAAAATTATCACTAAGTTTCTCATGTTGTTTAAAAGCACACCATGCATATAGAGCTCTCATATCGAGAGGTTTAACCCAAGATTTATCTAATACATGAAGGGGCAGATCTATTCCCAAATTTTTTCTTGATATTATCTGAGCTTTACTTATAAAATCTTCATGATTTTGTATTCGAGCAATTTCCTTTAGAGTTGGAACAATTTCGTCAAAATCACTTTTTATTTTGCTTTCATACCTATATAAATTTTCATTTTGAATATTATTAGTTAATTTATGAGATTTTCCTGAATTTCTTAAATCATTTGATTCTTTAGTTTGTGTATGAATATTTTCCGTAAAAGTTTTCATTGGAGCTGTAGGCCCCAATGTGAAGTTCTTGGCTTTTGCCAGTCCTCTTAAAGGCATTATTTAATTACCCTCGTGCACCACCTGAAAAGGTAACAAGTTGTCCTTCACGAGTATTACCACTTGATCCAGTTATCAAGAAATCTGGTTTTTCTGTTTCCTCATTTCTTTTAACGTCCATAGGGGGCATTGCACTCATGAATCCTGCTCTTGATGGATTTCTCTTCCTAGAGGAAGCTCCCTCTGTGCCTGTTACCTTATCACCTCGATCCCAATCATCACCAGTTACGTTTCCCACTGATTGTCCTTCACCAGTAATCCTTGATGCGACTCTTTTTTCTGGTGTCTTTGCTGCACGGTCTGCCTCTTCTATTTCCATTTTTTGTTTATAAGTAATATTTTTATTCGGTTCAAATCTAAATTTTTCAGTGCCAGTAACCTTATCAACTGCCATATCAAAAGGTCCTGTTACCTTCGAACCATTTTCATATTCATTACCTGTAACACCTTGAGTATTTTTTTCAGAATATTTATCTCTTGATGGTGATTTGACAGAGAATTCTTTCCAAGAGTTACCTGCTGAATTTTCAGGATTCGCATAAGCCGTATCATGTGGAGGCGTATCACAAGCTTCTGAGAGCTGATCTCCACCAACATATGGAGTACCTGTTAGATTTTTACAAGCACCTTTCTTAGCACCTGTCATTACTCCGCCAATTCCTGGTTGTTGTCCTGTAAGTCTGGCATTTGAATTATTTCCAGAATTAACTGTTGATCGGGATTTCATATCTTCAGAAATCTCAGTGCTACAATTTTCATTAATCTGATCTAAGCCTGCGTATGGTGTTCCTGTTAACACTTTGCATGAACCTGGTTCATCTCCAGTTACTATTTTTGATCTTCCTGTCATAGTGCCGCTTATTAAATTTGACTTTGAAGAAAGGCTTAAACCTACTTTTCTAGCTTCTGGTTTTGGTTTTGAACCGCAAAACTTCTCATATTGTTGAGATCCTATGTACTCATCCCCAGTTACATTCTTACAACTCCCATGTTCATTGCCTGTCATATGGTCTGATCTTCCAACCCCAGTACCAGTTACATTATTCCCATTAAGAGTGTTGAAACTGCCTACTTTTTCAAATGCTTTACCTTTTGGATTTGGCTCAGAGCCAAGATATTGATCTCCAGTTAACTGATGTCCAGAACCTGATTCATCTCCAGTAACCAGGGTTGATCTTCCAGGAAGTGATCCAGATACTTTTAATCCATCGGTTGTAGTGCTGTGTTTAACCTTTGAAGGATTTTTTGGAACATCACCACAATACTTCTGTGATTGATTAGAAGATATATATTCAGTACCTGTAAGGTTTTTACAAGTCCCCGGCTCATCGCCTGTGACCCTATCAGATCTACCAACTTCATTTCCAGTTACTTTATTACCTGATGTTGTAGAGGTAACAGTAGATCTAAGTGGTTGTTTATAACTTGGTCTATCTTGACAAAATTGATCAATAACTTCTGCTCCCATATATTGGGTACCAGTTACAGTTCTGCATGTACTTGCTTCATTACCTGTAGTTTTTACAGATCTATTAGCTTGTGTTCCAGTAACTATTTGACCTGAATCGGTTTCACTTTTGCCAACTTTCCAGATAGCATCTGCAATATTTTGTTTGGCGCCATTTTTATTTGGACCACATGGTCTACATTTACCATTACCTTTTTTGCCTGTAGCACCAGTTTTACTTCTTAGCTCTCTCACTCTCTGAGAAATTTCTCTACTACTTAAATCTGGGTCTCCCCTTCTAGCTAAAGAAGCGGCACTGGTATTTTGTTTAGTTGCTGATTTACCATGCTTAGATTGAGCTTCTCTTCTAGCTAAAACAATATCTCTACTTGTATTAGTAATAGGCTTTCTTTTCTGATTAATTCTTCTCTTAACGTTGGGTTTTAGGGACTTAGATTCTGTACTAGTTGAATCCTGACTTTCTTGATTTTTACTTATAGTTGATTTAACTGTGTTTACAGGAATTTCTTTTTTAACTTCGGTACGGGTTCTATCGGCTGAATTTATAGCTGATTTTCCATGGGTAGACATTGCTTTTCTTCTCTCTATAACTAACTCTTTACTAGATAAAGTTGTTGAAGAAAACTTACTATTTACCTTAGTTTTTGGAATATGTTTTGCAACTGGTTTAGTAATATTTTGATTATTGGAAGACTGAGTACCAGAAATCTGTATATCTTGCGAAGATCGAACTCTATCTTTAGTAGTTGAAGAATAAGCAGCAGCTTTTTTACCGCTATCACTCATCGCCTTTCTTCTTTCTAGTGCAATCTCTCTACTGGTTTTTTTTGACATAATCTTCAAATGTGAAACTCTTTTGAAAAACTTTCTCCAAAATTTTTTTTTGGAGAAAGATATTTACTACATAAAGTAGATTTAACGTCCTTGGAAAACTACAAAAGCTGTCCCTTGGCTTTGAGTGTAAGCATCGTATCCGATGATTCTTACATGGTGATCAGGGTATGCTCTATGACATGCCTCTAATTCGCTTACAATCAAGTTAAGATCTTTTTCCCCAAAGAATGGGAGCTTCCAATAAGACCAATAAGTTTGCATACTTCCACTAGGATGAACGTGCTCAATAACAGGACTCCAGCCTTGAGCAATTATGTATGCAATTTGATCGTATATTTCTTCCTGGGTCATCGGTGGTAAAAAACCGAATGTTTCCAGGGTTGCAACTGTTTGATAGTCGCCTACTGTGCTCTGGAAAGGCATAATTAATTTAAATGTGAATGGAATTACTCGTAATAGAACGAGATTTTTAGAAGTTAGAGGAGAAGAATCTCCTCAATTTTGAAATCTGGTTTAACCTTGAACGTCAAGCTTGTCGACGGTATCAAATTCAAACTTAATTTCCTTCCAAGTTTCAAGAGCAATAGCTAATTCAGGACTGTGCTTAGCAGCTTCCATAAGAATGTCTCTACTCTCTTTTTCGATTTCGCGACCAGCATTACGTGCTTTTACACAAGCTTCTAAAGCAACTCTATTAGCTGCAGCTCCAGCAGCTGAACCCCATGGATGACCATGTGTTCCTCCACCGAACTGAAGACAAGAATCATCTCCAAAAATCGCTAAGAGTGCAGGCATATGCCAAACGTGAATACCGCCTGATGCGACAGCAAATACTCCTGGCATTGAACCCCAATCTTGATCAAAGAAGTTACCTCTTGATCTATCTTCAGGAACAAATGACTCTCTTAAGTTATCAATGTAACCAAGAGTTGTTTGACGATCACCTTCTAGTTTTCCAACAACAGTTCCAGTATGTAATTGATCTCCCCCGGAGAGTCTCAAACATTTTGCTAGAACTCTGAAATGAATACCATGCTTTGGATGTCTATCAATAACAGCATGCATAGCTCTGTGTATATGCAGAAGCATGCCATTTTTACGACACCAGTTTGCTAATCCAGTATTTGCAGTGAAACCACCAGTTATATAATCATGCATGATGATTGGCATATCTAGCTCTTTTGCAAATTCAGCTCGTTCGTAAAGCTCTTCAGGAGTATTAGCAGTACAGTTTAGGTAGTGACCTTTAACTTCTCCAGTTTCTTGCTGAGCAAGCTTAACTGCCTCTGCAACAAATTCAAATCTTTCTCTCCAACGCTGGAATGGTTGAGAATTAATATTCTCATCATCCTTTGTTAAATCAAGACCGCCTCTAAGGCACTCATAAACAACTCGACCATAGTTTTTACCAGATAAGCCTAATTTAGGTTTAATGGTACAACCAAGAAGAGGTCTTCCATATTTGTTTAAACGATCTCTTTCAACTACGATTCCATTTGGTGGTCCACCGCAAGTTTTGATGAAAGCTATTGGGAATCTAATATCTTCTAGACGTAAGTGTCTTAGAGCTTTAAATCCAAAAACGTTTCCTACTAGAGATGTTAATACGTTTGTAATTGAACCTTCTTCAAAAAGATCTAAAGGATATGCAATGAAAGCATAAAAAGCTTCAGGATCTCCAGGAACGTCTTCGATTCGATAACAACGTCCTTTATAAAATTCTAAATCTGTAAGTAACTCGGACCAAACTGTTGACCAAGTACCTGTTGAAGATTCAGCGGCAACAGCTGCTGCAACTTCTTCTCTGGGAACACCTTCTTGACCTGTACATTTGAAACAGGCTAATAAATCGGTGTCTAGGGGTACATATTCAGGAGTCCAGTAGGTATCTCTGTACTCCTTTACCCCTGCATCATACTTCTTACTCATAAGGATAAATTTAGATCTGTGTAGGGAAAATAATTATTGTGCAAAATTTAAAATTTTGCTTTACTTAATTAGTCCTTTTGACCAAGAAATTCACCATTACCAAGAGCAGGTTCAACTTCTCTATGAGGACGAGCAATAATGTGAGCCGCAACTAAACCGTCACCAACTCTTTCACAAGCATCAGCTCCAGCTCTTACAGCTGCGTTAACTGCGCCTGTTTCGCCTCTAACTAATACTGTGACATAACCGCCACCTACGAATTCACGACCAATAAGGCGAACTTCTGCAGCCTTTGTCATTGCATCTGCTGCTTCGATTGCAGGTACAAGTCCTCGTGTCTCGATCATGCCGAGAGCGATACCCATTGTTTCTGTAGCCATTGTCTACTAATTACTAAATGTGGAATGTTCAATTCGAAGAATGCTCCATTAGGTACTTATAAGTCAAGCGTTTTCACCAAAATCACCATTAATGTTTTTTCTATTATTCATAAGAAAAACTTATCACCCTTGGTACTATTGATATGTCAATACTTATAGAAATTAGTCAGTGCATCAAAACATACTGTTGTGTTAATAAAAAATTTACATTATGTTATTTCCGTACGAGACAGGCCCTGTCTACACAGGTGTGGAATGTTCAACCTTTCCTGTCTCTGTATCAAGCTTTGAAGTAGGATAATATTCACAATAAATTTTTTTTATTTTGAACTTTCCTGTTCTAACAATTGCGAGTGGCAACCAAAAAAAGGTATCTGAAATTTCAGAAATGCTGGATGTTTTGTCTTTAAGAGTAGAGAAGCAACCAGATTATTTAAATGTCGAAGAGACTGGAAACACCTATTTTGATAATGCACTTCTAAAAGCAAAGGCAGCAGCGTTAGAGACAAAAACTTGGGCATTAGCTGATGACTCGGGTCTTGAAGTAGATATTTTAGATGGTCGACCAGGAATATATTCTGCTCGATATGCCAAAAACAATGCTGAAAAAATTAAAAAATTAATTAATGAACTTTCTGATAGTCCTTACAGGAGCGCAAGATTTATAAGTTGTATGGTTTTATGTGATCCCTCTGGAAACTTAGTGAAGGATACAACTGGAATATGCTGGGGGGAAATTCTTAAGAACCCGAAATACCCAAATGGGGAATTCGAATCTATTTTTTGGGTTAAAGAAGCTAACTGTGTATACGGAGAGCTTTCACAATCACAACTAAGTAAATTAGGCAGTAGGGGTAAAGCTGCGAAAATTATGTCACCTTTTTTAAAAAAAGAAATTGGTTTAAATTAAAAAATTCTCAATAATTTGAGATTTCTTCAATTGCTCTAATAGCAGCAGCTGCAGCTTCTTCTACATCGCCTTCTTTCCCAGCGAGAGTTAATCTACCAAAAGCGCCAACTGCCTTCACATCAACAACAGTTATGTTAGATGCTTTTTCAGCTTCATTTGCTGCTTTTAAAACATAACCAGCAGGTTCAGTTTCTAATATAAACATACTCATTCCAGATTGAATCATTGATCCACTTCTGTTTTGTCTATTTATTAAAACAGCATGATCTGGAGTAATCGCGCGAATGACTTCAGTCCAACTTGTTGAAGGTTTTGTTCTTTTTCTAACTTCACTTCCAATAGCATCTAGAACAACATCTCCAGAATGTAAAACAGTGCTTTGATCTTTGTGGTAAAGAGCAAGTGAACCAAATGCTCTTTCAACAATCATCTGACCAAGTCTTACATTACTTGCTTTTAAGGCAATATCAGTGACTCTATGAACGGCCATCCCAGGCGAAACTTCCATCCAAAGACATGAATCACCAGGAATAGGTAAAAAACCTCTACTAACCGTACCCATATATGCAGCTAATTGAGGTTGAAGAGAATCTAAAAAAACATATGTTCTCAACTCAATTTGCTCAACTTGACTGGCTTGTCTGGATACCAAAGACTTTTCTGAATCAGTTGTAATAAAACAGCTAGCACCACTGGCCTGAGATTGCACCTCAGATCCTGTGACAAGAGAACTCCCTTTTTTTCGGTTCCCTCTATTTAAACTAGAAGTTGGTTCCATTCACGCGACTATAACGGATAATGGTTCATTTTTTCTATTAAATTTACTTGCATGCTTCTCACAAAACGATAACTTCAAGTAAAAGATATGCATTTTTATGGGAACTTCTCAAAAAAAAGAACCAAATGTTTCTGGTACTGAAAAAGAATTAACTCCTGATCAAACTCTTGGATTAGTTAGCCTAAGTTTGATGCAAAAACTATCTCAGAAAGACCCATCTTTTAGTTGGTTAGAAGAAGATAAAATAGAGAAAGTAAATCTTAAAAACCTTAGAGATAGATTGGAGTTAACACAATTAGCTATAAATACGGGAGCCCCTTTAACTACTTCAGAAGTGACAACTTTAATTGGAGCTAAGCCCGGGAAATCAAAGTTAGAAAGAGCAGGATTATTAGCCACGAAAATAGCCAGAAATGTATGGAAGATATCAAAAACTAGTCAAGTAAATTCTTTTTATAGAAATTAAAATAAGCCCTAAAAATAATTTTCATAATTCTCATTTAAGTATTTAAACATTCATATAAGTTTTTTAAATGTGTATATTTTTGTAAGAGAACTTATTAATTACTTTCTTTAATTAAAAAGTTTATGCAAGCTTGAAATACAATCTCTTGAAAATTTTTAATGAGTAAAGTTGAATTTAATAAGGAAGCTGGGCCCAGGGAAGTTTTTTGTGGTTTAACTTCAATAGTTTGGCTTCATAGAAGAATGCCGGATGCATTTTTTCTGGTAGTAGGCTCGAGGACATGTGCTCATTTAATTCAAAGCGCTGCTGGAGTCATGATTTTTGCTGAACCAAGATTTGGGACAGCTATTCTTGAAGAAAAAGATCTTGCCGGTCTTGCTGACGCTCATGAAGAATTAGATCGAGTAGTTAATGATCTTATTGCGAGAAGACCAGAAATTAAAACTCTTTTTCTGGTTGGATCATGTCCAAGTGAAGTAATCAAACTTGATCTTGCAACTGTCGCAGAGAAATTAAATAATAGATTTTTAGGTCAAGTAAGATTCGTTAATTATTCTGGCAGCGGGATAGAAACAACATTTACCCAAGGAGAGGATGGTGCCTTAAAAGCTTTAATTCCATTAATGGAGTCTTCAAATGAGGAGAAATTATTATTAGTTGGGACTCTTGCAAATAATGTAGAGGATAGGTTTAAAAAGATTTTTGGAAATTTAGGGATTTCAAATGTTGAGAGCTTTCCACCAAGGCAATCAACAGAATTACCAAAGATTGGCAAAAAAACAAAAGTATTACTAACTCAACCTTATTTAAGTGAAACAGTTCGAGACCTTAAACATCGCGGTTGTGAAATAATTTCGGCTCCATTTCCTCTAGGTATCGAAGGAAGTACTGAATGGTTTTTAGCTGCAGCCAAAGCTTTCAAAATTAGTGAAATTAAAGTTCATGAAATTATTTCGCCTTTAATCAATAGAGCAAAACTTGCTCTTGAATCTCACAAGGAAATACTTAAGGGGAAAAGATTATTTCTTCTTCCTGAATCGCAACTGGAAATATCTTTGGCAAGATTTTTGCATAATGAATGCGAAATGGATCTTATAGAGGTAGGAACTCCTTACCTAAATAAGGAATTAATGAAAGAGGAGATTAATTTATTACCTGATAATACAAAAATTGTCGAAGGACAACATGTAGAAAAACAATTAGATCGAGTAAGGGAATCTAATCCAGACTTAGTAGTTTGTGGGATGGGTTTAGCTAACCCACTTGAGGCAGAGGGAATTAGTACTAAGTGGTCGATAGAAATGGTATTCAGTCCAATTCATGGTATTGATCAAGCCGCAGATTTGGCAAATCTCTTCTCTAAACCTTTAAAAAGGAATCAAATACTAACTTCAAAAACTTTAGTAACTCATTAAAAACTATGGAATTAACTCTTTGGACATATGAAGGACCACCACATGTTGGTGCGATGAGAATTGCCTCGTCAATGAAAGACATTCATTATGTGCTTCATGCCCCCCAAGGAGATACATATGCAGATCTTCTCTTTACAATGATCGAGAGGAGGGGGCAAAGGCCTCCAGTAACTTATACAACTTTTCAGGCTAGAGACCTTGGAGGCGATACAG
Organism: Prochlorococcus sp. AG-402-K22; assembly: GCA_003216755.1. Taxonomy (GTDB): domain Bacteria; phylum Cyanobacteriota; class Cyanobacteriia; order PCC-6307; family Cyanobiaceae; genus Prochlorococcus_A. Next base: position 48,243 of record QCIJ01000002.1, on the reverse strand, counting down.
CTGAATTAGTGAAGAAAAATATTAATGAAGCGGTTGAACGATTCAAACCCAAAACTCTTTTAGTTGGAGAAAGTTGTACAGCAGAACTTATCCAAGACCAACCTGGAGCTCTTGCGAAAGGGATGGGGTTTGATATGCCGATTGTGAATCTTGAATTACCTGCTTATAGCAAGAAAGAAAATTGGGGGGCCTCAGAAACCTTTTATCAATTAGCGAGAACCCTTTTAAAAGAAAAAGTAAGCTCTACAAAGAAAATAAGTCCTCTAAGGTGGAAGGAATTTGGGCGTAGACCAAAAGTCAATATTCTTGGCCCTTCATTACTAGGATTCAGATGCAGAGATGATGTAATCGAAATCCAACGTATACTTTCAGAGCAAGGAATAGATACAAACGTAGTTGCTCCATTAGGTGCTAGTCCAGATGATATTGAAAGACTAATTGATGCTGAAATAAATATTTGTCTTTATCCAGAAATTGCGGAAGCATCATGCGAATGGCTTAAACGCAACTTTGGAATGGAATATACAAACACTATTCCAATTGGAATAAAAAATACAATTGAATTTATAAATGAAGTTCATAAGAAATTAGATCTTCCTTTGACGAATAAAAAAGAATTAGAAAATAAATCAAAACTTCCTTGGTACTCAAAATCAGTTGACTCAAATTATCTAACTGGCAAAAGAGTTTTTATTTTTGGTGATGGAACACATGCAATTGCAGCAGCCAAAATTGCTAAGGAAGAATTGGGTTTTGAAGTAGTGGGTCTTGGAACATACAGCAGGGAGATGGCCAGGCAAGTAAGAGCAACTGCAAAAGAGCTCAATCTAGAAGCTCTAATAACTAACAATTATCTAGAAGTGGAAGATGCCATGAAAAAAGCCGCCCCTGAACTAGTTTTAGGGACCCAAATGGAAAGGCATAGTGCAAAAAGACTCGGCATTCCATGCTCAGTAATTAGTACTCCAATGCATGTTCAAGATGTTCCTGCAAGATATAGCCCTCAAATGGGATGGGAAGGAGCAAATGTGATTTTTGATGACTGGGTACATCCCCTAATGATGGGCTTAGAAGAGCATCTTATTGATATGTTCAAACATGACTTTGAGTTTGTTGATGGTCATCAAAGCCATTTAGGACATACAGCGACAAACACAAAGGATATTTTAAATTCTGACGAAAAAAAAGAAAAAAATAGTAAAGAAGAAATTATCTGGACTGAATCTGGTAGAGCTGAATTAACAAAAGTTCCATTTTTTGTAAGAGGTAAAGTTAAAACAAATACTGAAAAATACGCAATCTTGAGAGGAATTCCAGAGATAAGCGATGAAACTCTTTATGATGCCAAAGCATATTTCAGTTAATTTTTACTAATAAACTATAATTAAGTCATGAGTATTTTCACTCATAATTTAACAGATTTAATCCTAAAAAGTTCAGTTATAAGAACATATTTCCGGCTTTTAATACAATTAAATACATATTTGTTTAGAAACGTATTTCATGTGTATTTACGCTGCAAGAATATAAATAATAATGTGTTTAAAGCTTAAAATGACAAGTACTATAAATAGACCTCTTGATGGAGAAGGAAGTGTTCAAGTAAAGCAAGATCCAAAAATAAATATTGAGGAAGGGGCTTTAGTTATTGCCGTGTATGGGAAAGGTGGCATTGGAAAATCAACTACATCATCAAACCTTTCTGCAGCATTCTCAAAATTAGGTAAAAAGGTTCTACAAATTGGATGTGATCCGAAACACGATAGTACTTTCACTTTGACTCACAAGATGGTTCCTACAGTTATCGATATTCTCGAAGAGGTAGATTTTCATAGCGAAGAATTGAGGCCAACCGATTTCATGTTTGAAGGTTTTAATGGCGTAATGTGCGTTGAAAGTGGAGGTCCTCCTGCTGGGACAGGGTGCGGGGGATATGTAACCGGTCAGACAGTTAAACTATTAAAAGAACATCATTTATTAGAAGATACTGACGTTGTTATTTTTGATGTCCTAGGAGACGTCGTTTGCGGAGGATTTGCAGCTCCTTTGCAACATGCAAATTATTGTCTAATTGTTACTGCCAATGACTTCGATTCAATATTCGCTATGAATAGAATTGTCTCTGCAATTAAAGCAAAAGCAAAAAACTATAAAGTCAGATTAGGTGGGGTAGTCGCAAATAGATCAAAAGACACAGATCAAATTGATAAATTCAATGAAAGAACAGGTTTAAAAACTATGGCCCACTTTAAAGATGTCGACGCCATTAGAAGATCAAGACTAAAAAAATGCACCATTTTTGAAATGGAACCAACAGAAGACGTAATTGAAGTCCAAAATGAATATTTATCTCTTGCCAAAAATATGCTTGACAACGTAGAGCCTCTAGAAGGAAATCCACTTAAAGATAGAGAAATTTTTGATTTATTAGGATTTGATTAGTCTTAATTAATCTAATCCAACCAATTGTTTTGTTAGATCATAAGTTTGTTGAGAAGTCTTTGTATCAATTATTCTTTTTGACAACTTTTGAGAAAAAGCTTTTCTACCAGTTTTTTGACGATTTCCCCAACTCCAATGGACAGATGGTTTAGCAAATTCTTTATAGGTTGCGACTTTAGCGACCCTCTCTCCTGCCAATCTTTGCGACACATATCCTCTTGTTATGAACTTTTGAAATATCGGGAAAAGAAATCTAAATAACCAAGGTGTATCTCTAAAAAGTTTTGTTTCAGCAACACATCCAGGATATAGAGAATTAACAATAATTTTCTCTGACGAATATCTTTTAGATAATTCCTGAACAGTCACCATATTGCAAAGTTTACTATCCTTATAAGCCTTACCAGGTTTGAATTTCTTTCCATTCGCCATACTAATAGGAGATAAAAAACCATTTTTAAATCCAGACAAATCTCCTAGATCAGCTGGGGCAGGAATGGGAATCCTTCCTCCAAGTTCTGAATAATTAGCTGTGACAGTTCCTAATACTGTAATTCTTGGCTTGAATAAAGTAGATTCTCCATTTAAAACAATTTCTCTTTCTGAAGATAAAATATTCTCGATAAGCAGATTTATCATAAGAAAATGCCCAAAATGATTTACTGCCATTGAGTTTTCAAAACCCTGAAGAGATCTTTCAGGTCTCTTTAGTCTCGGCTTATAAACTGCTGCATTACAAATAAGAGAATTTATTGGTGTTTTAAATCTTTCCAATATTTCAGCACAACCTCTTCTTACATCAGCCAAGTTAGAAAGATCTATTTCTATAAAATTAACATTTTTAATTTCGTCTATTGTCAAAAATTCCTCAGCTACTTTTATCGCTCTTTCATTTGATCGATTAACAGCTATAACTTCCCATCCAAATCTTAATAGGGGTTTTAGAGTATTTAATCCAACTCCTGAAGTTGTTCCTGTTATTAGGACTAAACCCTTAATGTTCTTTCTCACTAGCAAAAAAAGTTAATTGAAAAATGATAAGTAAAAGGATTTTAGATGATCCTTATCAACGCCATATTACTCTGATAATGTCCCTAGAAATTATTTGATCCTGATCCTTCATAAATCTTTGCTCACCTTCAGAGGAAAATAAATCATCAAACCTATTTGTCAATACATTGAACCGATATTTTTCGTATAAAAATGAGTCTTGAATTTCCCTTAGTCTTGTTAATCTAACTTTAGAGCTATATCCAAGTTTAAATAAGCTTATTAGGGCTAATAGGGAAAAGCAAATTTTTATAGTCAAAAAAACTAAAGATACAAAATTTTCCTGTTTCAGTTGCTTTTTTTTAAATGCAGAACTAAGGTATTTTTTGTAAAAATTACTGTTTTTATAAGAAGATTTAGACAAATTTAGTTATTAGTATATTTACTGAATAAGTCAATTCAGTCTCACTATATTATTACCTTAAAAATATAAACTTTGTAATAGTTATTAGTATATTTACTGAATAAGTCAATTCAGTCTCACTATATTATTACCTTAAAAATATAAACTTTGTAATAGTTATTAGTATATTTACTGAATAAGTCAATTCAGTCTCACTATATTATTACCTTAAAAATATAAACTTTGTAATAGTTATTAGTATATTTACTGAATAAGTCAATTCAGTCTCACTATATTATTACCTTAAAAATATAAACTTTGTAATAGTTATTAGTATATTTACTGAATAAGTCAATTCAGTCTCACTATATTATTACCTTAAAAATATAAACTTTGTAATAGATTTTAGTTTCTACCTAAACTAATTCCTAATCTAAGAGCTAAAACTCCTGCATGCATAACTACAATTAGGCTTAGTGCAATTAAGTTTATTGTTTGAGTTGGCTCCATAGTGAAAAAAATATTTTCTATATTCTCCACCCTAAAGAGGGGAATTGACACACTATTACAAAATGATGTTACGAAATTAATAAATTGAAAGAAAAAAATTATTGAAAATTATTATAAATAGACCTACAAGGTTAATTTTGAGAATAGAAAATCAAGCTTTAATTTTTTCGACAAATAATTTACCTGGATTTGATCAAATGGCTTTAGATTTAAATTCTTTAGATCAGACTATTACCAATCCTGAAATAATTCTCACATTGAGATTCTACTATTGGACTGGGGATTGGCTTTCAATTGGCTATCACCAAAAGGAAATACCTCCTCACTGGAAAAAATTATTATTTAATAAGGAAATTAATATTGTAAGACGTCCCTCAGGAGGGGGAGCTGTTTTGCATTCAGGGGGCATAACTTATGCATTAACATTTAAAAAAACTTACTATAAAATCCTAAGTTATGAAATGGTAAATAATTGGTTAATTAAGAGTTTTAGAGAATTAGGTCTAAACTTACAAAATGGTTATTTAAGAAAATCACCCATAACATATAATTGTTTTGGGACTTCATTAATTTCTGATTTAGTTGATCAGGATGGGTTTAAGAGGATTGGAAGTGCCCAATATCGTAAAAAAGGTGCATTCCTTCAACATGGAGAGATTCAAACAAATCCTTCACAAGATTTGTGGTTCAAATTATTTAAAGAAGAAGCTCCACCAAAAATAAATCTAGACCTCACAAATGATGAAATAGTTCAACATTTAAGAAATTCATTCCTAGAGAATAAATCAAAAATAAAGTTCAAAAATATTGGCATAGATAATAAAATATTAAAAAATTTTCATGACACGGATTTTTAAAGATCTCCTTTCTGCTTCATTGAATTAATAATTCTTGGAAAATCAATTCCCAAGGGATATTGATTTTTATAATTTAATTTGTTGACAATTTCTGAAGGCAAATTATATCCTAATTTATTCAATACAAAGTTTCCTATTTTGGACCTATCAATTATCCCTAAAGGAATATCTGCAGCATTGAGAACCAATATAAAACCTTCACCTGTTTCTTCAATTCTTTCTATAGTTTTCCATAATTCATCGTTACTATATACACTTTCAAAACTATCAATTGGCTTCTTAAAATCACCAACAAAGTTCCGTTCCCATTTTTTTATGGAGACGGTTTTTAAAATATTCTCATCAATAAAACCAGTCCATCTTCCATTATTCGTAACAAAAAAATATTTATCTGATGCATCCTTTTTATTTTTTATTAATGTATTCAATTCTGAGAAATTAGAATCGAATTCAATTTTTTTTAACGGCTTTAATTTAAGCTCAGAAACTTTACTAAATTTAAGTATGTTTTCAATTTTAAAAAATTGTCTTTCTGACTTTGAAGAATTAACTCCAAACAATCCTAAAAAAGAAAGAATAAGACCATAGTAAAAGTTAAATCTAAACAAACAAATTGTCCCAAATATAAGAACTAAAAAAGATAAATACAAATTTACTTTATTGAGAAAGTTCCTTCCTTTGTTTTTACTACCTGAGAAATGCCAAATAATACTTTTTAATAAATTTCCTCCATCTAAAGAACCTATTGGAATTAAATTTAAAAAGCCTAATAATAAATTTAATATACCTACTCTAGAAATTATGTTGATGAATATTATTTCTTGAGATGCACTGTTATTACTAATTAAAAGTAGGATAGATGCTGTAGCGAAACATAAGAGAGGTCTAACAATTGCAATTTTTATATTACCTAAAGCAGTTTGGCAATACTTATCTATTTGTAAAATTGCTCCTAGAAAATAAAAAGTAATTTTTTTTATTTTTACACCCTGATTAAGTGAAACAAAAGTATGAAAAACCTCATGAAAAATAATTGAAGATAATAAGAAAAAAGAAGTTAAAAATCCTATAATCCAAGATTCTTTAATATTATAAATATCACCTGAAGTCAAATTAACCTGATTCCTTATACTCCATGAGAATAAAAAGAGAATAGCAAACCAATAAGGGTGAACTTTAAAGGGAATTCCCCATATTTTAAAAATTTGCCAACTTCTCAAAAATAATCTCCGCTATATTTAGCAATAATATTAATTTTACATAAAGGCTAATTATATGCCCAAGAGTAATACTTTAATTAAAATTTGTGGCCTAACGTCAGAAGAACAAGCTCTTCAAGTCGCAAAGTTAGGAGCGCATGCTATCGGCATTATTTCCGTGGAACAGTCACCAAGATATATATCAGCTGAAATTAAAAAAAATATTTTTACAACATTAGAAAGTTTCTATCCAAAAATCGAGAGGGTATCGGTCGTACAAAATTGTCCAATAGACTTAATTATTCAAAATTTCTTAGGAAAACCAAGTGAAACTATCATTCAATTACATGGAGACGAAGATATTGATTATTGCAAAGAAATAAGGGAAAAAATTCCCAATATTGGCCTATGGAAGGCTTTCAGAATAAAAACGGAAAAGGACATAGATAAAATAAAACCTTTTGAGGATTTTGTAGATGCTATACTACTTGATTCTTGGAATAAAGATACTTATGGAGGTTCAGGGAAAAAAATAAATTCTTTTTATTTAAAGAATTTGCAATTTAGCAAACCATGGTGGTTGGCAGGTGGAATATCAATTGAATGGATTGATGAAATCCTCACTGACTTCAACCCAAATGGATTAGATATTTCAAGTAGTATTGAAATATCTCCAGGTTTAAAAGATATTAAAAAAACAGAGGACCTTTTTAAGTTTTTAAAAAAAATTAGTAATTATTAGTAGCCGACTGCTGTTTTACAAGCTCAAAAAATTCTTGTTTTAAACTTAAATCGTGTCTAAAATCGCCTCTCACCACAGAATTAATCATACTTGTATTAGGTTCTTTAACTCCCCTCCACTTCATACAATAATGTTGGGCCTTTACAATAATGCCTAAACCTTTAGGTTCACACAGTTTTTCAATTTCATCAGCAAGAATCATTACAGCTTCTTCTTGAATATGAGGTCTTGAAAAAACCCAATCAGCAACTCTAGCAAATTTTGAAAGTCCTATGACTTTATTTCCAGGTTTAATACCTATCCAACACTCTCCTAGAATTGGAACTAGGTGATGTGAGCATGCAGATCTGACGGAAATTGGACCAACTGTATAAATTTCATCAAGATTCTTGTCATTAGGGAAACTTGTAACTTTAGGTTGTTCATGATATCTGCCTTTAAAAACTTCGTTTAGATACATTTTTGAAACTCTTTCAGCAGTTTCTTGAGTATTATGATCATTCTCAACATCAATTACGAGGGACTTTAGTAAATCTTTAACTCTTGAGGCTATTTCTTTTTCTAAAATTTCTAATTCACCAGGATTTATAAAATCAGAAATATTATCGTTAGCACTAAATCTTTTACCAGAATTCTTAATTCTATCTCTTATAATTTCAGAAATTAGTTTATTAGTAATCTGGTCGTCAAAGTTTCTAATATTATCGTTGGGAAATGTAGAGGTCATAAAATTCTAAACAGAAAATTGTATGCAACTTAATTAACTGTATCTTCCTAAAGCTTAATTGCTCATATACTATATCACATTCTCTTGTTCAATCGGGTTCAAAAAACACTAAAAAAAATCACTGTTTTAAGATTAATCAGATAAACAGAATGTTTAAAAGGCACCGCCAGAAGGCATCAAAGTCAAGTCTTCGATCAATTGTGATTCAGGTTTTTGAGCTATGTAGAGAATAGTTTCTGATACCTCTTTTGAGGAGAGCATAGAAGTTCTATCAAAATCAGAATTGATTGATTTGGAATCCCAAAGAGGAGTATTTACTGAACCAAGAGTTATTGTGCACGCTCTTATTGAATTAGATCTCTCCTCCTCCCTCAAGCATTTAGTAAACATAGCTAGTGCAGATTTTGAAACACAATAAGCTCCCCATTTGGGGAATGCATTATAAGAGGCATGACTACTAACATTAATAACTAAACCACCATTTTTTCTCATTTGAGGAATTATTGAACTACAAATTTGAAAAACACTTGTGAGGTTTATTTGAATAGTTTGTTCCCATTGACCTAATTCCATTTCAACTAAAGGCCCATTAAATGCACAACCGGCATTATTTATCAAGACTGAAGGGCAGCCATATTTCTCAATTGCTTCTTTAACATAATGCTCTATTTCCAGAGGATTAGATAAATCACATTTAACTAGGCTAATTTTTGATTTAGTAGTTAAAAGTTCACTTTTTAGTTTCTCCATTAAATCCATATTCCTGGATAGTAAAATCAAATCCCAGCCAGCATTCGCAAAAGTAATTGCGGTAGATCTACCAATACCTTTTGTAGCACCCGTTATAAAAGCTAATTTCAATTTATTCAGTTTTTTGGGGAATTTCACTATAAATCTCTTCAATATTATTTGCTTCGATAAAATTACCTAAAACCCTAAACTTTTTGTATCTTTCCTCAATTAATTCATCTTCAGGCATTTGCAATAAAACATTAAGGTGTTTCTCAATAGCCTCTTTTAATGTATTCCCAGCATCTAAGGGAGCCCAATTGTTCCCACCAGAAGGTTCAGGCAATACCTCATCTATTATCCCCAATTTAAGCAAATCTTTACCTGTGATTTTAAGTGCTGATGCAGCTTCTGGTGCCTTCGCAGCATCTCTCCACAAAATTGATGCGCATGCTTCTGGACTAGCAACTGTATAAACACTGTGTTCAAACATTAGTAACCTATCTGCAACACCTATTCCAAGAGCGCCTCCTGAACCGCCTTCTCCAATGACAGTAGCCACAATTGGGACTTTTAATCCAAACATCTCTCGAAGGTTTCTTGCAATCGCTTCCCCTTGACCCTGTTCTTCAGCTTTTAAACCAGCATAAGCTCCAGGAGTATCAATAAATGTAAGAATAGGCAAGGAAAATCTATTTGCATGCTGCATTAATCTAAGAGCTTTTCTGTAACCTCCTGGTTTTGCCATCCCAAAGTTTCTTACTACATTTTCTTTTGTGTCCCTTCCTTTCTGATGCCCTAACATCAAAACTGGCCTATTATTTATCGAGCCTATTCCTCCAATTAATGCCATATCATCGCCACCATTTCTGTCTCCATGCAATTCGATCCAGTCATCACAAAACATTTGAACAAAATCCAAAGTGCTAGGTCTTTGAGGATGCCTAGCTACCTGAATTTTTTGTGCAGGGGTAAGAGATTTAAATATTTCTTCTCTTCTCCTAGCAGCTAAGGTTTCAAGCTGTAGAAGCTGTTGACTAACATCAACTTCTGAATCTCGCGCTAATTCTTTAATTTGCTCTATCTGTTTCTCAAGTTCAACAAGAGGCTTTTCAAAATCAAGAAGGTAACGTTTAGCCATAATTTAGACAGTTAATACTTTAGATTGTTTATCAAGTCCAATCGCAGAAAAACCATGCTTTAAAGAGGCTGCTCCAATAAATTCCATCTTTTCAAGAGAAATGTTATTTCTTCCCCAACTAAAGTTTGTATGACACTTTTCAAATTCTAAAATCATAGCTTCTGCAAAGCAAGCAAACATCTCTCGCTGAGGGTTTTGCATTTCTGCAAGTTCCATCATATTCCAACCAATATCATTAAAAAACTCTACTATACCTCCTTTTAAAACATGAATATTTTCGCCTTGAAATTTTTCATCAAGATTTTTGGGGTATCCACCATCAATCATTAAACATGGTTTTTTTAAGTTATCAGTATCAATTTCAATAGTTTTAGGCATACTTGCAACCCATACAACAACATCCGCCTGAGGCAAAGCCTCATCTAAACTTGTTATGGTACCACCATCTAATTCTTGTTGTAACAGTGCTAGTGGTTCTTGTTGTCTTGCTACCAAAAGAAGTTCTGAAATCCCAGTTTTATTGATAAGCCATCTACAAACAGCACTACCAATATCACCTGTAGCACCAATTACAGCAACAGTTGCTTTTTTAAGGTCTATCCCAATACGAGGAGCATTTATTTCTAGTTGCTTACAAATAACCCATGCGGTATGAGTATTGCCAGTAGTAAACCTTTCCCACTCCAATGAAGTATTTCTAATTTGTTTATGCTGTAGAAGATTAAAATTCTCGAAAATAATAGAAGTAAATCCTCCTAAAGCGGTTATGTTTATCCCTTTTTTCTGAGCTAGTTCCATAGCATTTAATACTTTTCTTCTAGCTGTTTTAAACCTAGAAAGCATTTCAGGAACAAAGCAAGAATCTATGTAGGAACCTTCAATAGATATTCCAGTAGCACTCTTAACTTCTACATTCTCAACCAATTGAGGGGGAGCTGTACACCAAACATCTAGGTCGCCATCTGCAATATGATCAAAGCCTAGTAACGAAGCTTTTCTTTTTGCATCTTCAAAACTAGTTGAGTGGCCTATTAACCCAAACATTTATTATGTATTGATGGTTTCTGTACGATGTTATGAAGAATAGCACAGAGGTAACAACTTAAATAAAAAAATTAATTATTAAAATGCTTAATTAAGGTAGAAATATGATTAAAGAATTGCTGCCATAGCCATTCTTGCAATTTCTCTATTATCTAGGCCAATTTCCATAAGGGTATCTTGGTAAGCAATCATAAATTCTTCCATTAATTCTTCTCTGTCCATAGCTAAAACCGATGCATCATCTGCCACTTCATCTAACATCTTTTTGATTAAGGGAAGGTTAACCTTGTTAGCTTCCATTAATTCTTCCTTACAAGTGGATAAATTCTCCTTAAGCCACTCTTGACCGTAATTTAAATGAAGATATTCATCTTTAACCACTCCCTCTGTTATTTTTTTTGCAAAAGGATCTGCAACTCGTATGTAGACGTTATAAGCAGAAATGGCAAATGCTTCGATTAGAATGGCTTGTATTAAAAGACAAGTTGTAAGATTTCCTTTTTTTAACGCAATTTGAAAGTTACCATGCAATTTAGAAAAGAATTTTTTAGCAAATTCCATGTCAGCTACTACACCTAAATTTCTTCCGCATGCAGTAAAGCCTTTTTTATGTTTCATTTCCATTCTCGCCAATTTAGTTAACTCTTCTAATTCATTAGGTATTAAGGTTGCTATTGAAATGTAGTTATCATGAGCCTCTTGCTCTCCTTCTATAACAATTGCGTTTATTCTGCTATATGCATCCTTATAAGAATCTGTTGTAAAATCCGGCAAATTTAAAGAAATCGAGGTGGCGGATTCTTCAGTAGTTTTTTTATTTGATTCTAGAGTTTGCATGTTGGTAATCTTTAGCTCATTATGCATAAATACTACACGATTATAGTGAGTTTATTTAAATATCATGAAAATAGTTTCAATTGTTAAGTCACATTTTTTACTTAAATTTATTTAAGAATTGTTTGGCCAATCTGATTCCATCAGATTTATTATCAATTTGAACCAATGATTAATCAATAATTCCTTTAAATTTTTTCCTAAAGACTCATTTGCTCCTCTGCTATCCCCTATAACGCCTGATTTACTGAAGTCATCAGTAAGCCAAGCAGTTGGAGCATTTCCCTCAAGACTCCAACCTTCTGGGATCTGCCCTTGAATATCCTCATTTGGACGTTCTTCTCCTACTAATTCTGGTTTTAAAGCGAGCATCAAACTTGTTTCAGCTAAAGAAGCATGAAGCCCATTCTCGATCTCAGTTTTTGTTAACAAATCACTTAACCCATTAACGCCACTCCATAAGAAACAAGGGAAAACTGCCATCCCAGGTGCAAAACTTCTCAGCTCTCTTGCTGCTGTATTTAATAATGAGATTTGACCTCCATGTCCATTAATCAATATCAATCTTTTAAAACCCATTTCAGATAATTGACCTCCGACTTCCTTAATCATTGAGGTTATTAAATTTGAGGAAAGTGAAATTGTCCCGGTAAAACCCTTATGTTCTGGAGAAAACCCGATGTATTGAGTTGGAAGTTTTTTTAATGGAATATCAGAAGATAATAATTTAAAAACTTCGCTAATGATTTCATCAACAAAAATACTATCTGTAGCAAGAGGCAAATGTGGCCCATGTTGCTCAACAGCACCGAATGGCCAAATCACTGTTGATCTTTTGTCTTTTGCAATACTTTCGATTTCTTGCCAATTTAAATATTCAAATTTATTAGGTATTGGTTTAAAGTTCATTAATTTTAATTTCGAGTACTAACATTTAGAGTATGTTAATAATTAATTATTCTTATTTTACCTACGATGGGAGTCAGTAATAAAAATGCCCAAGATAATATCCAATCAAAGGGCAATAAAAAAGATTTTAAAAAACCTCTTCAGGTACTTCACCTAAGCAAGAAAGATAATCAAAAAAAATCTCAAGAGATAGAGGTTGAGCAAACCAATTCGCAAGAAATAATTAAAAAAGAAAATATCGCAATCAAACCTCAAACAATTCAAGATGAATCAGTAAAAGAAATTAAGGACAGAAATGAAAACACTAAATCTTATTATAGTTCTCAACAAGACTTAAATAGACCTCTTAATTTTTCTGAACAAAACACAGATTTTCAATTAGAAAGAACAGTTGATGAATTCGATTTTGATGAAAGTGCTTTTTTGGAGGCTTTAAATGCAAATGAGCCAATTGGGGCTACGGGAGAAACAATTTCAGGGAAGGTTATAGCAATAGAAAGTGATGGACTATATGTTGACATTGGTGGGAAAGCACCTGGTTATATGCCAAAAAAAGAAAGTGGCTTAGGGGTCATAACTAACTTTAAAGAAAAATTTTCTTTAGGCCTTGAAATAGAAGTATTAGTTATCAAAGAACAAAATGCTGATGGTATGGTAACGGTGAGCGCTCGGGCATTAATTCTCAGACAAAGTTGGGAAAAGGTATCAAGTTCCGCAAAAAATGGAGAATTAATTGACGTTTTAATTAATGGATTTAATAGAGGTGGCCTTACGTGTGATGTAGATGGATTGAGAGGGTTCATCCCAAGATCCCAACTTGAAAATGGTCAAGATCATCAATCTTTTGTTGGCAAAACTCTAAAAGTAGCATTTATTGAGGTGAATCCAGAATCAAGAAAATTAGTTCTCTCTGAAAAGAAGGCATCATTAGTCGCTAAACTTACAAGTCTAGAATTGGGTCAATTAATTGAAGGAGAAGTTTTAGCAGTAAAACCATACGGTTTCTTTATTGATTTAGGTGGAGCTAGTGGACTTCTTCATCAATCCTCACTAACAAAAGGATCTATTCGTTCTTTACGAGAAATTTTTAGAGAAGGGGAAATTATAAAAGCTTTAATATCTGAAATTGACCTTGAAAAAGGGCGTATTGGTCTTAATACAGCACTATTGGAGAACTCTGCAGGAGAATTAATTATTGATAAACAAAAAGTTATGCAAGAAGCCACAAAGAGAGCACTAAAAACTAAAGCACTCTTCGATAAAAAAGAACAAGATAAATGAACATTAATAATAAAACAAAACCAAGTCTTGAATTAAAAATTTCAGATTGGGAATTAGATTTTTACTCAAGACCAATTGTTGAGTCAAATGGAAAAAAAAGGTGGGAGTTAATTATTTGCTCTACAAGTAGTTATAAGACAGAAGATATTTTTCTTTGGAATAAAAAATGCCCTGCCAATGAAGTGAATTCATTATGGCTTACAAAAGCATTAAATGAAGCAATTAATGATGCAAAAAAAGAAGGCTGGGCAAAACCCTCAATAGTTAGATTTTGGAGATCGTCCATGAAATCGATCATTAAGAAATCTCTTGAGGCAGCAAGTATTGAGGCTCTTGTGAGTAGAAGAACTTACGATTTATTCGATAGAATCGAATTCCTTGAAAAAGAAATTTATCCAAAGGAAAAAGGTTATGTAAGGGGGGTACTAGCTCCTACTTTTACCTCCATAACGGAATCCACCCCTCAACCTCTACCAGAAGCAGTGAGGGGTGATGCTTTAACCATCTCTGAAATATCAATTAGGGAATTAAAATCAGCGGAAAATTGGCCTATGGAATTTGGAGATATTTTCCCAATTCAGCAAGGTTTAGAAGATAATGATTTAGTTCCAGGATTAAGGCTTTTTAGCAAAGATAGATCTTTAGCACTTTCTGCATGGTTCAGTTGTTTAGAACCTATTAAATTAGTAATCAATAAGAACCAACTCATACTTGAAGCTTCAGAAAATGATAAGTGGCTGGTAACAGATTTGCCAGAAAAAGATGCAAAGATCTTGAATACAAAGTTTTTAGAGAATAAAAAAAATTCTTTTGGTTATCAATTTATTTCCATACAGTCAACGCCATACATTGAAAAATTTGCAGGATTCTGGATCTTGAGAGATATTGAATTAATTTCATAAATGCAGTTTAGGAGCAGGAACTATTCCTTACAAAGAAATACATTTTTCAAAAGCTGAAATTTTTATTCAAAACAAAAAATTTGAGTATTATTTATCACCTATCCTTAATAAAAATAATTTCAAACATGCATTCTTTACGAAGTCTAGCTCTGAGAAGTTTCTTCAATTATTAGGGAATCACTTTAATGAAAATTACTTAAATTGTGTTTCTAATCAAATTCACAGTAATGTGATAGTCTTTGGATCACATTCGCAAGAATGGAACAAGACTGATGCAGATGGTCTTGTTGGTAATACATGCAATCAAAACTTATGGGTTTACACAGCTGATTGCATGCCAATATTCTTTGCCGATAAAAGAACAAGAAATGTGGCAGCTTTGCATTGCGGAAGAAAAGGTTTAGAAAAAAAAATAATAAACAATCTGGTTAAAGTTTTCGATAATTTTGGGACATCTAGAGATGACTTACTTGTTGCAATAGGACCAGCGATTTCAAAGGAACATTATCTAGTTGATAAAATAACACTCAAAGAATTTTATAGAAAGGCCGAAAACAAAAAAATAACGTTCAATTTGACTACAACCGAAAAAGATCATTGTTCTAGTAATTCAAATCACTTCAAAGAGCAAAACTTAATTCAACTTGATCTTAAAAGATCTGCCTATAGACAACTATTAAATGAGAACATTCCTTATACAAATATAGACATCTCGAATTTATGCACGTACAAATTAAAAAATGAATTTAATTCCTGGAGAAGGAGAAAAACAATCTCGAGGCAATGGAATATTATTTGCTCATAGAGATAGTTAACTTGGACAAATTACACTAGTTAAGTTTTTAGCGGCTAATAATTCGGTCATCTCCTTGGTACCTTTAATTTTAAAAACTTTGGCTAACAAAACATTCTCTTTGAAACCAAAAGGTTTAATTTTCACTTTGCTTCCCCTTGGGAATTCACTCTTAAGTAAATTAGTTGCTTCGAGCTCATCATTTTTATTTACATCTACACAAAACAATTCAATAGTTAAATTCCTATTTTGATCCCCCACCAAAATAGTATTAGAACTTTTAATTTGAAGAATTTCAGCAGAGTTAACTATTATGGGATTCAGAAAAATCAAGCAGACTATAATTAATAAATTTGTTAATTTTTTCAATTCAGAAATATCTAAGTTTTTAAATAATCTTAAAGTTAATTTTTTAAAATTACGAATTTAAAAAAAATTAGTCTTCACAATTAACATACCCAACCATTTGAGCATTACTTTTACCAGGTGGAACCATTGGATAACAATTTTCACCTCTTCTGACAAGAATATTAATCAAGGCAGGGCCATCATGATCAAGAGCATTTTTTAATTCATTCTGTAATTGTTTTCTATCAGAAATTAAGTATCCTTTAACTCCAAAAGACTCAGCAAGTTTTACAAAATCAGGTTCTCCACAACTCATGTCAGATGAGGAATACCTTTCATCGTAGAAACTTTCCTGCCATTGCCTTACCATACCTTGCCAGCGATTATTTATTATTATTAATTTTACTTTTAAACCATATTGAGATAAAGTTCCTAATTCTTGAATATTCATTAAGACACTTGCATCTCCAGCAATACAAATTACATCTGAATTAGGTATGGCTGCTTTCACTCCAATTGCAGCTGGCAATCCAAAACCCATAGTTCCTAGGCCTGCACTACTAATCCATTTTCTTGGAGAATTCCTAAGATATTGTGCGGCCCACATTTGATGTTGTCCTACATCTGTAGTCACATAAGCTTCCGGTGAAAATTGCCTCACTTTTAAAAGAACTTCCTGAGGATAAATTTCTCCTTCTTTAGGCGGGTCATATAAAGGGTGTTTATTTTTCCAAAAATCAATTTTTTCTAACCAGTTCTTTGTCTTAGAAGTAGCTTTGTTTTTTAGAGATTGTTCATTAATTTTTAGAACAGCTTTTGAAACATCTGAAACAATTGCAACATCTACACGTCTATTTTTATTCACTTCTGCTGGATCAATATCTATATGAATTACCTTGGCATTAGGAGCAAAAGTATCTAATTTTCCCGTCACCCTATCATCAAATCTAGCTCCAACAGCAATTAAAAGGTCGCATTCTGTAACAGCAAAGTTGGCGTAAGCAGTCCCGTGCATTCCTAACATCCCAACTGATAAGTTGTCTTTTTCATCAAAAGCGCCTTTCCCCATTAAGGTTGTAGTCACTGGTATTTGATAATTCTTTGCCAAAGTTCTTATTTCATCATGAGCCCCTGAAGATATTGCCCCACCTCCTACGTATAGAAGAGGTCTTTCAGAATCTTCTATTAATTTAATTGCTTTATTGATATCGTAATCATTAATATCTCCATTCCTTTTAAATCCTTTAGGTATAATCTCACCAGGCAAAACTCTTTGGTAATTAAAGAACTCCTGACCTACATCTTTGGGTATATCAATTAAAACAGGGCCCGGTCTTCCAGAAGAGGCTATAAAGAAAGCTTCAGAAACTACTTTCGCGATATCTGAAGGATCTCTTATTACCCATGAATGTTTCACTATTGGAAGAGTTATACCAAAAATATCAGTTTCTTGAAAAGCATCTGTCCCTATAGCAGGTCTTGGGACTTGACCTGTAACTACAACTAGGGGGACTGAATCCATTTGCGCAGTTGCAATTCCAGTCACCAAATTTGTTGCCCCTGGACCTGAGGTCCCAAAACATACTCCTACTTCACCAGTAGACCTTGCATAACCATCAGCCGCATGTGAACCACCTTGTTCATGCCTTACCATATAATGCTTTAACCAACCATCTTTTTCTGCCTTATGAACAGCATCATATATTGGTAGAATGGCTCCTCCAGGATATCCAAATATAACTTTTACCCCATGAATTTTTAAAGAATCCATTAGTGCTTCTGCACCAGTTATCCAAACTGGATTTTCACGTTTTGAACTGCCCTTTGAAAAGGATCTCGAAGTAAGGGTCACTAAAGAAATTCAATATTTACTTTAAATATTAAACTTAATTAATTACTTTTGCCTCATTTAGAAATGTAATGTCAGGAATGTATTCAAAAAAATCTTTCAATAAATTCAAAATTTTCAAATAAATATCAATTGTTCATTATAAAATGCCTAATTTATGTAGAGGTCCAGAGCCTGAAATAAGTTCAATAAAAAGCACAAGAAAAATAATCATTGCGACCCTTCCGTTCCACACCTCTGAACTATTATTCCAACCCCATTGCCACTTCTCTTGGGGATAAAGTTTAACTTTTTCAGGCAACTTAGAAGCCTCCTCTATATTAACTAAAGGCCCTTCCAAACAGGAAATCACTAAATCGCTAAGACCTCCAATAAAAGTGGGGTGAGTATTTAGAGCCTTAACTCTTCGAAAATTTTTAATGCCAGCCTTTTCAGCAATTTCTTTATATTCAATATCAATTTCTTGCAAGGTTTCGATATGCTCTCCAACGAAACTTATTGGAACCACAACCAGATCATTAACATTTGACCTCCCTAGATCAGCTAACACATCTTCTGTATAAGGCTTTAACCATTCAACAGGACCAACTCTACTTTGATAAGAAAGTGTGTGAGGGTTACTATGCCCTAAACATTTTTCCAGCTCATTTAGAATTAATAAAGAACAATCTTCAATTTGTTGTTTATAAGGGTCTCCAGCTTCCTCTACGTAACTCTTAGGAACTCCATGAGCAGTAAAAAATATATGGGCTTTTGAAGGGGATTCACATAGTGAAATCTGTTCAGAAATTAGTTCGACCATTGACTTTAAATAGCCTGATTGACTGAACCAACTCCTTACACATCTCATTGGAACCTTTTTAAATTCAGCATCAGAATCTCGCAATTTTTTTAATTCCCTAAAACTCGAACCACTAGTACTTATCGAAAAATGTGGATACAAAGGTATTACAACAACTTGATCTATACCATCTGCTTTCATATCTGCAATAGCCGACTCAGTAAAAGGATGCCAATACCTCATAGCGATATAGGTAGTTGCATTAAACCCATTTTCCCTTAATTTAGATTGTAATTCTCTTGCTTGTTGTTCAGTTATCCTTCTAATAGGTGAACCTCCACCTATAGAAAGGTAGGCTTGTTGTGATGTAGTACTCCTAAGCGTACTGATTAACCAAGCTAAGGGCTTTTGAAAAATAGGGAAAGGAGTCCTAATTATTTCTGGATCAGAAAAAAGATTGTATAAGAATGGGCCGACATCAGTAATGCGTTCAGGCCCTCCTAAATTCATTAGTAAGACGCCTATTTTATTCATTTAAAATTTATGGAGATTGAAAATCAACATTAAAAACGTCATTATATGGTCAATTATATAAGTAAATGAACGTAATTCAGGAAATTAATAATGTCAATGATAAATTTGCTACTCAAGGCAGCAAGCTTAAAATTGAGAAAAGAGGAGAGAAATTAAATATTCGTGGTTCACTACCCTCTAAAGAAGATAAGAATAACTTTAAAATTCAAAGAATATCTCTTGGTTTAAATGCTGATATTTCTGGATTAGAGGAGGCCAAAAAAAAATTACAATTAATCAATTTGCAATTGGAATTGAATCAATTTGAGTGGATTAATTGGATTGGCAACCCTTATAAAAAACAAATAAAAGATGGTTTTGAATTCCCAAATAAATTAAATCAATTTGAGGAATTTTTTTTTCAAGAAAACAAATGTGACTTTCTCAGCAGCACTAGAAAAACTACCTGGAGAAGTTCTTACAAACCATATATGAAAAGAATCCTCAATATTTACAGTGATCATGAAAATGAAGCCTTAGAAAAAATATTTCAAATGACACTTGAAAGTTACAAGGAAGGAAGCAGAAGTAGAAAACAATGCGCTACCTCTCTAAGTGTTTTGGCTAAGTTTTTGGACATTAAACTACCAGAAGATTGGAAATTAAATTCTAGAGGATATGGCCTGAAAAAAGCAGGATTTAGAGATCTCCCGACAGACGAATTAATTGAAAAACTTTGGGAGATGATACCAAACAAATCATGGAAATTTGTTTTTGGTTTAATGGCTACATATGGATTAAGAAATCATGAAGTATTTTTTTGTGATTTAAGTTCTCTAACTAATTTTGGGGACAAAATTATTAGAGTTTTACCTACGACTAAAACGGGGGAACATCAAGTTTGGCCATTCCATCCTGAATGGGTGGAAAAGTTCGAATTATCAAAACTTGGTGAAAATCCAGAACTACTACCAAATATTAATAGAGACCTTAAAATCACAACCTTACAGAATATTGGAAAAAAAATTACAGATCAGTTTAAGCGTTACTCTTTACAAATAAAACCTTATGATCTAAGGCATGCTTGGGCAGTAAGAACAATTTTTTATGATTTACCAGATACTGTGGCTGCCAGAATGATGGGACATTCGGTTAGTTTACATACTCAAACTTATCACCACTGGATTACTAAAAGAGATCAACAACAGGCAGTAAATAATGCACTTTTAAAAGTTAAAAGAGCTAAAAATATTTAAAGATTTATAATCACTTTATAAAAATTAGGGTCATATGCAAGAAAAACCTTCATCTTCCAAGAAAATATTTAACCTCGATAATCAAGCAAATAAACTTGGAATAGGAGGAAAATTATCCCCGGATAGCGATGAGAGCTCATATAAAAAAAGAATGCAGCAAAGAAAAGATATTCAAAATGAAAGATTACAAATAAGAAAAACAAAAAAAGGATTATTAATTGTTTTTACAGGGAATGGTAAGGGCAAGACAACTGCATCATTAGGTATGGCTTTAAGGACGATAGGGCATGGCTATAAAGTGGCAATAATTCAATTTATCAAAGGAGGCTGGACCACTGGAGAAGAAAAAGCACTTAAAAATTTGTCTTCAAACATATCGTGGCATTCATTGGGAGAAGGATTTACTTGGGAAACACAAGACAGAATAAGAGATGAAAAATTAGTTCAAGAAGCATGGCAACTAGCCAAAAAATACATAAAAAACGAATCTTATAAACTTATCATTCTTGATGAAATTAACTTTGCTACAAAACTTGGTTATCTTGCACCAGAAGAAATAATCACTTTTTTAAAAAGCTTAAATAATAGAAAAAATCATATTGTTTTAACTGGAAGGGGAGCATCTGATTCAATTATCAATTACGCCGATCTAGTTACAGAAATGAAACTAATAAGACATCCTTTTAAAGAACAAGGAATAAAAGCACAAAAGTGTGTTGAATTTTAGTTAAACCAAATTATAATTTTAATTTTCTTTAGGCAAGTTTAGAAATGTTTAAAGACGCAAGCAATATCTGAAAAATAATAAATTTGGTGCCTTTACTTGCTAAGGTCTTAAAAGTACAATCATTGAATGACTTACAATAGAGTTCTCTTAAAACTTAGTGGTGAAGCACTAATGGGTGAAAAACCTTATGGTATCGATCCTGCTATAGTTCAGTCAATTGCAGAGGATGTTTCAAAAGTAGTCGAAAATAATGTACAACTTGCGATAGTAGTTGGTGGTGGAAACATTTTTAGGGGGCTTAAAGGGTCTGCAGACGGAATGGATCGCGCGACGGCTGATTATGTAGGGATGCTAGCAACAGTAATGAACGCGATTTCACTTCAAGATGGCCTAGAGAGAGTTGGAGTTGCAACCAGAGTGCAAACAGCAATCGAAATGCAGGAAATTGCAGAACCTTACATTAGAAGAAGAGCTATGAGGCACCTAGAAAAAGGAAGAGTTGTAGTTTTCGGTGGTGGATGCGGAAATCCATTTTTTACAACTGATACTACAGCAGCTTTAAGAGCAGCAGAGATAAACGCTGAAGTTGTCATGAAGGCTACTAAAGTTGATGGAGTGTACGATTGTGATCCTAATCAATTTAAAGATGCAAAAAAATATTCCTCTCTCAGTTATCAACAAGTTCTTAGTGATGAAATTGCAGTAATGGACAGTACTGCGATTGCACTTTGCAAAGATAATAATATCCCAATTATGGTTTTTGATATATTCAAAAAAGGGAACATTTCTAAAGCTGTTGCTGGTGAGCCAATAGGCTCTTTAATTAGTTAAAGATCATTTAATTTTTCTAATCATGAAAGAAAAAGAAATTCAAGAAAATATGAATAAAAGTATTGAAGCCACACAAAGAAACTTTAATACAATTAGGACTGGCAGGGCTAATGCTTCCTTGTTAGACAGAGTAAGTGTTGATTACTATGGAGCAGTTACACCGATCAAATCGCTTGCCACAATAAGCACTGTTGATTCGCAAACAATTTCCATACAACCTTTTGATATTTCATGTTTACAAGCGATAGAGAAATCTATTTCAATGAGTGATTTAGGTATTACTCCAAATAATGATGGGAAAGTAATAAGAATAAATGTTCCTCCTTTAACAGAAGAAAGAAGAAAAGAATTTTGTAAATTAGCCTCTAAATATGCAGAGGAAGGAAAAGTAGCTTTGAGAAATATTAGAAGAGATGCTGTTGATAAAGAAAAAAAAGACGAAAAAGATGGTCTTATTTCTATTGATGAATCGAGGGATAATCAATCTGAAATTCAGAAAATTACTGATAAATATATTGCTTTAATAGAAACTAATTTATCTGAAAAAGAGAAGGAAATTCTAAAAGTTTGATAGCATTTGACGTTGTAATAATTGGTGGAGGTTTATCAGGATCTTCCGCCGCTCTTAACCTATCAAAGAAAGGATATTCTGTTTTAATCATTGAGAAAGAAAAATTCCAAGATTACAAACCATGTGCAGGTGGGATGGCATCTTCAATGCAAAGATTTCTTCCTTTAGATATAGAAGATTCCATAGAATCAAAAATTAAGAATGTTGAATTCAGATGGAAGGCTGCAGATAATGTGACTGCTGATCTGACGGGTGAATCCCCATTTTGGATTATTAAAAGAGAGAAACTTGATCAATTATTACTTGATGAGTCCTTGAGTAATGGAGTTCAGATAATAAGACTATTATTGATAAAAATAATCATAAAAAAAAATGATAAATGGGAAATTACTTGCAATAACAAAATAAAATATATATCAGAATTTCTTATTATTGCAGATGGGTCCCATTCCAAATGGGCAGGATATTTCAATTTAGGGCCAAGAAAACCGAAATTTGCGAACACAATCTCATTAAGATTGAAAGGGTTAGGTGATATACCGAAAGATGCAGTTAGATTTGAGTTTGGATTTATAAAATATGGCTTTGCATGGGCATTCCCCCTAAGAGAAAGCTTAAATATTGGATTAGGTACTTTTATAAATAATGGTCTCCTAGAAAATAAGGATATAAATAAACAAGTTCTCAGAAGCTTCGGTTTTGATGATTTTCCTCATAAAACAATTACTAAGAAACTGAGAATATGGAATGGCTTCCACTCAATTAATGGTGACAAAGTTTTAGCGGTTGGAGATGCAGCATCTCTATGTGATCCATTTTTAGCTGAAGGAATTAGACCATCTTTAATTAGCAGTTTTTATGCTGCAGAATACATAGATCAGTGCCTATCAGGAAAAGTAGATGATTTAAATCTTTATACGAAAAAAATTAATAACATTTGGGGGAAGTCAATGGTTTGGGGGAGGAGAATAGCCCAAGTATTTTATAGATTCCCAAGAACTGGATACCAATTAGGTGTCAAGAGAAAAACAGCGCCTAAACGGATTGCTCAAATATTATCAGGAGAAATGAGTTATGAAGATATAGCAAAAAGAGTTATCAGAAGACTTTTAACAAAAAGTGGAACTTAATTCTTTTTAATTCAAACTTAAATTTAGTTAGCAGAAATTAATTTATGATTTTTAATTTCTGAATATCTTTTAAGTAGCAAGTCTTCCAATTGTTCTATAGCCTTACTGAATCCAGTGATACCTTCACTAAGCTTCTCACTCGCCATTTGATCTTCTAACATATTTAATCTGAAATCCTTTTCTTCAAATTCGTAGTCAATAGAATTATTTATTTGGGTACTTACATCTAATTTTCTAATTAACTCTCCTTTTTCTTTTTTCAGTTCTTCAAGAAATTTTGGTGCGATTGTTAAAAGATCGCAACCTGCTAATTCTTTTATTTCATCAAGATTTCTAAAACTCGCTCCCATAACTTCTGTCTTGAATCCTTTTTCTTTAAAGTACTTGTAAATTTGTGTAACCGAAATAACACCAGGGTCTTCAGCACCAACAAAACTAGATTTACCAGTTTTTGCTTTATGCCAATCCAATATACGACCAACGAACGGAGATATTAGAGTAATCTTTGCTTTTGCACAAGTTACCGCTTGGCAGAAGTTAAAAAGTAAAGTTAAGTTGCATTTAATACCCTCTTTTTCCAAAGTTTCAGCTGCCTTAATTCCCTCCCAAGTTGAGGCAATCTTAATTAAAATTCTTTCCTTTTCAATTCCAAAACTTTTATAAAGATTGATCAATTTTCTCGCTTTTTCTACCGTAGCTTCGGTGTCAAAGCTCAGTCTTGCATCAACTTCTGTAGATACGCGCCCTGAAATAATTTTCAATATTTCTTTTCCAAAAAATACTGAAACTTGGTCAACAGTTTCTTTAATTAATTCAATTTCAGAGAATCCTTGGGGCAATGCATTTTCTGAACTTTCTAAAGCTTTATCAATTAATTTCACATAATCAGGATTCTTAGCAGCCGCAAGTATTAGAGATGGATTAGTGGTGGCATCCCTTGGTTGAAATTTTTTTATCGAATCTAAATCTCCAGTATCAGCAACAACAACAGTCATTGAGGATAATTGTTCTAAAATTGATTTCATTTCTAGATAATCATATATATCTATAAACTAGCTTTTATTCCCTATGAAATCATCAGATAATGAACTAAATATTTATAAAATTGGAAAATTTTAGGGTTTTTTAACAATCATTCCGTGATCCTTAATATTGGGAGGTATTTTTTCAATTACTATCAAACTCTCGATAATTTCTTTCGCAACTGGCACTGCAACAGTTGAACCATATGCATATGATTTAGATGGCTCATCAACTACTACGAGAACAACATATTTTGGATCATTAACTGGTAAGGTTGCGACAAAACTACAAACTTTTTTGCTTGTATACGAACCATTTGAGGCTTTTTGAGAAGTGCCCGTTTTCCCCGCTATCCTATAACCCTCTATTTTTGCTCCGGATCCACTACCTTTATCAACTACGCTCTCCATCCATTCAAGAACAGTTTTAGAAACCTCGTTTGAAAAAAATTGTTTTTTTGGATTTTCATTAAATCTTTCTTTAAAAGTTGAGGTTACATGAGGAGTCACTTCAAAACCCCCATTTGCTAGAGCCGCATGAAGTTGAACCAATTTAAGTGGCGAGATTGAGAAACCTTTACCAAAAGAAGTTACAGCAGGCTCAATTGATTGATTTACAAATAAATCTTTTCTTTTTAGTTGACCAGCAGTTGATTCAAATAAGTCAGTCTTTAAATTTTTATTTATACCTAAATTTTTTAGCAAATCCCAATAAATTTTGGGGTCTAAATTTCGCATTATTTTTACCATCCCAACATTACTTGAAACCTGCAAAACTTTTGGATAGTCAATGTATCCATTACCTTTTTTGTCCCAATTAGAAAGGATCCATCCTCCAACATTAATCTTTCCAATATCTTCAACTACTCCATCTTTCTGGATTACTTTTTCTTCTAAGGCTAAGGCAAGATTAATAGGTTTAAAAGTTGAACCAGGCTCAAACAAATCTTGAGAATACCAACCCCTAAAGAGTTCAGAATTATACTGCCAAAATTTATTTGGATCATATGTAGGGACTGTAACCAAGGAGAGAATCTGACCATTATTAACATCCATAACTATGGCAAATCCCTTCTTCGCTCTCCATTTGATTACTTGCTTTGACAATGCATTGAATGACGCTTTCTGTAATTTTGAATCTATAGTTAGGCCTAAACTTTTGTAATCAAAAATAAAATCACCTGGCGCTGAATTATCCGGGAGAGGAGTTCCATCGCCTCCTTTTTTTATTAAATTACTTTTATTAAAAACTTTAATTTGATTATCTAAATATAGCTCTAAACCTGCTGAAGCTATATTTTCATCATTAACAAACCCGACGAGATTAGAGTAAAGCTCCCCTTGTGGATAATATCTCTGCGAATATTTAAACAAATCAAGTCCGCTTATTTGAAGGTTCTTAATCTTTTCTGCCTTTTCTTCTGAAATTTTATCCATAAGCTTGATACCACTCATTTTATTATTAATTTTCCTCAAGAGTATTTCATTATTAACATCCAAGATTGGTGACAATTTTTGTGCAACTTCTTCAATACTGCGAACTCTGTTAATTGAATCACCAGGAAAATTAAAATATTTTGGATGGGCCCATAATTTATAGAGCGGTTTGTCGTAAGCAATTAGTCTATTATTTCTATCAACAATTGATCTCCTTTTTTTTAAGGAGTTAGTTTTAGAAGACTGCACTAATCTAGCTTTCCTTTGTAAATCAGAAGAATTAAAGACTTGCAATTTAACTAACCTACCAAACAAGCAAAACATTAATAGTAAGCTAAAAATATAGAGCAATTTAAATCTTCTTTGATCAAGGGGTATTAGACGAACAATTTTTTTGTATTTTTTCATCAATATCCCCTTTGATATTTGCTATCACTAAACCCTTCAATGAAACTTCTTAAATTTATCTTAAATAAACTTTCTTTTTTTTCTGCAAGTTTATCTAGATAAATTAAATCTTCAGGTTTAGTTTTTCTATAAATATTGAGAGACTCAAGTTCACTGATATAAAATTCTTCAATTTTAGAAATATAATCAATGAGATTATTATTGATAGCTTTTGTTTTAGATAAGGTTTTATATGTATTTGTCCATTTTCTTTGACTATCAAAAGATAAGAAAAATAAGCTGAAAATTAATACCAAAAGAGAGATATTAATGGTGTCGAAAATTTGATGTATTAATTTGATACTAAATATAGATATTTTTTCGGAATTTTTTTTAATTTGATATGAAACTTTTTTTTCAAAACCAGATTGTTTTTCATAATAGGGCATCAATTATTTGTTTGGAACAAAAGAAGTATTATTCATTAAATAAACATCTTTTGGTTTGATTAGCAAGTAAAAATTAAATTCTTTATGTCCTCAATAAAAACAAATTCAAGAAGGTCAATCCATTCCATAAAGAATGCATAATCACTGAGGAAAACAAACTCCCTGAAGCAATTCTTGTAATTCCTAATCCAATTCCTAGAACAAATAATGGCGGCATTTCTCCCAAACTTAAATGAGCTAATGCAAAGATAAAAGCTGAAACTATGATGCCCGAAATTACTCCAAAATCTCTTGAAAGAGTTGGTAGTAAAATACCGCGAAATATAATCTCCTCAAACAGAGGAGCAAATAGAGTTGTTGTTACAAATAATAGAAAAAATGATAAGTAATTATTATTATTAAGAACAATTTCCAGTAAAGGGTTACTACCATTCTGATTATCGATCAGACTATTCATAATTAGAGAAATCAATAAAACAAAAGGAATAATTGTTAACCAACCTTTAATTCCCTGGATAATTGCATATTTTATTGGCACGAAATTGAACTCTAAATAATCCTTTTTAAAATTAAATTCACCATTCAAAGATTTAATTTGATAAAAAACTATTCCTAATGGCGGAATAGCCATAAAAAGATATCCAAAGAATATTTTTAAAGATTGAGACAATTCATTAGAGATATGTTTTGAAAAAACTTCAACCAAACTGATAGAAAACAAAGGTGATACCACTTCGCCCAAAACAACAAATCCACCTGCAATTAATAAAACCATATCTATTAATTCTAAATCTAATGATTTAATTTCTTGCCAACCAAACTTTTTCAAATATATGGAGGTCCATAATATTTTTAAAGCCAGAATAGAGCCAATAAGTATTGTTAAAAGTGGCATTAGTCTGATGGCTAATATTTTTAAAAACATTTTGCTTGAAAATGAATTTGTTATTAATGAACTATCGTCAAAATTAAATTTCTGGCTTAAAAGGTGATATAAAAATTTATCCCCTTTAAATAAATCAAATTTATCAGGATTTGGTTGATATGAATTATTATTGGATTTTTTTTCTATCTCATCAATAAGTAATTTAAAGTTTTTATTTTCAAAATCTTTGGATATATTTTTATAGATTATAGGATCATTTGATTCTGAAGAAATTATTCGAATTAATTTATTTCTTTCCGTTAGTTCATCAAATGAGACCTCAGAGAGTAATTTATTTATTTGATCAACAGGATCATTTATGATAAAAAATTTTTTAAGATTTACAGGTATTGCTTGGACCGATAATTCTGCAATTTCTTGCTCTTTTTGACTTATATCAAATGAAACAGATGGTCTATTTAAACTATCTTTTAAGCCTTGTTGCCATACAAAAAAAGTTATTACTATAGAAATAAAAGCTAAAAAGAGTTTTGACTTAGAAATATTTTTAAAGATCATAACTTATTATATTGTCTAAAACTATGCTTAGTTATCATTGAAGTTTCTAATATCTATATTTCTATTTTAATCACGCCATGAGATGATTAAATTATCTTAATTTTTAAATTTATATAATGACTATACGATTAGTTTTAGTTAGGCATGGACTAAGCAGTTTCAATGCAAAAGGATTAATTCAAGGAAGAACAGATGATTCATTATTAACTGATGAAGGATACGAGCAAGCCCAAAAAGCAGGAAAAGCATTATCAAAAATAAACTTCGATAAAATCTATTCATCACCACTTGTGAGAGCAGCAGAGACTGCAAAAACTATTAACAAGACCTTCAATAAAGAACAAAATATTGTACTTGATGATAATTTGCTAGAGGTAGATCTTAGTGAATGGTCTGGTCTAAGAATTGATGAAATAAAAAATAAATTTCCAAAAATTTACCCTATTTGGAAAAATGATCCTGAAAATCTAA
The DNA here is from genome assembly GCA_003216755.1 of Prochlorococcus sp. AG-402-K22. GTDB lineage: Bacteria > Cyanobacteriota > Cyanobacteriia > PCC-6307 > Cyanobiaceae > Prochlorococcus_A. The sequence continues at coordinate 19,524 of QCIJ01000002.1, read as the reverse complement.
TCTTAAAAAGAAATGACAATAAAACTTATAAACCAATTCAAGAGTTATTTTTTCAAGCAACAAATTTTGTAGAAGATATTTTAAAAATTTATCCAGACAAAGATGATGTAAATATTTTAGTTGTAGGACATAATGCGATTCTCAGATGTTTAATCCTTTTGTTATTAGGAAAGCCGAAGCAAGGTTTTAGGAAAATAAGATTAGAAAATGCTTCTTTCTCGATACTCAATATTTCAAGGAAAGAAAACTCTTTTAAGACCCAAATTGAATGCTTAAATCAAACTTCTCATTTGAATAAAAATATTCCAAATCAAATCGGAGATTCCAGAATATTTCTAATAAGGCATGGAGAAACCTACTGGAACAAAGAAGGTAGATTTCAAGGCCAAATTGATATCCCTTTAAATGAAAACGGAAAAGATCAAGCTAGAAAGACTTTTGAATATTTAAGAAATATTTCTTTCAATAAGGCATTTTCAAGCTCAATGCATAGGCCTTATGAGACTGCACAAATAATCCTTCAAAATAGCAAAGATTTAAAAATTGAAAGAATCGATTCACTTGTAGAAATTAGTCACGGATTATGGGAGGGTAAACTAGAGGCAGAAATTAGAGAACAGTGGCCTGCTTTACTAAAAAATTGGCATGATAAACCTGAAGAAGTAATAATGCCTGAAGGTGAATCTATAAAAGATGTATCAGAAAGGTCCGTAGAAGCTTTTGACAAAATTTGTTTATCTCAAAAAGATAATGATCTAACACTTCTAGTTGCTCATGATGCAGTAAATAAAACTCTTATTTGCAATATCTTAGGCTTAAATTATTCCAACATATGGATGATAAAACAAGGTAATGGAGGCATAACTGTAATTGACCTCTTCAACGATCCTGATAAACCACCTGTTATTAGTTCGCTTAACATCACCACTCATCTTGGAGGGATAATTGATGCGACTGCTTCAGGAGCACTTTAAATTAAAACGCTTTTAAAAATTTTTTTTATTTAAGTCTAAGTCATAAGCAACGCTTGATTTATTGAAAAAAGCCAGCTTTACCAAGAGGCCAAAATCTTAAATATGCTTTTCCAATTATTTCTTTTTTGTGAAGAAATTTACTTCCAGGCCAATATCTTCCATCCCAGCTATTTGATCTATTATCGCCTAAAACTAAAAAATGATCTTCTGGAACTTTTATATTTTCAAATGCACCACAATTATTATTAAAAAAAGATAATGAGCATTTATAAGACAAATAAGGTTCAGCAATTAATTTATTATTAATTATTACTTCACCTTTCTTATTTACACTCACAATTTCTCCAGGAAGTGCCACTACTCTCTTAATATATGCATCGCAAGCTTGATCCCTCAAACCAGGAATAAAAGAAATTGGAGGGAAACTCATAAAAAAACAATATCTTTTTTTTGGCAACGGCTTAGATCTCGATGAAATTAGTTTTTCATCAAATGAGTAAGGAGATTTAAAAACAACAATATCTCCTCTTTTAGGTAAAGAGTTCCTCAGAGAGAATTTTTCAATAATTAACCTATCGTTTATTTGTAATTCTGGGAGCATAGAACCTGAGGGGATATAACGAGGTTCTGCAAAAAAAGATCTACAAGAAGAAACAAAAAAAGTTAATAGAATTAGTAGGCCCCATTCCTTTAAAAAACTTTTTACAAAAGCAGGCATAAATTTATCAAAGGATTATTATTTTAACCTTACATAACCTACATAAATTGTTTGACATATTCAATTTCGTTGAATCCTAATATTACTTTTTCTTCTTTGTAAACCAAAAAAGGTCTTTTTATTAATTTGCCATCACTTAAAAGAAGTTGAATAATTTCTTCCCTTGATAAATCATATATATCAATATTAAGAGCTTTAAAGGCTTTACCTCTTGTATTAAAAATCCTTTTCTTATCATTAGAGTATTGTTCTAAGGCTATATTTAAATAATTAACAAGTGGTGGTTCTTTTAAAATATCAATTAATTTGAATTGAAAATCTTTGCTTTCAAGCCACTTTGCAGCTTTTCGGCAGGAAGAACATTTCAAATAACTATAAAAAATTATTTTTTTCAATTTAATTTACTAACGTTTGATTTCTTAATTACTTTAAAGTTTTTCTTTTTTAGGGGGATACAACTTTTCAATAAATTTTCAACCGCATCAAAATCCCTCCAACCATCAATTTGAACTGTTCTTCCATCAAGTCCTTTACTTGTTCTAAAAAATTCTGCAACATCCTCAAGCTGATTAGGAGCAATTTGATTAATACTCACTATATTAGCCTGTCTAGGATTAGCCATAGGCACACATAAAAGTTTGCCATCGTACGCACCACAATCATGCATATCCAAAACTCCAATAGGTCTTGCTTTTATCAGACAACCAGCAAAAGTAGGCTCATCCATTATCACCATTGCATCAAGAGGAGCTCCATCATCAGCGAGGGTATTTGGGATAAAACCATAATCAAAAGGATACCTCACTGAAGAATGCAATACTCTGTCTAAGGCCATTATTCCTGCATCAGAGCAATATTCATATTTATTCCTGCTCCCTGCAGGTATTTCCACAACAATATTTACAATTCCCTTCATTGGAGATGGAGGTATTGAACTAAGGTCCATCTTTTTTAAAATCGTGATTATGAATTATCTCGTTTGCTTGAGATAAAGGTCTGCCTATTAAAATGCTTATTGAAGGTAATAAAATTGTCAAAAAGGCAAAAATAATACCTAAGGATGTTATTGATATACTCCTTATACTTAAGGGGTCATCATCATCTCTTTCAAAATCACTTCGAGCAGAACCAAGAGAAGATTCTTCGCTTAATTTACTTTGAATAAACTGCTTTGATTTCGTGTAACTCAAGAACTATTAATTGGATAATATTAAGGAGATAATTAAACATCATTATCCTACAATCAAAATGTCAATAAATCAAAACATTTATTGGCAACTTCTTAATTACTCTTTTTCAAGAAAAGACCTAATAGATTTTAGTTCGTCTAAAATCTGTATTAGTATATTTTGAGCAGCGGAGGAAGGTGTATTAAAGACCTCTACAGTAACTTCCTTAATTCTTAAAATATCTTTTGCAAATCTTGCTACTTCATTAGGATGAAATTTTAAAGGATCTTTTTGATCAGTTCTAAATTCGGGATTTAATTTTCTTGGATTAAAGCTTGGGTTTAGATTTCTTAAATCTGTATTTGTATACCTATATACAGAAGCTCTTGATCTGTTTAGGAATTTTTGAACTTCATCAATACCAACTAATTCCTCTTCGCTAGAAATATTGGAATCTATATTTTCCATAAACTTAAGAAAATTTTTAGTAGTAATGAACTTTTAAAAGAGTTAGAACTTCATTACTGAAGAAGTTAGCAGAAAGAATATTTTTAGACTAGCCGCGTTGAGGGACTCAAGACACTTTAAATTCTTTTTTCAACTTAATTGATAAAATTAAGTATTATTAAGGACTTTTTTGTATGCGCGTGACAACCTCATTTCCTCTGGGGACACTTCGTGACACACCTTCTGAAGCTGAGATCATTTCACATCAATTACTTTTAAAAGCTGGGTATATTCGCAGAGTTAACAGCGGTATTTATGCCTACATGCCAATAATGCTCAAAGTTATTGAGAAAATATCAGCGATAATAGAGAGAGAACTTAATAGTATTGGTTGTACAAAATTACTATTGCCCCAACTTCATCCTGCAGATTTATGGAAAAAAAGTGAAAGGTGGGAAGGATATACTGCAGGGGAAGGAATAATGTTTAATCTCAAAGATAGACAAGGTAAAGAATTTGGTTTAGCTCCAACTCACGAGGAGGTGATCACGAGTATTGCATCAGAGACCATCAACTCCTATAAGCAATTACCTCAATGTTTTTATCAAATTCAGACAAAATTTAGAGATGAAATAAGGCCAAGGTTTGGATTGATGAGAAGTAGGGAATTTATAATGAAAGATGGTTATTCTTTTCATTCTTCAGAAAACGATCTGGCTTCTTTCTATGAAAAGGTGGGCAATGCTTATGAAAATATTTTTAAATCTTGTGGACTGCAGACAGTAGGCGTTGAAGCTGATAGTGGAGCAATTGGCGGTGCCTCCTCTAAAGAATTTATGGTCACAGCTGATGCTGGGGAAGATTCCATTTTGTTTACTCAAAGTGGTTCTTATGCTGCAAATATTGAAAAAGCTGTTTCTCTACCCTCTCAACCTATTCCACTAAAAGATAATTTTGCAGAGTGGTTGGAAACACCTCAACAAAAAACAATCCTCGAAGTTTGCGATAATAATAATTTAGATCCTAGTCAGATAATTAAAGTAGTACTATTCCTTGCCCAGTTCGAAGGTAAATTTGAAGTCCCGATTCTTGCATGCATAAGAGGCGATCAACACATTAATGAAGTAAAGCTTTTAAACTTAATAAATCAACTTTATAGTTTCAATCTAATTAATCTTAAAAAGATTGAAGATAAAAATACTATAGAAAAAAACCTAGTTGATTTTCCCTTAGGTTTTATCGGGCCAGATTTAGATAATAAAACTATCAAAGCTAGTTCTAATTGGGATAAAAAATGGACCAGAATAGTTGACCATTCTGCAAGTAGCCTCCCAAAATTTATTAGTGGTGGGAATAAAGTTAATTTCCACAAAGTTTTTCAAGGATTTTCTTTTGCTTCGAAAAATTATCTAATTGGGGATATCAGGAATGCCAAAAAAGGAGATAAAATAAGTAATTATGATAATGAGGAACTTAAGGAAAAAAAAGGTATTGAGATTGGACATATTTTCCAACTTGGTCAAAAATATAGTAAAAAATTAAATGCAAAGTTCTCTGATAAGGATGGTCAGTTAAAAAATTTATGGATGGGTTGTTATGGAATTGGAGTGACAAGAATAGCTCAAGCTGCTATAGAACAGAATCATGATCAAAAGGGAATTTGTTGGCCTATCCAGATTTCTCCTTTTGAAGTTATTATTATTCCAACAAACCTAAAAGATCCTATTCAAATTGACCTTACTGAGCAAATCTATAACAACTTTTTAATTAATAAAATTGATGTCCTTCTAGATGATAGAAACGATAGAGCTGGCGTTAAATTTAAAGATGCTGAATTAATTGGTATTCCTTTTCAGATAATTATTGGCAGAGATTCTGTTAACAAAGAAGTTGAACTTTTATGCAGAACAAATAATACTAAGTTTAAAATTAGTACTGATAACTTATTGGAAAAATTTATTTCCGAATCAAAAATAATGTACAATAAAAAGGCTTAAGTCTTATTTTTTTGGGAGCTAAGTTATGTTACTGAAATGGACATCAAAATTAATTTTTAAAAATCTAAGTAAAGCTATATCTTTTTTACTTTCTTTGATTGTTGTTTTTACGCTATTTAGTTCCCCTTCTTTAGCTGCAAAAACCTCTATGACAGGTGACTATACAAAAGATACAATTTCAGTTGTCAAAACATTACAAACAGCTGTTGATACTCCAAAAGATTCTCCAAATAAAGATGAAGTAAGAAGTGAGGCTCTTACACTTATAACTGACTATATTTCCAGATACAGAAATAGAGGGATGGTTAACAAAACTCAATCATTTACCACCATGCAAACAGCATTAAATGCTATGGCAGGTCATTACAAAAACTTTGCAAGTAGACCTTTACCAGATAAACTTAAGGAGCGTTTAACCAAAGAATTTTCTCTTGCTGAAAAAATGGTTCTAAGAGAAAGTTGATACAATTCATTTACTTTTTAAAAGTAATCCAAGATTTTTGAATATATTAAATATTCGCACAAAAGTAATGCTCTTCTGAAATTGGCCAATGTTGTTGTAATCGGAGCCCAATGGGGTGACGAAGGAAAAGGTAAAATAACGGATTTACTTAGTCGTTCGGCAGATGTCGTCGTACGCTATCAAGGGGGAGTAAATGCAGGACATACTATAGTTGTTGATGATCAAGTCTTGAAATTACATTTAATTCCCTCAGGGATACTTTATAAAAATACTTCTTGTTTAATTGGTTCGGGAACTGTTGTAGATCCAAAAATCTTACTAAAAGAAATTGACATGTTAATTGATAATGGAATTGATATCTCAGGATTAAAAATTTCATCAACATCACATGTAACAATGCCCTACCACCGAATATTAGATGAAGCAATGGAGGCTGATAGAGGTTCAAACAAAATAGGTACAACAGGTCGTGGGATTGGCCCAACTTATGCGGATAAGTCACAAAGAAATGGCATTAGAATAAGAGATTTGCTCAATAAGGAAAGGCTAAATGATGTTATCGAAATTCCATTGAGAGAAAAAAACGGTCTACTAGAAAAAATCTATGGCATTGAACCACTTAAATTAGAAGACATTGTTGAAGAATATCTTGACTATGGGAAAAGATTATCAAAGCATGTTGTTGACTGTACTAGGACTATCCATGCAGCCTCAAAAAACAAGAAGAATATTCTATTCGAAGGTGCTCAAGGTACTCTACTGGACCTAGATCATGGGACTTATCCTTTTGTCACCTCATCAAATCCCATATCAGGGGGAGCATGTATTGGGGCTGGAGTGGGTCCCACTTTAATAGATAGAGTCATAGGTGTCGCAAAAGCTTATACCACAAGAGTAGGTGAAGGGCCATTCCCAACTGAATTGCAAGGTAGTATTAATGATCAACTCTGTGATAGAGGCAGTGAATTTGGAACCACTACTGGTAGAAGGAGAAGATGTGGATGGTTTGATGGAGTTATTGGTAAATATGCTGTATCCGTAAATGGTCTTGATTGTTTAGCCGTTACGAAATTAGATGTACTAGATGAATTAGATGAGATTAAAGTTTGCATTGCATATGATCTCGATGGAGAGGAAATAGATTACTTTCCTACAAATTCAGATGACTTAAAAAAATGTAAGCCAATCTTCAAAAAATTAAAGGGTTGGCAATGTTCAACTGCAGATTGCAGAAAACTATCTGATCTCCCAGAGAATGCTATGAATTATCTCAGATTTTTAGCTGAATTAATGGAGGTTCCAATTGCCATTGTCTCTTTGGGTGCGAATAGAGATCAAACAATAGTAATTGAAGACCCAATTCATGGGCCTAAAAGAGCACTTCTAAGGTAATTTAGTTCCAAATTAATGAATGAATCCTATAGGCATTTAGAACAGAATAAAAAGCTTGATCTCATTGGCCTGGGCAACGCAATAGTTGATATTATTGTAAATATTGAAGATGAATTTCTTGAGATAAATAATCTTGAAAAAGGATCAATGAATCTCATTAATTCTGATGAATCTCAGAGATTGTTAGAAAATTGCAAAGTGATCAAACAAATATCAGGGGGGTCCTCTGCAAATACTGTTGTATGTTTAGCAGAATTAGGTAATGATGTGCAGTTTATTGGAAGGGTGAAAAATGATCAATTTGGGAATTTCTTTTCTTCTGATATAAAAAAAAGTAAAACTATATTTAATACTCCACCCACTAATGAAGGTGCCTCAACAGCTCATTCAATTATTTTGATTACACCTGATGCTCAAAGAACTATGTGTACTTACCTAGGAGCATCTATAGAGTTTGAATCAAAAGACATTGACTTTAGTGTACTTAAAGAAAGTAAATACTTATATTTAGAAGGGTATTTATGGGATAGCAAATTAGCCAAAAATGCTTTTCTTAAAGCCGCCCAAATTGCGAAACAATCTAATACAAAAATAATCCTTTCATTGTCTGATTCATTTTGTGTAGATAGACATCGAAAGAGTTTCTTGAAATTAATTGATGAATATGTAGATATTGTTTTTTGTAATGAATCCGAGGTTTTAAGTTTATTTCAAAAGGATAAATTAGCAAACTTTCAAAAAGACCTTTCTTCCCTATGTGAATTAGTCGTAGTAACTCTTGGCAATAAAGGTTCTCTTGTAGTAAATAACGATTATATCGAAGTAATTAAGTCAATTACGAAAGAGAAGGTTATCGATACTACAGGAGCGGGAGATATTTATGCCGGAGGATTTATTCATGGATTAATAAATAATTATTCCCTCAAAAAATGCGGAGAGATAGGTTCAATTTGTGCTGGACAAATAATTACACAAATAGGATCAAGATCTAATACAGATCTTAGTGAGTTAATAAGATAAATTTAATCAAATAGTCTTATTAAACCAACCATAATATTTGATATCAGAATTGAACTTTTTGTAAATAATTTGAGGAACATCATATGTGGAGATTTTATGTAAGAAATCAACTAAAGAATCTTTAAATTCTGGCTTACTTTTGATTGTAATTTCATACTCTTTAGTTTCTGCAATATTATTATCCCACTCATAAATTGAAAAAATTTGCTTTACGGAAACACAAGCTGCGAGTTTATTTTGTATTAGTAATCTAGCCACTCTCAAAGCATTTTTTTTATTTGATTCAGTTGTGATCAAAACTAATACTTCCATAATTAATACAATATTAATATTTTCTAAATATATGATCTATCAAATTCTCGTATTCATTGAAAGAGTAAGAATAATCATTTTTTAGTTTTGGCCTTTTAACCAAAAATAACTTCATTTTACTTCCATAAATAATACTTTCCCAGTTTTTCTGAGAATAGCTTCCCGATTCTCTGCATAGAACATAATCTATCTCCCAAAAATCACAGAGTTTTTTTTCTAAAATACTTTGCTCACTTTTACTCGGTTCAAGTATCGCTATATTTGATTTTTTAATACATGATCCAAAAGCTTTAGTTATACTTTCATAAGTTGGAAGTACCCTTGCAAATACATTTGCTTTACAATTCATATAATAATTAGCTGTATCATTAAGGAATCTTGATCCTATTGCCAGAAGAATGTTCTTATTTTCTAGTTCAACTTTATTTATATTCTTTAAATCATCAATATAAAAAAAATTATTAGTTTTATTTATTAGAGATTTCCTCTCAAATAGTAAGAGAGGCGTATTAATCTCTTTACATGCATCTTTAAGGTTTTTAGAAATTATAACGGCAAACGGATGGGTAGCATCTACAACACATTTGATTTTATTTTTTTTTATGAAATTAATAATTTCATATTTATTACTTAATTTACCCGTAATGATATGTAACTTTGGATTTTTAATATAAGCTTGCCCTGCTTTATATGTTAAAACACTTGCAAAAACTGAATAGTTAAGCTCAAGAAGCCTCTTTGCTATTTCTAATCCATCCGAAGTTCCTGATAGGATCCAAACATTTTCATAGCAATTTTCTTGATTCTGCATCAGTATATCTTTAATTGATTAGAAAGTAATGAATCATTGTTTAATTCAAGCGGTAATTAATAGTGCTCCTCAGATGAGGTATACCAAAGAAAACCAAACTCCAATTGCTGAAATGATTGTTAATTTTAAAGGATTACGAAGTGAAGATCCAGTCAGAAAATTAAAGATTTTAGGTTGGGGCAATATTGCCCAAGAAATGATAGACGAATTAAAGGAGGGGCAAAATATTGTTATTGAGGGACGTCTTAGAATGAATTCAGTCACTAGAAAAGACGGCACCAAGGAAAAGCAACCAGAACTAACAGCTTCAAAGATTCATCAAATAACACCAGTTGACTTTATTAAATCTGATCAAAAAGAAAAAAATGAATTAATTGATAAAAAAGAAATCCCAAAAAATTCTAATTGGGATAGCTCACCTTTAGTGCCCGAAGTTGACGAAATACCTTTTTAAATCAATTATCAACATTATTTTCCTGAACACTTATAATTAATTTGCTTATTTTTCTTTCAAGCGAGGCAAGTTCGCTTCTGATTTCTGGCCATTTACCCTTATCAAGATTTTCTAATAGCCATGCTCTATCTTGATCAAGTTTAAAAATTAAATCTGCTTGATTTGCAGTATTAGGATCTTGCATAATACTTGTTAGCCCATTAAAAACTCATTCTACTAAATCAAAATGAAGAAATACTTATCGCCTGGAAACTTAATCGTAACCGCTGGGGGTATATTAGCTTTTGTTGGAATGACTGCTTATTTTACAGACTCAGTAAATTTAAGTGTACCTACCTTTTTTTATGGAGTGCCTATTTTTCTAATTGGATTAGGTTTAAAGACTTCCGAAATTCCTCCTGTAGAGTTGTTTGACAAGACAAATTTTGGGACAAATAAATTTAATAGGCCAAAAGAATTAACAGCACTAGTTAAAGATGTTACAAGATGGAGGTATGGGATTAAAGCTCATCTTGAATCGTCATTAGAATCTTTAAATTTGTGGGACGAGGATAATCCCCCTCAGCTAAGAGAAATAGAAGAAATTACAAAGGAAGAAAAAAATGGTCTCAGAATGCGTTTCGAATTAAATGCTGTCCCCATAGAAAAATGGATTGAAAAACAAGAAAGATTAAACAGGTTTTTCGTCAAAGGTCTTGAATCAGAATTTATTATCGACGATAATAAAAAAGAATTTGACTTTATTCTCTTTTATTGAATATAGGTATATATTTGTAAAAACCTAATTTCCTTATTCAATCAAGTTTTAATGATTTTTAATAATGAATGATTCTCAAAGAGTATCAATATTAAGCGAAGCACTTCCATATATACAAAGTTTCTCAGGTAGAAAAATTGTTGTCAAGTATGGTGGTTCTGTTATGGATGATGATGATTTAAAAAACGCTTTTTTTAGAGATATAGCACTTTTATCGACCGTTGGGGTGTGTCCGATAGTAATTCATGGAGGTGGACCCGAGATTAATAACTGGTTAAAGAAATTAGAAATTTCTCCTAAATTCGAAAATGGATTAAGAGTTACTGATAAAAAAACAATGGAAATTGTCGAGATGGTTTTAATGGGTAGAGTTAACAAACAAATTGTAAAAGGCATTAATAAAACTGGATCCTTAGCTGTAGGCATATCAGGACTTGATGGGAAATTAATTCAATCTAGAGAATTAGGAGATGGGAGCCATGGGTTAGTGGGAGAGGTCACAAAAATCAATCCTGAAATATTAGATCCCCTTATTTCTAAAGGATATATCCCTATTATTTCAAGTATCGGATCAACCATGGAGGGTATTTCCCATAATATTAATGCAGATTTTGTTGCTGGAGAAATTGCTGCTGCAATAAATGCAGAAAAACTTATTCTTCTTACTGACACTCAAGGTATTTTAAAAGAAAAAGATAACAAAAATAGTCTTGTTGAAAAGACGAATCTCAAAGAAGCAAGAGATTTTATTGATAAAAAAATTGTGACTGAAGGTATGATTCCAAAGACAGAATGCTGCATAAGAGCTTTGGCACAAGGAGTCAAAGCAGCTCACATAATCGATGGAAGAATAGAACATTCATTACTTCTTGAGATTTTTACAAATTCTGGAATAGGTACAATGATAGTCGCCTAACCTATGAAAAATTATGAGCAAGTTTTAGAAACAGTAGAACTTGCTTTAGCTAAAGGTGAGTATCATTATTGTATTAAATTTCTTTTGCCATTAATTGAATCTTTTCCTTTACAAAGCAAACAGGGAGTAAATTTAAGAACAATTTTAATTACTGCTCTTTGTGGTATCAATAAAAAGGAGGAGGCTAAAAGATTTTGTAAAGAACTTCTAAAATCTTACGATAATAAGACGAGAGAAAATGCAAAATATTTGATGGAAGTTATAGATTCTCCTGACATTAAAAAGCCAGAAAATTGGAACGTACAGTTTGAAAGCGACCCTTCACTAAATAAAAAATCTTTTAACTCACTTCGCAAAAAAAGAGAAGAATTGGAGGAAAAGAAATTTATTAATGTTACTGAGACTCCAACTGGTGAAACAAAACCCTTTCAGAAAGGCTTTTCACTCATCATTTTTTTAATACTATTACTATTAATTCCACTTTTAAGTGGCTGCGTTAAAGTTGAGGATACCCTTAATCTTAGTGAACTTGATTCAATAACCAATAACTTAGTGATAGAAAGTAAATATATAAAGAAATTTCCTTGGCAATTAAAATTTGAGGAGAAAATTAAAGATATTTTTCCTAATGCAGAAATTGAACAAGGCGAATCAACCTTTTCTTTGAAGCATAAAAATCTCAATCTAGAAGATACAAAGCAAGTTCTTAAATTTACTCAAAATACCGCTGGAGAGTTAGCAGGAGGATCAACAAATATAGAAATTAATACTACCCAAAAAAACTTCATTTTTTTTAAAAAATACTTTTACAGGATAGATTTGGATCTAAACTCTATTCAAGGTGTTGATGATTTAGAACTTATCTTCAAAATTATTCACCCTAATAAAGCTATCCTTAATGATAAAAATAATTCAAATTTAGAAATCAAAAAAAATCTAATAATTTGGAAATTAAATCCAAGTCAGATAAATAGTCTTGAATTTTCTTTCTGGAGCCTCAACAAACTTTTGATAGGGATATCTACTATTTTAATGATCATAGTATTAGCTTATTTATTAAGATTCTATAGATTTAAATTAGGTACAGATTTGCCTCAACTTCCATCAAAGTAATTACAATTCTGCTGGATTAACATCAATTGTTAAAAAAACATTTTTTGGGATAAGTTTCCATAACATTGATCTATCAGGCAAAGGTATCTTTGTTCCTTCAGGACCATGTATTAATATCTGCCATCTAAATTTTTTCCCGACTTTAGCAATTAAACTAGGAGCTGGGCCAATTAATTTCCAGTTCTTTTTCTCACAAAAATTGAGTAGATATTTCGCTAATTTTATTGCAATTGATTCAGTTAATTCATAATTTTCACCTGATAATTTAAGAAGACAAATCGTGCAAAAGGGGAATAAATTTGCATCTTTTCTCAATCTCGAGTTTTCAATTAAGAATCTTTCATAATCTCTTTTCTGAAGATACGAAATTATTGGGTGGTTAGGTTTATATGTTTGAAAAATTACTTTTCCTTTTTTTTGAGCCCTGCCTGCCCTGCCAGCTAATTGTAAAAACAATTGTAATGATTTTTCTTCTGCCGAAATATCTGGGCGATGAAGCAACCCATCTGCTGCAATAACTACTGAAAGAGTAATATTGGGGATGTCAATCCCTTTTGCCAACATTTGAGTACCCACAAGAATATCAGCATCACCTCTAGAAAACTTGGAAAGAATATCTCTATGACCATCCTTTACTGAGGTTGTATCCCGATCAAAGCGAAGTATTCTTAAGTCAGGAAATTCTTCATTTAAAAATTCTATTACCCTTTGTGTCCCTATTCCAAAAGGTTTAAAGGCAGTTGAATGACAATCTGGGCAACGATTGATCAATCTCGATTTATGATCACACCAATGACATCTTAACCATTTTTTCCCTTGTGAACCAAGATGCACTGATAAAGGAACGTCACAGTTGGGGCAATTTATTAAATATCCGCAATTTCTACAACTTAAAAACCCACTATGCCCCCTCCTAGGTATCAAAATTATTGCCTGCTCATTTTTTAATCGTAGTTGAGGAAGCAATTGTAATAATTCATTGGAAAAAATTTTCATATTTCCCTTCTTGAACTCATCACGCATATCAATAATTCTTATTTCAGGAATATCATTACTGGATATCCTTTGAATCATTCTTACCAATTTAGAATTCTTTTCAGAAATAAACTTTTTCCAAGTCTTCATTGAAGGGGTTGCACTCCCAAAAATTAACTTTGCAGAATTCCTTTTTACTATTTCAATAGCAATCTCTCTTGCGTCATAACAAGGCATAGGACTATCTTGTTTATATGAAACATCATGTTCTTCATCCATTATTATTAATCCTAGATTTTTAATTGGAAGAAAAACTGCGGACCTTGTTCCTATTACTATTAAAGGTTCATTAGTATTAATAATTTTCTTCCAAACTAAAGTTCTATGAATGGAAGAACAGTTACTATGATATTCGTAAACAGCATTATCAAATCGTCGACAAAACCTATCGATAAGTTGAGGAATAAGTCCAATTTCTGGGGCGAGTATCAAACAACTTTTTTTCTTAAGAAATTGATCTTCAGCAATTCTCATATAAACTTCTGTTTTACCTGAACCTGTTTCGCCCCATAGAAGTAACGCATCTCCAGGTTTCATTGTTTGAAATTCTTGAAATGCAATCTTTTGCTCATTTGTAAGATTTGGTTTTTTAATTACAATATGATTATTTAAAAAGGAATTTAATTTAGTATTCATATTTTTTTTTCTTTTAGATTTAACAAGGTAATTTTTACTGACCATCGATTTAATGAGAGAGTAATTAAAACCAGACTTTATTAATTCACTTTGCCAATTACCTTTTTCGGGCAAAGTATTCATTAAAAAAAATTCTTTTTTGGTTAATCCACTTTTCTTAATATCAAATTCTTTTTTAGTTTCAATCCATATTTGATCTTTTAAACCTTGAGAAATATCCTTATATTTACCAATCCAGCCAGGAGGAAATGCAGTTTTAAACATTTTTAAATTACTTACCATATAAAAAGTGGCTAGGGACTCTATCCATTCTCTCCAAGAATCCTCAAATATTTTTTTATGCAAAATACGTTCAACATACAAATACCTTATACTTTTTCCTCCAGTAATATTTGATTCATTTTTATTTAATGCCGAAAAGTTTTTTTTGGAGATCACCAACCCATTTAATAACCTACCTCTTAGTCTCACATTTACGATGTCCCCAACTTCTGCTCCTAGATTATTTCCATCTAAATAGTAAAAGCTTTCATTACTACTACCTATATCAAGCAAAATTTCCAATTTGTAGGAGATATTTAATAACTGATTACTTGCCGACTTCAAAACTTTTTTTTAGTATTGGATTGTTGAACATTCCACAAAGTGTTTTTTGCACATTGTAAGTATCCTGATCTTTAGGGAGACAAGAAGCTTTGATCATTGACTGAAAATTCAAAAAGTGATCTGCCTGTCTGAGAAATCCCAAGACTTTTTACTTTAGGTAATCTATAGCACTATTTAAATTTTTCAACAGTTTAAAAAACTTTTTTATTTAAATTCCTGAAAAAGTTTTTTACAAATTAACAGGGAACTTTACTACTAAATGTACAAATTAGCCCTAAATAAAATTTAATCTAGTTAAATTCACCATAGAAAGGAGTCAATCATGTGTCCAGTAGCAGCAGAATCAAAGAATTCCAAGCCCAGCTCAAAAAAAAAGATCAATAAAAAAAATAATACAAACTTAGGAACAGTAGTTGAAGAAGATATTAAAAAAAATGGTCAAAGTTTAGAGACATCTTCTCAGTTAAATGAAAGCAGTATTGAAAATATTAATGAATTTAGTGATTCTGAAGAAGAAGAAGAAGATAAAGGGCTTGGGAATATAAAGCTTGGCCCAAAAGGTATCTACACTGAAGATTCAATAAGAGTTTATCTCCAAGAAATTGGAAGAATTAGGCTTTTAAGACCCGATGAAGAAATTGAACTTGCAAGAAAAATTGCTGACTTACTTCAATTAGAAGGACTTGCAACTCAATATGAGTCAGAAAAAGGACATTTCCCATCAGTTAGAGAATGGGCTGAGTTAATAGATATGCCTCTTTCCAAATTTAGAAGAAGACTTCTTTTAGGAAGGAGAGCTAAAGAAAAAATGGTTCAATCAAATTTAAGATTAGTTGTTTCAATTGCTAAAAAATATATGAATAGAGGTTTATCATTTCAAGACTTAATCCAAGAAGGAAGTTTGGGTTTAATTAGAGCAGCTGAAAAATTTGATCATGAGAAAGGTTACAAGTTCTCTACTTACGCAACTTGGTGGATTCGCCAAGCGATTACAAGAGCAATTGCAGACCAAAGTAGAACTATTAGATTGCCAGTTCACTTATACGAGACAATATCCAGAATTAAGAAAACCACAAAAGTTCTTAGCCAAGAATTTGGCAGGAAGCCTAGTGAAGAAGAAATCGCTGAGAGTATGGAAATGACAATTGAGAAATTAAGATTTATAGCTAAAAGTGCTCAGCTTCCTATTTCTTTAGAAACTCCGATAGGGAAAGAAGAAGACTCAAGACTCGGAGACTTTATAGAGGCTGACATAGAAAATCCAGAGCAAGATGTTTCTAAAACTTTATTAAGAGAGGATTTGGAAGGAGTATTAGCCACTCTAAGTCCAAGGGAAAGAGATGTTCTCAGATTGAGATATGGAATTGACGACGGAAGAATGAAAACTCTTGAAGAAATTGGCCAAATTTTTGATGTGACAAGAGAAAGGATTAGACAAATAGAAGCAAAAGCCCTTAGAAAACTTAGACATCCAAATCGAAATGGAGTTTTAAAAGAATATATAAAATAAAAAAAGTTAAGTATAATTTTCAGCTTTAGAAACTTGCAAAAGAATAGCTTAAAATAAATTCGACTTTATTTTAATTCAAACTCAAAATAATATTTAATGACTAATTTTAAGCTGAAAATAGCTAGTAGAAGAAGTAAACTAGCAATGGTTCAAACTTTATGGGTTAAAGATCAACTTGAGAGGAATATTTCCAATTTAGAGGTATCTATAGAAGCCATGGCAACTCAGGGTGACAAAATCCTCGATGTAGCTTTAGCAAAAATAGGCGACAAAGGCTTATTCACAAAAGAACTTGAAGCACAAATGCTCGTAGGCCATGCAGATATAGCAGTACATTCACTGAAAGATTTACCAACCAATTTGCCCAATGGCCTCAAATTAGGATGCATCACAAAGAGGGAAGATCCCGCAGATGCTTTAGTAGTAAACAAAAAAAATGACTGTTATAAATTAAAAACCTTACCTGAAGGTTCGATTGTAGGAACAAGCTCCCTAAGAAGACTTGCACAATTAAGAAATAAGTATCCACATCTTGTTTTCAAAGATATCAGGGGAAATGTTATTACAAGAATGGAAAAATTAGATGCCGGAGAATTTGACTGCATAATTCTTGCGGCTGCTGGTTTAAAAAGATTAGGCTTTGAATCAAGAATTCACCAGATAATACCTAGTGAAATTTCCCTTCATGCCGTTGGCCAAGGAGCTCTAGGCATTGAATGTAAATCTGACGATAACAAAGTTTTAGAAATTATAAATGTCTTAGAAGATAAACCCACTAGTCAAAGATGTCTCGCAGAAAGGGCTTTTTTAAGAGATCTTGAAGGTGGATGCCAAGTTCCAATAGGAGTCAATAGTAATATTGATAATGGACTTCTTTACCTTACTGGAATGGTAGCCTCTCTTGATGGTGAAAGGCTTATAAAAGATCAAGTTGTTGGAAATATTAATGACCCTGAGCTGGTAGGCATAGAACTAGCAAAAAAACTAAAGCTCCAAGGTGCCGACAAAATACTCAGCGAAATATTTGAAGAATTTAGAGAAAACAAAAATTAGTTAATTTACTAACTTAGGATCAATTTCTTTTTGGTATCTCTCTTCACAATCTTTAATCACTTTAACAGCTTCTTCTAGCCCAAAAAAACCATTAACAGCACATGTTCCAGGTTTTTTTAGATCTTTGTAATGCTCCCAATAATACTTTGTTTCTTTTAACCAATGCTCTCCAAGGTCTTCATAACTTGAGATATGATCCATTCTTTTATCATCTGCGAGAACTGCTATTACCTTATCATCGACCTCACCACCATCATCAAATTTCATCACCCCAATAATCCTTGCCTCGACAATAGATCCAGGTATCAATGGCTCAGTTACACTTACAATTTCGACATCAAGTGGATCTCCATCTTCATCCCATGTCCTTGGTATACATCCATAAGCAAATGGATAAGCAAGTGAAGAATAACCTACCCTATCAAGTTTAAGATGGCCCGTTTCTGTGATTAATTCATATTTATTTATGGTGTTAGAGTTCAATTCAACAATAGTGTTAATTACTGTATTCGTGCTATCAGTGAAAGCATTTAGTATATGCAATAAATTTGGTGTAACCCTGCTTGGGGGTTGATTAAGGTTTGCCATCAAGAAATAATTTTTTTTTATCTTACAACCTCAAGCTCGACCAAATTCTTTAAAAGTAATGTTTAGCAAAAATCATTTATTTTAGATCTTAGACGATTAATAAAATAGTTTGGTGATAGTTCTTCGTCAGTGACCATTCTTATCAATTCCATAGAATTAACTGATCTGCCAAATTTATAAACATTATTTCTTAACCAAAAGATGATTTTTTGATATTCCCCATTTTGGATTAAATCATCTATCAATCCAATGTCTCTTTCCATTTGCGAAGATATTTGTGCACTTATCAGATGACCTAACAAATATGAAGGAAAATATCCAAACGCACCTTCACTCCAATGAACATCTTGAAGACAACCTTCAGAATCATTAGATGGTTTTATTCCTAAAAGTTCTTCATATCTTTTATTCCATTCCTCTGGGATATCCTCAGCAGGTAAACCTCCCTCAATTAAATCTATTTCAAGTTCAGTTCTAATCAGTATGTGTAAGCCATAGGTCAACTCATCTGCCTCAACCCTATTTAATCCTGCTTCCAAATGATTAATAGATTTCCAGAGTTCAAAATAATTATTTAATGTACATCCAGCTGAAACAAATTTTTTAAAAAATCTTTTCGAAAAAGATTTGGATTTAACTATTCTATTTTCCCAAAATAATGATTGACTTTCATGAATACCCATAGAAGTTGCTTGACCTAAAGGCCAAGCAAACCATTGATGACTTTGTGATGGAAGACCTTGCTCATAAATTGAATGCCCCCACTCATGTGCAGTTGCTAAAAAACTTGATAATGGTTCGCCTTCGACGATTCTTGTCGTAATTCTATAATCATTAGGCCCTAATGTAATAGAAAAAGGATGGGGAGATTTACCAACAACAACCAGATCTTTATCTCTCCCAAGCTCATCAAGTAATTTAGAACACAAATTCTGTTGTGATTCTGGACTTAAATCCCATTGATATTTCTTTAACTTGTTAATTCCTCTAATCAACTCTGGGAGAGTGTCTTTCAAAGGCTGAAAAATTTTATTCAACCACTTTAAAGTTAATTCAGGCTCAAAGGGTTGGGCTAGTGTCTCCCATGGTGAATATTGATCTGATATTTGTTTTGCCTCTTCAATCCGTAATTTGACTAGTTCTTCAAAGGATGGGAGAAAAACTTTAAAATCTGATTTTTTCTTAGCTTCTTGCCAATTTTCATATCCTTTAGATTTTGCCTTAGCTAGAGACTCAACTAATTTAGGATCTAAATTTTTCGCTTTATTTAATTCCTTGATTAAAAGATTAATGTTTTTTTCTTTACCTTTAATAATGAGTTGATTATTAGAATTTTGTTCAGTATCTAATAATTCATTTTTCGCAGATTGTATTAAATTAGAAAATTCTTCAGAAGAATTTCTTTTATGCAAGATTTTTGCGATGTAGGTAAGTTGTTCAGACCTCCAAGAAGCTCCTTTTTTGGGCATCCCAGTATTTTGATCCCAGTAAAGTGTATTTTGGATTGAACCTAATATTTGAGTTTCTTTAAGATAAGCCCCGAGCTTATTCCA
>QCIJ01000001.1 GCA_003216755.1 Prochlorococcus sp. AG-402-K22 | reverse complement strand
ATAATTCTTATAACAATAAATCCTCAGGTGCAGAAGGTTGGGAAGATAGAAGTTATGGAAACTCTTCTGAGAATTCTGACTATGAAAGTGGCAGAAGTCGTAGAAAAAGGGGAGTCTCAAATGGAGGTAATGCTTCAAATGATGAAAATCAGTAACCCATTTCTTTAAGCATAGAAGTTAATTTGAGAAGATACTCAATATCTAATTCCTTATTTATAGATTTAATTGAAATTTGATTTCTCCAAATTTTTGCTTTTGGAATACCCTCGACCAAATTTATGAGATGTTTACAAATATCCCAAGAATTTCCTCCTTCAGTTAAATGATTATCTATGTAAGGGATTAAAGAGAAGATAATATCTGAAGCAGATTTTGGTTTTGTTTTAATTCCATAAACCTTTTTATCAATTTCAGACCATCTTAAGGGATGTTTATATACTGATCGTCCTATCATTACACCATCAAAATCAATTAGAGCTTTTAATGATTCATCGATATTTGTTAAGCCCCCATTGATTTCTATTAATAATTCTGGATTTAACTTTTTTAATTTTTTTACTACATCGTATTTAAGCGGAGGAATAGTTCTGTTTTGTTTTGGATTTAGCCCGTTTAAAATGGCTTTTCTGGCGTGAACTGTAAATCTGTCTGCACCAGCTTTTGCGATACATCTTACGAAATTATTTAAATTCGTAAAACTATCATCGTTGTCTACTCCAATTCTGTGTTTAATCGTGACCGGTAAGTTGCAATTATTTTTTAAAGCATCTATGCATTTTGCAACTTTTTCAGGATCCTTCATAAGCGAAGCACCAAAATTTCCAGAACTGACTCTTGGACTTGGACAACCAACATTAAAGTTTATTTCGTCATAACCCCAATCCTGTGCCATTTTGGCAACCTCTTTAAGTATATCAGGATTATCTCCCCCAAATTGAATCGATATCGGGTGTTCTTCATTATTAAAACCTAAAAATTTTTCTTTTTTATCGGTATGAAATAAACTTTGAGCCACAATCATTTCCGTATACATAAGAGCTTTAGAACTTATTTTTCTCATTATCATTCTGAAATGCTTATCAGTACAATCCATCATTGGAGCAATACTTAATTTATGAATATTTTTAATAGAATCAGGATGTATGAAACTCATTACTTTTTATGTGAGTAAATATATGAATCAATTTTTATCAAGAAGAACTTTTATTCTAATTCCTACTATGTCAATATTAAAAACATTTTTTAAGCCTATGCAAGTTTTAGCTTCTTCGCTTGCTTCTAATGAGGAGTGGAATTTATCAAAAGAAGAATGGAAATCCAGGCTAAGTCCAGAATCCTATTATATTTTGAGGGAAGAAGGCACTGAAAGAGCTTTCAGTAGCGAATTAAATAATGAGAAAAGAAAAGGGGTTTTTCACTGTGCAGGATGTGATTTACCACTTTTTCTTTCAGATAAAAAGTTTGATAGTGGCACTGGATGGCCAAGTTTTTGGGATCCAATTCAAGGATCAGTTGCAACAAAGGTTGATTTTAAGTTGATTGTTCCAAGAACCGAATATCACTGCTCTAGATGCGGAGGTCATCAAGGACATGTTTTTAATGATGGGCCACTTCCTACAGGCAAAAGATACTGTAATAACGGATTAGCATTAAGATTTGTTCCTGAATAAAAATTTGTGCGGCCTTCCGTAACTTGTTTTGTGCATCACTTTATTGGAAAATAGTCTTATTAAATTTTTAGAAAAATGATTGAAAATCAATCAGATAATATGGATATTAAAGAAAATGAAGTTTCTAATCAGGATAATTCCCCTGAGGATAATTCATCTGCTGAAGATAAAATAATCGAAAATGATGAATTATCTTCAGAAAAAACAGAAGGAATAAATACCGAAGAATTAAAAAATACTATCTCCAATAATGATGCAAGGTTAGAACAGTTAGAAAAAGAGCACGAAACATTAAAAAATCAATATGTAAGAATCTCAGCAGATTTTGATAATTTCAGAAAAAGGCAGTCTAGAGATCAGGATGATTTAAAAGTCCAACTTGTTTCTAAAACTTTAACTGCAATACTCCCAATCGTTGATAATTTTGAAAGAGCAAGACAACAACTAAAACCAGAAAGTGAAGAAGCTCAAGCCCTTCATAGAAGTTATCAAGGCTTGTATAAACAATTGGTAGAAGTTTTAAAACAACAAGGAGTTGCCCCCATGAGAGTTGTTGGCCAGCAATTTGATCCAAATTTGCATGAAGCTGTATTAAGAGAGCCGAGTGAAGAGTTTAAAGAAGATTTTATTGTAGAAGAATTGCAGCGAGGATATCATTTAGAGGGAAAGGTTTTGAGACATGCTTTGGTTAAAGTTTCCATGGGGCCAGGTAAACAAAATTCACAAGAGGAAGTAGAAAAGGATACAGTTGAAGAGAATATTGATTCAGAGGAAAATACTTCTGAAGATGTATAAATTCCAAATTTTTACTTGAGCGTTATTTAATGGCTGATTTTTATCAAATACTTGGAGTTTCACGAGATGCTGATGCTGATACCTTAAAAAGGGCTTATAGAAAATTAGCAAGACAATATCATCCTGACGTTAATAAAGAACCTGGTGCTGAAGATAAATTTAAAGAAATTGGTAAGGCTTATGAAGCATTAGCTGATCCTGAAACTAGAGCCAGATATGATCAGTTTGGAGAGGCTGGTCTTGGAGGTGCAGCTGGAATGCCTGATATGGGCGATATGGGTGGGTTTGCAGATTTATTTGAAACCTTTTTTAATGGCTTTGGAGGGCAAACTCCACAAGGAGGAAGAACTCAAAGAAGAGGTCCTCAACAAGGAGATGATTTAAGATATGACCTTAATGTTGATTTTAAAGATGCAATATTTGGCCAACAAAGAGAAATTACAATTCCTCATCTTGAGACATGTGAAGTCTGTAGGGGAACAGGTGCCAAACCAGGAACCGGACCAAAAACTTGTACAACTTGTGGAGGAAGTGGACAAGTTAGAAGAGCGACGAGAACACCATTTGGCAATTTCACGCAAGTAGCTGAATGTCCTTCATGTAATGGAACTGGTCAAATAATCTCAGATCCATGTACAAGTTGCGGTGGTAATGGAGTAAAGCAAGTCAGAAAAAAATTACGAATTAATATTCCTGCAGGAGTTGATACTGGTACTAAATTAAGAGTTTCCGGAGAGGGAAATGTTGGTTTGAAAGGTGGCCCACCTGGAGATCTTTATGTTTTTATCAAGGTGAAGAATGATTCGAAATTAAAAAGAGATGGTGTGACTATTTACTCAGAAATAGTTGTGAGTTATTTACAAGCAATTTTAGGAGATACTGTTGAAATTGCTACAGTTGATGGCAAAGTTAATTTAAAAATTCCTAGTGGTACACAACCAAATACAACTCTTTCACTTGAGAATAAAGGGGTACCTAGACTTGGTAATCCAGTTGCCAGAGGAAATCATGAAGTTCTAATAAAAGTAAAATTGCCAACTCGTGTAACTGATGAAGAGCGAAATCTTTTAGAGGATTTAGCTTCTCAGTATTCAGATAAAAATATCAATTCCAGTAGTGGATTATTTAGTAAATTATTTGGTAAAGAATCTTAATGACTTCTTTAAAGTATTTGGATCTGAAATCTGTTCCATGTCCTTTAAATGTCGTCAAGATTAAATTGGCTTTAGAGAAGTTATCCAAAAATGAACAACTTATTGTTGAATTGGATAAAGGTGAACCAGAAGAAATGGTATTAAAAAATTTAAAAGAGATGGGATGTTTGTATGAACAAATCAAAGAACATGAAAAATTTTTAAAAATAAAAATTCTGAATGAAAACTAATATTAAACATTTAGGTTTAGTTACGAAAAAATTCAATGAATTTTTCTTTGTTGACCTAAAAAATAAAGAAAACTTTGGAAATAGCGAAAGATTTTTATGTAAGGTAAAAAAGTCTATAAATTTCAAAGATCAATTTATTTATGTTGGAGATGAAGTAGAAATTGATAATATTGATTTAGTAAGCAAACGGGCAGTAATAGCAAGTCTAAAAAAAAGACAAAATTTATTAAATAGACCATCAGTTGCAAATATTTCTAATATTTACATTACTTTTTCAGTTGAAGAGCCAAAGTTAAATTTATCTCAAGTTAATAGGTTTTTGATATCAGCAGAATCTATGGGGGTAGAAGTGTCATTAGTTTTGACAAAGTGTGATTTAATATCAGACAAAAAACAGATTTTTTTACTTGATAAATTTAAGAAATGGGGTTATCAAGCAATTACTTTAAATTTACATAAATCTGATCACTTTGAAGATTTATTAGCTCACTTAAAGAAAAAAAAGTGTTCGATTTTTATGGGCCCATCCGGTGTTGGTAAAACTACTTTGCTTAACAATATAATTCCAGGTCTTCAAAATAGTACTGCTCCAGTTTCCAATAGAATAAAGAGAGGGAAAAACACTACTCGAAATGTTGAGTTATTTTCCATATCTAATCAAAGTTATATTGTTGATACACCAGGTTTTAATATGCAACCTCTAGAGGTTGATATAAGATTGTTGCCAAATCTCTTTTCGGAAATATATAAACAAGTAATCGATGAAGGAATTAGGTGTAAATTTCGGGACTGCTTACATTTGAATGATGAGGGCTGTAATTTAAATAAATCTTTTGAGAGATATTCTTTTTATAAAGAAATGATCGAGTCTTCTAGGAGTCACTATTATCAAAACCCGGAAGATTAAGATTTAATCCACCAGTTAAATCATTCATTCTTTCTTTCATAGTGGTAGTAGATAATTCATGAGCTTTTTGAATGGCTTGTAATATGTTTTGCTCAATTTTTTCTTTATCTGAATTTAAAACATTTTCTTGCACTTCTACCTTTAAAGGAACTTGGTTCCCACTTATCCAGACTTTTACCATTTCATCATCACTTTTCCCTTCAATCTCCATATTTTCAAGTTCATCTTGTAATTTTTGAGCATCTTGTTGTATTTGTTTAGCTTTTTTAAAAGCTTCTGTAAGTTGTCCAAAATTAGGAAGTCCAAAACCCGGCATTTTAAAAAAAGTTTCTTTATTTAGGATAGTCAAAACCAATCATTCTTACTTCCGGTTGAAGATAAATCCCTTTGTTTTGTAGTATTTTTTGTTGAATTACAGTTATTAATTCATAAATATCTTTTGAACTTGCTGAAGAATTGTTAATTATAAAATTTGAATGCATTGTAGAAATTTCTGCTCCCCCAATCTTAAATCCCTTTAAACCCATATCATCAATTAATTTAGCTGCATAATTATTTTCAGGATTTTTAAAAACACTACCAAAACTTGGTAGATGATATGGTTGCGTTTCCGTTTTTAATTTAAGGTTATTTTTGGTTGTTTGAATTAATTGTTCTAGATTTCCATTAGGCTCAAAATGTAGCTTTGCACTAATAATTGCAAAATCATTACTTTGAAAAGAACTAAATCTATACTCAAAATCGATATCTTTTTTTTCAATTTCAAGTTGTTCATTAGTTTTATTATTTATAACTTTTACGGAAATAAGATTTTTTGCTAATGATAAGCTGCCTGTGCCAGCATTCATATAAATTGCACCTCCTAAAGTGCCTGGAATTCCGACAGCCCATTCTCCTCCTTTTAATCTTTTTTTAGCAAGAGAATTAGATAATGTTGGGAGCATTACACCTGCTTCCGCTTCAACGATTCCTGAATACGGCTCTATCACTAATGTCTTCATTTTTTTTGTACATATAACTAATCCTTTTATGAAAATATTATTTATTAGTAGATTTGAACCTGCACCAATTATTTGGCATTTATGTTTATTTAAATTAGCCCATTTTATTAGAAATGAAAATTCATCAGTATTTCTTGGTTCAGCAAAATATTCAGCTACACCTCCAACTTTTATAGTGGTATAAGTACTCAGATTAGAATTCTTTGAAAAAATTTTCTTATTCATAAATTAGAGAACTATTCAAATTTTTTCTCATTTAATATTGACCAGAAATTATGACAATCACCAGCTCCCATATTTAAAATTAAATCCCCTTTTTTAGTTAGTTCGTAAAAATTTTTTTTAATCTCATTATAATTATTTATGTAACTAACATTTTTGTTTTGTTTATAAATGAGATCAGTAATAATTTCCGAAGTAATTTTATCTACGTTTCCTTCTCCTGCTCCATAAATACTAGTTATATAAATAACATCTGCTTTTGATAATTCTTCAGCGAATTCTTTAGCAAATTGCTTTACTCGAGAGTATCTATGGGGTTGAAAAATAGCTATTAATCTTCTTTTATGAAATTCATTATTATTTTTTTTCTTAATAAATAATCTTCCTAATTTAATCGTCTCTTTTATTTCGTTTGGGTGATGTGCATAATCATCATATAAATCCCTTTCATCTAGTGTGCCTCTGTATTCAAATCTTTTGTTTGGTAGTTTGAGGTATTGTATATTTTTCTTAATTTCTAAAAAATTTACACCTATCATTCTTGAAGCTGCTATTGCAGCTGTGATGTTAGATAAATTGTGTAATCCTGGAATTGGAATATTTATACTACTTATGAAATTTCCTTTTTCATAATATTTTCCAATCGTATGACTTTTATTTATTTCAGTCGGTATTAAGGCATAACTAACGTTGATTGGTGAAATGTTTGACCAATTGCTTTCAGAATAAAAATTATTCCTCGTAATTTCACAATCAAAATTAATTAATAATTTTTTAGAATTCTTAGCGAAATATTTAAAAGAATATATAACTTCCTTTAAATCAGAGAAGTGATCGCAATGATCAAAATCAATGTTATTTATTATTCCAATATCTGATTCATATCTATTTATTGTGCCATCAGACTCATCAACTTCAGCTACTAAAAATTTTGTATTTTCTAAATGACAATTAGAGTTGTAGATAGGAATTATTCCCCCAGTTATTGAAGAAGAATTATGCGTACATAACTCAAGCAGTGTGGACAGAAATGTACTGGTTGATGTTTTTCCATGGCTACCTGCTACTGCTAATGAAGTATAAGATTTCATTAACATTGCAAGAATCTCTGAACGATGTTTTACTGGTAAATTTTTTTCTCTACAGTACATTAATTCTTCATTGTCTGGTTTGATAGCTGTGCTTACAACAAAATTAATCAAATTGTTGTTAAATTTTGAATTTACAAATTCAATATTTTGTCCAATTTGGGAATTGAAGATAATTGCACCTAATTTTTCTAATTTTTTAGTTTCATTGTTTTTAACTAAATCAGAGCCTGAAACTGAATAACCTTTTTTTAGTAAACCCATTGCAATTGCCGACATTCCAATACCGCCAACTCCAATAAAATGAAAATGATTATTAGGTATTAATTCTTTATTCAATGTTTATCTTTTACTTAAATTAAAATAACTTCAAAGTAAAATTTTGGTATTTTTTCTTAAAAAAAAATCATTTTTTTTCTGGAATTAATACAAAACTAGACTTATTTGCTTAATAAATCAAAAAAACCTTACGTTATTGCACAAAATTCAGTATGATCAGCAACTTAGGTTAATCATTTAGAATTATTAGTTATGACTTTGCGTGTTGCAATTAACGGGTTTGGCAGAATTGGTCGAAACTTTATGCGTTGTTGGCTTAGTAGAGGTGCTTACACCAATATTGAAGTAGTCGGTATTAACGTAACTTCAGATCCAAAGACCAATGCTCATCTATTAAAATACGATTCAGTCCTTGGTCAACTTGATGGTGTTGATATTAAATATACTGATGATACCTTTGTTATTAATAACAAAACAATTAAGTGTTTCTCTGATAGAAATCCAATGAATCTTCCCTGGAAAGATTGGGGTGTAGATTTAGTTATTGAATCAACTGGAGTTTTTAATACAGATGTTGGGGCAAGCAAGCACTTAGAGGTAGGAGCAAAAAAAGTAATCTTAACTGCCCCGGGTAAAGGTGCAGGTGTTGGTACTTACGTAGTTGGAGTTAATGCTGATACATATAATCATAAAGATTATGATATTTTGAGTAATGCTAGTTGTACTACGAACTGCTTAGCTCCGGTGGTTAAAGTTTTAGATCAAACTTTTGGAATCAATAAAGGCTTGATGACTACAATTCATAGTTATACTGGTGATCAAAGAATTCTAGATAATAGTCATAGAGATTTAAGAAGGGCTAGAGCAGCTGCTACAAATATAGTTCCAACCTCTACAGGCGCTGCTAAAGCTGTAGCACTCGTTTACCCAGAGATGAAAGGTAAATTAACAGGAATTGCAATGAGAGTTCCTACACCTAATGTTTCAGCGGTGGATTTCGTTTTTGAATCTTCTAAAAATGTTACAAGCGATGAAGTAAATAATGTTCTTAAAGAAGCTTCTTTAGGTTCAATGAAGGGAATTATTAAGTATGGTGATGAACCATTAGTGTCCAGCGATTATGCAGGGACTAATGAATCATCTATTGTAGATAGTGATCTCACTATGTGTATCGGAGATAACCTTGTTAAGGTCCTTGCATGGTACGACAACGAGTGGGGATATAGTCAAAGAGTTGTAGATTTAGCAGAGATTGTTGCTAAAAATTGGGAATAATTAAAAGTGTTTGAAAGGTGTATTTTTCAATAGTTTATTGTTCTTTATATCTTTAAATTCTATTGAAGGTTCACCTTTGATAAAAAAACCAATCTCGGTAATATTTTTATCTAATTTAGAAAATTTCCTAGCCCATTTTTTAGGCAATGAAAAAACTAGTTTGTAGTCTTCACCTCCAAAAAA
This sequence comes from Prochlorococcus sp. AG-402-K22, assembly GCA_003216755.1. Lineage (GTDB taxonomy): Bacteria > Cyanobacteriota > Cyanobacteriia > PCC-6307 > Cyanobiaceae > Prochlorococcus_A. The sequence continues at coordinate 132,199 of QCIJ01000001.1, read as the reverse complement.
ATAATACTCATCCCATTTATCTCCTTTTGGCCAATCCTTATCTTTAGGTATTTTTTCGTAATTCATTATTGCTTTACAGTTGCTGGCAATTGCTAAATCTTGTACTGCTTGAAATAGACCATCACTGCTATCAGTACAACCTATTCTCGTTATTTTTTTATTGGAGCGAGTTTTAAGAAGATTTTTTAGAAAATGTGGGTAAATTTTAGGGCGACTGAAATGTTCGATTGACTTTTTGATTAATCTTTTATTGAGTGGAATATCATTATCAAAATTATTTTTATTTAGTATCATAAACCCTAGTTTGCTAAGACCATGAATTCCTGTGGTTAAGATGATTTCACCTGGGCTACATGCGTTTCTTGATAATTCAAGTTCCCCTTGAATTCCAATTGCTGTAATGGATATGATTTTTTGATTTCCTTTTGAGCAATCTCCTCCAAGAATTATTCCACCATATTTTTTTAAAGCTTTATTAATTCCTTTATATAATTCTTCAACCCAAACCCATTCGGTGGTTGCAGGTAAAATAAGACTTATTGTAATTCCTATAGTTTTTTTGCTACCACTGGATACTAAGTCAGAGAAATTACTGACAACTGCTTTCCAACCAAGATCTTGAGGGCAAATAGTGACGTCATCGAAATGAACATTTTCTACCAAAGAATCATTATTAATAAGTAAGTTTTCATTTTTAGTTTTGATTAAAGCGCAATCATCTGAAGCTTGATCTTTAGGCATAAATTTTGCAAGCCTATTTATTAATTCTTTTTCTCCAATATCTTCTAATAATTCTTTACGCATTTAATTTGAGGTTTTCAATCCCTTGTAAAACATCAATGGAAATAATTGTGTCATCTTTGTTTAGCTCTTCTAAAACATCAAAACCATCCACAACATAGCCAAAAGCAGCATTTCTTCCATCTATTAAATTGCGACCTGCTGGATTAAGTTCTGCTTCATACAAAAAGAAGAAAAATTGAGATGAACCATCATCAACTGCTGCATTTGAGTGGGACCAACCTAAAGTTCCAAGTGTTGCGAAAGGTAATGTTGGAGTCTCTGTGTAGAAGCCTAAATCTTCAAAAGTTTGGTTATAAAAAGTTTCTTTTTCATCAGGTATTCTTATTTCGAGAGGAACATTACGTTCTTCATTTGTTTCAGGATCTACGTAACCAATTGCTTCACCAATTGGATCACCTGTTTGCAGAACAAAAAATTCTTCTGCTCTATTGATGGGTAAATCTTTATAGAAATTTTTTGAAGATAAATCTATAAATGCTCCAGCTGTAAGTGGTGCATTAAATCCATCTACAATAGCTTTGATGTCTCCTTTAGAGGTCTTTATATTTACTTTTGCTCTGCCTAATAGTCTTGGGAGATTATCAAATTCCTCTGGGATAAGGTAAGGAAATTGTTCTGGCAGGAAATACTCTTCTAATCCACCTATTTTATCTAAAGCTTCTTTACGGGTAGTTACAAATGAGAACTTATCCTTTGATTTGGCATGATCTTGAAGATTATCAAAATTTTCTTTGAGTTCTAAAAATGTTGTTTCGGCAATTTTCTTTTTATCGTTTGGTAATTCTTGGATAATTCGACTTTGGTATTTTTTTAGTAAAGATTGACATTTTGTAACAGTTTTGGTTAAGGCGGGCCATCTTCCTCCTCTTACAAGGTCACTTGTCTCTTCCAATTTGTGTTGAATTTCTTGCAATTCAACTTGCTTGATAGGGAGCGCGTTTCTAAGGATTGCATTAGGGTCTTTTACCGCATTACCAGTAGGCAAATCGGCTAGTACTTGAGTGGGTTTGAATAGAAAAACTTGTAAAATTATGATTGATAGAATTAAAAAAAGTTTGTTCTGATTTGATAAGAATTTTTGCATAGCACTCTTGCAGGTTTATGATCCTTGGGGATGTAATACAGGAATGATTTCCAGTAACGATTTTCGCACAGGTACCACCATCGAATTGGATGGACAAGTTTGGCGTGTTGTAGAATTTCTACATGTCAAGCCTGGTAAGGGTTCTGCTTTTGTGCGAACAAAATTAAAATCAGTTCAAAGCGGCAACGTGGTTGAAAAAACTTTTCGAGCCGGAGAATCAGTACAGCAGGCTATCCTTGAGAAGTCTAACCTGCAGCACACTTATGTGGAGTCTGGCGATTATGTTTTTATGGATATGACAAGTTTTGAAGAGACAAGACTTTCCTCTGAACAAATTGGTAAAGGAGCAAAGTATTTGAAAGAAGGAATGGAGGTAAATGTAATTTTCTATAATGATAAAGTTTTAGAAATTGAACTGCCAATATCTATTACTTTGAAAGTAACTGAGACTGACCCTGGAGTTAAAGGTGATACCGCTAGTGGGGGTACTAAACCAGCTATTCTAGAAACAGGTGCTCAAGTTATGGTTCCTTTATTTATTTCTGTAGGAGAAATGATTAAGGTTGATACTCGTAACGATAGTTATCTTGGACGTGAAAATTAATGGCTATGAAATTAGATCATGAAGACTTAAATCGCTTAATAGAGAAAATCTCTACAAGCGATATTCAAGAATTCCTACTTGAGGGAGAAGATTTTAAACTCGAAATAAAACGTAATTTATTTGACCAGAACCAAGGTACTAACAATTTAGTTTCCAATGGCTCATATGAAAGCCAAACAATTACTAATCAAAAACCCATCAACGATAATGTCTCAATAGCTAATGAGCCCGAGACGCCACAGGTAGCCCCTCCTGGACGCTCAGATCTTACTGATATTACTTCTCCTATGGTTGGAACCTTTTATAGGGCTGCAGCGCCTGGAGAGGACCCATTTGTCGAAGTAGGAAATAATATTAAGGTCGGTCAAACTATTTGTATTTTGGAAGCTATGAAGTTAATGAATGAAATTGAATCTGAATTTAATGCTGAAATAGTTGAGATTCTTGTTGAAAACGGAACGCCAGTTGAATTTGGTCAAGTTTTAATGCGTGTTAAGCAGTCTTGAATTTTTATTTATTTCTATAGCAGCTTTTATAGCCTCAATCATGCTTTGGCATTGAGCTATTCCTTGTCCAGCAATATCAAAACCCGTTCCATGATCTGGAGATGTTCTTATAAAAGGCAAGCCTATTGTTGTATTTACTGAGTAATTAAGGGCTATAACTTTCATTGGTATTAGACCCTGATCATGATACATAGCAAGAATGCCGTCATGTCTTTCAGCATCTTTGTTTAGCCAAGCTTTTGCCGAAGAATTCCAGCAACTATCTGGTGACAAAGGGCCAAATAATTGAATATCTCTATTTTTCTTATTCCAAGCAATCAATGCACTATTGAGCCAATCTTTCTCTTCATTACCCAAAATCCCTTCTTCGCCAGCATGAGGATTTAATCCAGCAACTTTTAAAATAGGTTTATCAATATAGGTATTACAAAAATTTTTGAAAAGATCTAATTTAGAGTGAATTAATTTAGTAGTCAATTTCTTGGGCACCTCACGAAGAGCTATGTGGGTTGTAGCTAGTAATGTATTGAATCTCCAGCCTGTAATTGGTGATTTTGCTGTGAATAACATTCCAAAATTTTTTACTCCACATGATTTTGCTAATACTTCAGTTTGACCAGAGAAATCATGACCTGCTAGTGACCATGATTTTTTGCAAATTGGTCCAGTTACTAATGCTGAATTAGGATATTGTTTTACGATTTCAATTGCTTTCTTTAAATAAAAAAAACTTGAATTTCCATAACTTGATTTGGATTCATCATTAGATGAATATATTTCGAGATCATGAATCTTGAGATTTTTAGGATTTGCAAGATTTTCTATTCCCAATGATCTTAGTTCTTCATATGTTTTTTGAAGATTTTTTTTGGAACCAACTAATATAAAATCAATATTTTCTGGAATCTCATTTGAACAAAGAGCTTTTAAAGTTATTTCAGGTCCAATGCCAGACTCATCTCCAACACTTAGTACTATTTTAAATTTATTATTAGTATTCTGAAAATTCATAAATTTTTTTAATTTATTTTTTAAAATTTAAGTAGCAATTTTTTAAGCCTATTTTATAGTTTTTATAAGTTAGTTTATATCCAAGTGTTTCGCATAAAAGTTTATTAGAAATTCTTCTATTTTCCATCCAAAAAGATTGAGCGATAGGTGATAATTCCTCTTTTGCTTCTTCAAATAATATTGGCTTTGGCATTTTTAAATCAAGTAAACTATAGCAATATTGAATAACTTCTATTTGAGAACAGGGTTCATCATCTGCAATGTTAATAATCTGGTGAAACTTTAAAGAATCTTTATTTTGTAATAAAAAGATAATTGCATTTGTGATATCAGCAACATGAATTCTCGAAAAAACCTGATTTTTTTTTGAAATAACGCGAATTTTTTTGTTTTTAATTGCTTCAAAGGTGGATCTTCCAGGCCCATAAATACCTGGTAACCTGAAAATTTGTACAGGTAAACCCGATTTAATCCATTCTTTTTCGCAATTTAATCTCCTTTGACTTCTATTTTGAAAAGGGTTGGGTGGGTCAAGCTCAGAAACCCAATCACCTTTCGTGTCTCCATATACTCCTGTGGTAGATAAATAACCAGCCCATTCAAGGGATAAACTTCTCAGCTTATTTTTAAGACTTCTTAGTACTGGATCGTTTCCATTTTTGTCGGGAGGTATGCAACTAAGAATATGTGTGACTCCATCAAAAATTTTTTCATTAGTAACTATTCTATTTTCACTGTTGAAAACAAAACTATTTGGATCTTTGTTTTCAGATCTGGAACTTGTTAAAGCAGTACAACCTAATTTTCTTATGGTTTTTGCAAAGAAACTACCGCTAAAACCACTCCCCAAGATTAAAAATTTTTTTTTAGTATTTAGTGAACTTGCAGAACTTTTCATACGATGCTAGGGTAGTACATATGTATTATTTTCATGATTAAGACAGCTGTTAAACCTATTTTAAAATCAAAAACTTATTGCATTAGCAAAAGTTATACTCGATTAACAGAAAAAGAAATAAGTTTAGTTAGTTTTAAATTCTACCAAAAATTATTAATTCTCCTTATTTCATTCTCTACAATTTTAATATTCCCAGATTCGCCAAGAGAATTGGCAAATATTTGTGAGAGTCATAACTCTAGAAAAATATGTAATGTTTGGTAGTTAGGCTGCTTTGTATTTTGATTCATCTGTTTCATAATTATTTTTACTTGCCTTAAAATTAGGATTAGCCCATTGCAATAATCTTATAGCTAATCTTATATCTCCTTCTAACCAGGCTCTTATAGCCATTGCTCTTCTTGGATCATAAAATTTTTGTCTTCTGTACCAGTACAAAGCATTTGCATCTGATTTATCGCCATTACAAGAAAGACACGCTGGAACGCAGTTTTCCGTGGTACTTAAGCCACCTTGGCTACGTGGTAAAACATGGTCAATAGATTCAGATGGTTTTCCGCAATATATACAACTTTTTCCTGTAAATCTATGAATTGACTTTCGCCACTGTCTTAATCTGAACTTAGGACATAAGTCCTCTAGAAACACCGCATCATTGATATGCATTCAGACTATTTAGTTAAATAAATAATGGCTTGAATATGTTAAAAGTCAATGTTTATTTATCGTGTTTGACTTAAAATTTGCCTGTAAAATTTAATTTAGTGTATATAGATACAAAATAAAATTTATTACAAAACAATTAAAAATTGAAAAAATTCAAAGGTTTAATTAATAGCTATATCGATCAATGGTTTCATCCGTAAAAACTTCATTAGTTTCTTCTAATTCTTTTTCTTTTCTTTTTTCATCTTTTTGTAAATCTCTTTCAAGTTTCCTATTTGGATGAAGATTATCTAAATATTCAACACAATACCTAAATTTTTCCTTTTCTCTTATAACCGTTTCAGTAATTTGTGATGCAGCTTGTTTAGGTGAGACTTTGAAAATTCCTCCCTTTTGTTTTTTTATGTAGGTATATGCTGCCTCCCAACTGCTTTCATGATCGTTTCCGCCATCTCTCATGGTACAAAATATTTCTGCGCCAAATGAACTTGCATTTACTTTTGAATTCGTAAGAAATAAGGGAGTAAAAATTCCTACAGTTATTAATATTAGTTTTTTCTGCTTAAATTTTTGCATTAAACTTTTTGTTCCTATTTAAAAATATCTTTTATGGAGAATATGTCTATAGAATTTTAAGATTTTATCACTCCAAATAAGTTCAAACATTTAACAACTAAGGGAAGAATTAGAAGCACAGTGATCAACCTAACAGCGTGTAGAGTTGCTACTGCAGCGCCTACGCCATATTCTGAACCCACAAGACTCATGCCGCTAATACCACCTGGTGCAGCACCTAGAATTGTTGTTATTACATCTATATTTAGTAATCTGCTTGTCCATAATCCAATCGCTAATCCCGTAATTACTAAAGTAAAAGTTATTAGGATAGCTGGCCTCCATAAGCTTTGTAGGTCAACTAATGAGTCTTTAGTTAAAGATGTGCCAATAACTGTCCCAATCCCAATCTCTAATATTGTTCTTGTCCCAATTGGCCAATCTGCTATATCCACTTTGCCACTGACACTAAGGATGCTTGAACCTATTAAGGCGCCAGCAAGAGGGGCTGCGGGTATACCTGTTTTTAGAGCCAAAGCCCCAAAAATTCCGCCTGCAACTAGATAATAGATGAGATTTATGTTTGGCATAAATTTATGAGATGTTTGGACATAATATTAGAAAGATTTTTTTTTGCTTGGGTTTATAGTCAAATTATATTTTTGTTTTTCTCTCATAATGTCCCCATTTGTTGGCATAATATTAAACAAAGCATGAATTTTTATGTCTTCACAAATTTCATACAAATCTAATAAAAACCTTATAAAGAAAAAGTTATCCTTTTTTGAGGGTGGTCATCATCTTGAAAAATTAGAGTTTGCTCTAGCAATTGCTCAAACTAAGGGAGATGAAAAAAAATCAATTACTCTTAGAAAAAAGATTGTTGAATTAGGTGGAAATGTCGAAGAGCCAGGGACTTAAATTAATTTGATTCAAGATATTTAGATGCAATTACTAATGCTTCCCCAGCTCTTTGAGCATTTATTTTTCCTAAATCAAGAAGTGTATTACTAATAGCAGAAATTACTGTAATTATATCTCTGTCATTTACATAACCTAAGTGGCCGACTCTAAATATTTTTCCTTTTAAATGATCTTGACCACCAGCAAGTAAAATATCAAACTTATTTTTTATAGTTTTTCTGAATTCTTCAGCATCCATTTCTCCAGTCTCTATTGCTGTAATTGAAGGGCTTAAATATTTTTCATCAGCAAACAATTTTAGGTTTAAAGCTTTTGCAGCATTGCTCATCGCTAATTTATGTTTTTTATGTCTAAGGAAAATATTCTCTAATCCTTCTTCTCGCATCATTTTTAAAGATTCATCTAAAGCAAAAACCAAATTTACTGCAGGAGTATATGGGTTACTGTTACTCAAAAGACTTTTTTTGTAGGATTCTAAATTTAAATAAAATTTTGGTAAATTAGATTTTTCTGTAGCTTCCCATGCTTTTTGACTCATCGATATAAAGCTGAGTCCCGGCGGAATCATATATCCTTTTTGTGATCCTGAAGCAACGATATCTAATTGCCATTCATCTACCGGTACATTACAAGCTCCAAGACTTGTGACGCAGTCAACAATTGACAATGCTGTTTTATGTTCACGTATATATGAACTGATAGATTCCAGATCATTTATTGTACCTGTTGAGGTTTCAGAATGAGTCAAAATTACTGCCTTTATTTCTTTTTCTTGATCTTCTTCTAATATTTTTTTGAATTCTTCTGGATTAAGAGGAGTCCCCCATTCGGAGTCAATTTTTATGATTTCTAACCCAAATTCTTTAGCAACTTTTACCCATCTTTCACCAAATTTTCCATTCTCCCCACAGATAACTTTATCACCTTTACTTAAAGTATTTATTATTCCAGCTTCCATTGCGGCAGTTCCACTACCAGTAATTGTTAGAACATCATTTTGAGTTTGATGAAGCCATTGTAAATTTTTCGTAGTACTTTCTACGAGATCTTGGAATTCTTTGCTGCGATGTCCTATTGGATGCTTACTTAATGCTTGTAAAACTTTTTCTGGAACTGGTGTCGGTCCAGGAATCATCAATGATAATTTTTGTTGTATGGCCACTTTTTGTTAAATAGGTCATTCTTAGATTAGTTCTCATTATATATTTTTCAATTACTTGATTTGAAAAAAGGATTTTCTTTACCTTTGTGGGTTGCAGGAGCCGCTAGGTCAGCATTAAAAAAACTTGTAGGTTTGCCATTTGATAATTATGAAATACTAAAAATTCCTAATGAAAAAACAGAAGCAAAACTCAAGATTCATTCAGTTGGTTTACTTAAAGGTGATTCGCATGCATTAGGAATTTCTTTTGCAAACTCTGGCTTAGATCTTGACATTACACAAAACTTAGAAATATGGACAGTAGTTTCTTTAGAAAAAATCCCCTTTAATAAATCTTCTCCAACAAATCCAATCAATATTATTCCAGGATCTGGTGTAGGTATCTATGCGAATACATCAGTTATATGCATTTCTGATTTTGCTAAAAAAGTTCTATATGAAAATTTGTTGGATATCATTCCGACGGGTTTTAATTTGAATTTAGAAATTATTTTTCCAAATGGGGAGTTTTTGGCAGAAAGAACTAGTAATAAGTCATTTGGTATTGTTGATGGATTATCTATTATTGGAACTTCTGCAGAGACTTATTCGAGTGCTTCACCTGATCAATTAGAGGAAGCAAAAACAAAGCTAGCGAATCTGACTAAAAATGATTTTAAAGGGAAAGTTGTTTTTGTTATTGGTGAAAATGGTTTAAATTTGGCAAAAACTTGTAATGTTAAGTTGCCAATTATAAAAGTTGGTAATTGGATAGGACCCTTAATAGTTGATGCTGCAATAAAAAATGTTAAAACTGTAATTCTTTTTGGTTATCATGGAAAATTAATTAAATTAGCAGGCGGCATTTTTCATACACATAATCATTTAGCTGATGGAAGAATAGAGATTCTCGTTTATTTAGCCGTTAAAGAAAAAGTACCATCTGAAATAATAGTTAAATTATCTCAATTAAAAACTCTTGAAGATTCCTTATTATTTCTTGAAAGATTTAATAAATCTATAGCCGATAAATTATTCCAAAATTTATCAAATACTATTGAAAAACGTTCCTATGATTATGTTAATAGGTATGTAAAAACAGATATGGAAATCGCATCAATTATTTTTGACAAAAAAAGGCAAATAAGGTGGTCAGGAACTAAGGGAAATAATTATATTTCTTATTTTCAAGGAGATTAATTTTTGATTGATTATGCGTTTGTAAATAAATTGAGCTAACTTTTAAACATGAGTCAAATATCTTTAAAAAAAGAACGAGATCCCTCAATATTAATTTTAGATTTTGGATCTCAATATTCTGAATTGATTGCAAGAAGAATAAGAGAAACTAATGTTTTTTCTCTTGTAGTAAGTAACTGTATTTCAATTGAGGACATTCTTAAAATTAATCCTAAAGGGATAATTTTAAGTGGGGGACCAAATTCTGTATATGACCAAAATTCTCCAAAATGCGATGAAAAAATTTTTGATTTAGGCATTCCTATTCTTGGTATATGCTACGGAATGCAATTAATGGTCAAAGAACTTGGAGGTTCTGTCTCTTCAGCCACAAAAAAAGCTGAATATGGTAGAGCACCAATAAATATAGATTTAGAGTGTGACCTGCTCTGCGATGTAGAAGATAAATCAACAATGTGGATGAGTCATGGTGATTCAATTAATTGTTTGCCTGATGGATTTAATAAAATTGCTCATACAGAGAACACACTCCATGCAGCAATTTCAAATGATAGAAAAAAATTATTTGGCGTACAATTTCATCCTGAAGTTATTCATTCAGAGTATGGGATGACGGTAATTAAAAATTTTGTTTATAAAATCTCCACTTGTGTTGCTGATTGGACAACCGAAACCTTTTTAGAAGAAACAATTCCCAGGATAAAAGAACAAGTTGGCAATAAGAAAGTTTTGCTTGCCTTGTCAGGCGGAGTTGATTCTTCAACTCTTGCTTTTTTACTTAATGAAGCAGTTGGAAATCAGCTTACATGCATGTTTATTGACCAAGGTTTCATGAGAAAAGGTGAACCAGAATTTTTGATGAACTTTTTTGACAATAAATTTCATATAAAGGTTGAATATATTAATGCTAGGGAAAGGTTTATTGCCAAATTAAAGGGGATTACTGATCCAGAACAAAAAAGGAAAATTATTGGTGAAGAATTTATAAGAGTATTTGAAGAAGAAAGTAATAGATTAGGACCTTTTCATTACTTAGCGCAAGGCACGCTTTATCCTGATGTTATTGAAAGTGCTGGTACCAATATTGATCCCAAAACGGGCGAAAGAATAGCTGTAAAAATAAAGAGTCATCATAATGTGGGCGGATTACCAAAAGATTTGCAATTTAAATTAGTTGAGCCATTAAGAAAACTTTTTAAGGACGAAGTCCGAAAATTAGGTGCTGCATTAGGTTTGCCGGATGAAATTATAAAAAGGCATCCATTCCCAGGACCAGGTTTGGCGATAAGAATTTTGGGAGAAGTGACTAATGAAAAACTCGATTGTTTAAGAGATGCAGATTTGATAGTGAGAGAGGAAATTAAAAAAGCTGGTCTTTATAATGATATTTGGCAAGCATTTGCAGTATTGCTACCCGTTAAAACTGTAGGAGTTATGGGTGATAAAAGAACTTATGCATGGCCAATAGTTTTACGTTGCGTATCTAGTGAAGATGGTATGACAGCAGACTGGTCAAAAATTCCCTTTCAGATTTTGGAGAGAATTTCAAATAGAATAGTAAATGAAGTAATTTTAGTAAATAGAGTTGTTTTTGATATTACAAGCAAACCTCCTGGAACTATTGAGTGGGAGTAAGTTATCAAAATTTCTAAATAATTAAGGAATTTTAATTTATACAAGAAATCTTTTTAAATTAGATTTAAACATAATGAGCGAGATTATTAAACTAAGTCGATCTACTGTTGAGAAATATCTTAGTTGTCCAAGATGTTGTGTACTTGATAAAAAATATCAAATAAAACCACCCTCATTACCATTTACTTTAAATATAGCTGTCGATAATTTATGTAAAAATGAATTTGATCACTATAGAAGAATTCAGGAGCCACATCCATTATTTATTGAACATGGTATTGATGCTGTTCCTTTTAAACACAAAGATTTAGAACGTTGGAGAAGTAATTTTCAAGGAATAAGATATAAGTCAATTGAATATAATTATGATTTTGGTGGAGCCGTGGATGATATTTGGCAGAAAAAAAATGGTGATCTTATTATTATTGATGTCAAAGCAACATCCAGAAATAATTTTGATTGGTCTGAGACTTTTAACAAATACGAATATGCAAAAGCCTATAAGAGACAATTGGAAATGTATCAGTGGTTATTTAAAAAGAACGGATTTAAAGTTGCAAAAGAAGCTTATCTCTTATATTTTAATGGAAAGAAAAACGAAGAGGTTTTTAATAATCAATTAAATTTTGATGTACATTTAATTAGATTAGATTGTTCTACATCATGGGTAGAAAATAAGATAATTGATACGGTCAAATTATTGCGTTCTGATATTTTCCCCAAACCGTCATTAAATTGCGAATACTGTAATTATTTAAAAAAACGTTGGCAATTATCAATAACTTAATTCTTATGGAAAATTTTTGGGTATCTCTGGAAAAATAGTAAATTAAAGATAATCTTTAATTAGATGATTTATTTAGATTTTGATAAATTCGAAAAATTCTGAGAGAAAGATAACTAATCATCTTCAGCAAGATGTAGTAAAGGTATCTGGTAAAACAATTTTTATTAATCCTTTTTTGTATTGGCGAAGGTTTGACGAGAATACAAATAGATGGCTTAGAGAACCTGGTCAAATGTCTGAGGATCAAATTAATCCAAATAGGAATCGTTTTTATCCAGAAATAGAGTGGACTGATTTAAGCCATGAGCAAAAGCTTATAAAAGATGCAACAGTAGAGATGTTTCTAAAAACTCTTGAATTGATTAGTACATTTCATCCTTACCTTAGTGCTGGACAGCTATTAGAAGTTGAGAGAAAAATGGCGATCATAAAAAAAATTCCTTTTGAAAAGTGGGTCACAAAATCTTTTGCTAAAAAAGCTAAATTATTAAAAAATGAAAAAAGAAAATATCAAAGAGAAAGGTTTTTTAGTAGTTGGAGGGAATGGTTTAGTCTTGAAAATACTCAGCAAGCTATTTTGCCATTGATCGTTATTGTATTTATTTCATCATTCATTGGTTGGTCTTTAGGAATATCTAAAAATAGTTGTAATCCTTACTTTGAACAAAATTTAGATCAGTCAAATTAATTTTTTATTTTTTTTTAGCATCGAACTTAATATTATTTTGAAAAAATAATTTTTTTATTTAAGATTGATATTAGTAAAAGAATTCAAAAAATATAAGTTTATGAATGAAAAATATCCTTCAAATAATATTGAAAATGATGAGATAAATATTAATAATGAAGAGAGTGACTATAAAAATTTAGTTACTAGACTTAGAGAGATAAGCTCAACAATTGCTTTATTGGAAAAACGCTATTTGAATAAATTTTAAACTTTTGATAAAAAGTAATTCTAATAAAAAACTTATTTCATTAAAGAGACAACCTTTAGTCTTACTAACCTTTTCATCTGTTTCGTTTTTATTGATTTTATTGAGATTAATTTTTTTGCAACTATTAAATTATGAATCTTTTAAGCAAATGTCTGATGAAAACCGGATTAGGCTTATTGCTTCTCAACCAATACGCGGAAGAATACTGGATAGAAATGGTATTGTCTTAGCAGATAGTAGAGTTAAATACTCCTTAATAACAAAGCCCCAATCTGTAAGTGGTATCAATTGGGAAAAACATAAATTGAGTATTTCTGATTTGTTAAATGTTGATAGTAATTTAATAGAAAAAAAATATTTTGCTGGTTTAAAAAATAAGCAACTTTCAGTTACTATTCTTGATGATTTAGATGAGGATCAAATAATAAAATTTAAAGAAAATGAAGATAATTTATCTAGTTTTGAAATAGCTACGAAATTAATTAGAAATTATCCTTATAAATCTCTTGCTGCTCATGTAATTGGTTATTCTCAGCCAATCACTGATTCAGAATATAAATTTTTATCTAAAAAGAATTATAAACTAAATGATTTAATAGGGAGAACTGGAATTGAATATGTGTATGAAGACTTTATTAGGGGTGAATGGGGTGGAGAGATAGTTGAAGTAAATTCTTTAGGAAACTTTCAAAAATCATTGGGTATAAAACCTTCAATAAAAGGTAATGATATTGAATTGACAATTGATATAAATTTGCAATTAGTTGCAGAAGAAGTACTTAAAGATAAAAAAGCTGGAGCAATAATAGTGATGGATCCAAGAGATGGTGCAATAAGAGCAATGGCGAGCAGGCCTACTTTTGATTTGAATTTTTTTTCAAAGGATTTTAAGCCTGAAAAAGAATATAATAAGATATTTAATTCATCTGAAAAACCTCTTTTTAATAGAGCACTAAATGCTTATGATCCGGGAAGTGTTTGGAAAATTGTAACTGCTTTAGCTGGCTTAGAAAGTGGTAAATTCCCTATGGATACTTTGCTAGATACAAAACCATGTATCATCTATGGAAGTCAATGTTTTAGGGAACATAATGATTTAGGTTTTGGGAAGATAGGTTATGAAGATGCTTTAAGAGTTTCAAGTAATACATTCTTTTATCAAATCGGATATGGAGCAGGAGTTGATAAAATTTACGAGGTATCCAGAAAGCTTGGTTTTAATGCCTTATCCGGGATTGAAATTTCTGAACAAGAAAATATAGGATTAGTAGCCAATAGTGAATGGGCTAAAGAAGGTAGAGGATGGGGCGAACCAGGAAGAACTCCATGGGTCCCGGAAGATATTGCGAGCATGTCTATTGGACAATTTGTTGTTCAAGTTACTCCTATTCAAATAGCTAGAGCATATTCTGCGATTGCAAATGGAGGTTATCTAGTCACCCCCCACTTAGCTAAAAAAGGTGGAAAATATCTTTCAGATAAAAAACGAATTAAAATAGATATTGATCAAAATAATATTCAGTTGATAAAACGTGGGCTGAGGAAAGTAGTTGAGTCTGGCACAGGTGTATCAATTAATTATGGCGTTTCAAATTTACCTCCAGTTTCGGGAAAAACTGGAACTGCTGAAGATGGTGAAGGTGGCTTAGATCATGCTTGGTTCGTTTGCTTCACTCCCTCTGAAAAGAGTGAGTTGGTTGTAGTTGCTTTTGCACAAAATACTCCCGGAGGTGGATCTGTACATGCACTTCCTATGGCTAGAGAAATTTTGAAAGTTTGGAATGAAAAAAAATGAAATTCTTTTAGGTTTTAGAAGTTTATGTTTTCAATTTTTTCATTTGTAAAAGTCTTTGAATAATATCCTCAATAGTTTTTGTATCTATTGGTTTACTATATGAGGACAAAAGTTGTCTTCCTAATACCTGACTTCCTAAGTGAACTAATTGTATGCGTAACGAAGTAAGAAGTTCTAATCCTATCCCGCCAGAAAATGTGGCAATTGCAATAGGTTGACCATTAAATAACTTCCTGAAGTCATCTCCGGAAACAGAAAGCCATGCTATTAAGTTTGAGAGAATGGGGGGTATAGATCCATTATATTCCGGAGCACAAATAACCCATTTTTCTATTGAAAAAAGCTTTTTTTTAATTTCTTCTATTTCAACTGGAATATTATTTTTGCTGTGAATTCGTGGATTAAATAGTGGAATATCAAGGGTAGTAAGATCCAATATCTCAGAATTTATTTTAAGTTCATTACTTTTTTCAAGAAATTTTTCAGAAAGTTCTAGATTTTTCCCGCAACTAGCCGAAATGATTATTAAATCTTTTGATTCATTCATAAATTCGATAAATAAATTTAATAGTTAGCACCAGTTTTACGATGATGAACTGCTGTTAAACTATCGGATTTTAATATATTACCGTGTAGTACTTCAGCATAGATTAGCCAATGATCTCCACATTCCATTCTCTCTTTTACAGAAGCATCTAACCATGCTAAAGATTCAGGAATAATTATCTGTTCGTTGGGAGTTAATCCTATATTTAATCCCTCAAATCTATCTTCTCCTGGCGCAAAGGGTTTTGTAAATCTTTTCAAAGGTTCTTTAAAATCTTTTTCACTTAGAATATTTAAGGCGAATGAATCTCCAATTTGAAGTAGAGATTCAACAGATCTATCTTTTGCTACTGCAATACTTAATCCCGGTGGAGAAAAACTTGCTTGACTGACCCAAGATGCAAGCATAGCTCCTTTTATATTATTTTCTTCTTTTCCTTTGGAAGCAGTAAGAACACAAAGTGAACCAATTACTCTTCCAAGAGCTTGTAACTTTGGATCTGTTTTACTCGTTATCATTCCCGTATCTGACTTTCTAGGTTGTTTCTTTGTTTTTTTTATAATTTGTCTTCCAAAGTGAGTTCCTATTTCTTCTAGCTCTTTAATCTTTGGTTTATTTGGACTAAATTTAATTCTTATAGGGTCAAAACTAAACTTAAAACCACCGTCTTTTAATTTTGTTTCAAGTAAATCTATTGCTTCGCCGCTCCAGCCAAAACTACCAAAAATTCCTACTGGTTTATCTCTATTGCCTTCTGATAACAATGTTCCAAGTGCACTTACTATAGGAGTTGGTGCATGACCTCCTAAGGTGGGAGATCCTATTAAATATCCATCAGCATTTTGGATGGATTTTATAAGTACATCATTAGATGTAAATTCACAATTAATACTTTCAACTTCAACAGAAGTTCTATTTAACCCTTTAGCCAATGCATCTCCTATGGAGGCTGTATTTCCATATGCGCTAGCATAAATTAAAGCGATTTTAGGGTTATTTGTAGAAAGATTTTCACCCCATCTGATGTAGTCATTAAAAAAGCTTTTTAAGCTATATTCAATTGCTGGACCGTGTAATGGCGCAATAATTTTAATGTCGTAATCTGCAATTTTTTCAGTTATAGATACCACTTGATTAGACATTGGTGCCATTAGGCAATCATAAAAGTGTTTTCTATCAATTTCTGTACTAACTCGATTTGTCTCAGACCAATTTTCAGATGCAATATGTGCAGAAAAAATTTTTTCACTTAGAAGTATTTCTTGATTACGTTCATAAACTATTAGTCCTCCAGGCCAACGCGCTGTTGGAATAGGAATTAACTCTAAATAAATGTCGTCTAATTCTAAATGGAGTTCCTTTTTGATTATGTTTATTTTGGGTAATTGAATTTCAACAAAGTTTTCTAACTTAGGATTTTTTTGATTCCAGAGTTCGGAAATAAGTTTGTAGCCAGGATTAGAGCAAGTAATAGTTAAGTTTTGAAATTGTGTGCTTATGCTTTTTATGGTTTCTATAATTTGTGGATTTATATGACCAGAAACGACGTTAATTTTATTTAATTTAAACTGATCAAACAGTTTGGATATTAAGTCATTAAAGGAATTTAAATATTGTTTTTCAGGGGGATGAATAATAAAAAGTTCTTGATTATTTCTAATTAAAAAAGTATTAAAAGAGGTTCCTTTTTCTAAATTAAACTCAAGTTCAAATCTTTCTTTGTTTTTATCAAGGAATCTAATACAAGTAAAATTTTCAGTAATTTCAAATTTTGATAAGTTTTGATTTTTTGAAAGTAAGCTTGTATTAATTTCTGACATTTTAAAATTTTATCTTTTAATAGTGAATATAAACTTTATTGTCCTGCACTGAACTAAATAAAGTTTTCAACTGACTTTCAACTGCCGACCTAAACATTCTATGTTCTGGAAAATCTTTTAATCCGTTAATTATACCCATACAGATTGCCTATTGGTCATTATTCGCATGCAGTGATTACGCATTAAAAAAGACCCCTATTACTAGAGGTCATTGAAGGTTTTACTAAATCAAGTGTTTCCTTGTTTCCACTTTTTTAGTAAAACCACTCCTTCACACGTATACAAACTATGCCATAAATATCTTTTTCGTGAAAGTAACAAATGAATTGTTACTAAACTGTCACATGTGACAGTTGTGCATTAAAGGATTTATGAAAAAAAAACACCCTAATTTATAGAAAAGGATGTTTATTTATCAGAAATTAGTGTGTGAGGAGTTTCTGATTTATTTAATTTACTGGAACAAGGTGCCAAATATCTACAGTATTAATTACTATTTCTTTTCCCAAAATAGATAAAGATTTGAAAATTGGTTTTTAGTATCTACTATCGCAGTGCTTGTTGAGATTAACTTCCAACCCGCAGAATTACGTTTTTTCATAATTGCGGCAATTTCATTTTCTTGTCTTTGAGTATTTGCATTTCCTACTGCGTAATAAATATCAAGATCATTTTCTATGTTTGTCATATTTAAATGTGTTGTTTTGTTCAGAATTAATATTACTCAATCTTTCATCAATACTTGATTGGATTCGATAGGGTTACTTTAAATAAGTTTTATATGGTTTTACCTTCACCTCAAATTGCAATTGGATTATTGCTTATAAGTATTGGAATAGTAGTTACTTTTGATATCAAAATTGATCTATTTAAAAGTAAAGAGTAAAAGAAAAAAGTTGGATATCTGGGTAAATATCTGTATTAGTTTGATCAAATCATAATTAATCTTAATTAGATTAAAAATAAAAAACACCCTGCAATAAATCCACTTAAATGACCTAGTAAACTTACCCCTGGCAAAAAAGAGAAAATCAAACCTATGAAGCATATTGTCTTTGACATTTTTTGAACTTCATAATTGGACTTAAAACCAATTTCTTGACCTAAAAAATATTTCTTTCCATAAAAAGAAGTTAATAGTAAGAATCCAAATAAGGCATAAATTATTCCACTAAATCCTAAAGCAGCATAATTCGGATAGATATTAAAATACGATAAGATCTTTTCGTAAAACCAGATAATAATAAAATTTAAAAAAGAACAAATTAAAATAAATTTCAAATAAAAAAATCTGTTTTTAATTCCAAGTCTCAATAAAAAATATCTAGTAATGATTATTCCACCGAGATTACTCAATAAATGATTTAAATCTGCATGAGTTAGTATTGACGTGAAAATCCTATAGGGTTGATCACTAATTAATCTTGGCACAAAGTAAAAATATTCTTTATCAATAACTCCAATTAAATCCGTAAAAATAAAAACTGAGATCAAAGAAAATCCAGTTACAAGATACTGCCAATCATATTTTGATATGGAATTCTTAAAAAGCATTTTTTAGTTTTAAATTAAAAATATCTTCTTAAATAGAAGAAAAGACCCCGAAAAGGGTCTTTTTTAATGTCTTGACGTCTTTTTGTTTTTAGTAAACTTTACAGTGAGAACTTGTAGGGTGATCTAAACATTCCTTTTCCCAATAATCTTGTCTTAGATCTTTAGGTAATTGATAGTTAAAATCATGCATTCTCCAAATATCTGAAGTTGCATTTCTAAGGGCAGTGAATGGAGTGGTAAGTCTCATAAAACCTCCTAAATCTCTACTCCTTTATTATCCTCCTTTTAATTGGAAATTCATAGGGTATTAATACCTGGTTTTGTACGAAATTTACTAAAAATAATGACTTAATAGTGATTAGCAACTTTCCTGTGATGGACTGCCGTCTTGCATGATAAGTCAGATACATTGCCATTTTCAACAATTCCATAAATTATCCAATGATCTGGAGTCTCCAGTCTGGAAGTTACTTTACAATCTAAGAAAGCTAGTGAATCTGATAGAACTGGCCCTCCTTCTGCGATTTTGCTAATTACATCTACATCTGCAAATCTATCAGCTCCAGGAGCAAATCTTTTTAAAAAATGTCTGAACATTTTTTGGTAGTTATCTTCTCGCAAGATATTTACAACAAAACCTTTCCCAACTTGCATATATGATTCAATAGCTCTATCTTTTGCAACTGCAACTGTAATACCAGGTGGAGAAAAACTTGCTTGGCTAACCCAACTTGCTACCATTGCACTTTGTCTAAATGTCGAACCTTCTCCTTGGCTAGCTGTTACTACATATAATCCTCCACTTAACCTACCTAAAGCTTTATCTAAATTTGAGTCAAGACTCTTCATTGAGGCAATATTTTTCTTTTTGTTTATTAATTGACCCAAGTCAGTTCCAGCTTCTTCGAATTGTTGATAAATAATCGGATCTGGAATATTTCTGACTCTCAGAGGCGAAAATGCCTCTTTCTGTCCAAGTTCTCTTAATTTATTTGCTAGTGAATCTATTGGTTCATCATTTCCACCAAATGCATCGTAAACTGCCGTAAATTGTTTTGGTTTTAATGCTGCAAACAATGTGCCAAGAGATTTTTTTAAATCGTTATCCGAGTCTACCGGCCATGTGGGAATAACCACCGCTTTTGATTCAGAAATTAAACTAGTTAATTCTTGAGGGTCAGAAGATCTTAAGTCAATTAATTGCACCTGCGCATCTGCTTTGCTTATTCCATGAGATATTGCTTGACTTAGTCGATCGCAATAGCCATAGTCGCTCATATAACATACCGATACAAATTCATTACCTTTACTTTTATTGCTACTCCATTCTAGATATTTTTCTTTCCAAAAATTGACTTGATTATGAAGTAAAGGGCCATGTCCAACGGCTATAGTTTTTAATTCAGGTAGCTTATCTATTCTTTTAATTGCCTGAAGAACGCTTCTAGCGTTTGGACCCATTAGGCAATCGTAATAAAAGCGAAAATCATCATATATTTCTTTTTGATCAGTGTCAAAAAATTCTTCAGAACAATAATGGAGTCCAAATGCATCGCATGTGTATAGAACATGTGTGCTGTGGTCATATGAAAAAATTGTATCTGGCCAATGTAAATTTGGTGCGCTTATAAATTCAATATTATGTTCTAAACCGCTATTGGGATTGGTTCCTAAATTTAAAAACTCTCCACTTTTGACTTCCAGACGTTTAAAGGGAATATGTATTTGGTCTTCAATAAATTTGAGTGCTAATTTTGATCCTACAACTGTGATATTTTGGTTTAATTCTAAAAGATTGCCTATTAAACCAGAATGATCAGGTTCTGTGTGGCTTGTAATTAGATAATCCACGTCTTGAGGATTTACCTCTTTCAATAATTCTTTGAACCATAATGCTTCGAACTTTGAGTGACTAGTATCAATAATTGCTAGTTTCTCACCTTTAATTATAAAACTATTGTAAGTAGTTCCATTTCTTAAACCAAACTCAATATCAAATCTGCTACGATCCCAATCCAAAGATCTTATGGAACAAGAGTCTTCCGCAAAGTTTTGAGATTGAACAGTCAACTTGTTATTTGTTTGTTCCAATTTAGAATCACTTGTCTGGGCAGAGGCTATCATAGAATTATTCACTTTATGTATTAACTCTAGTTATATAAAATATAAATCCGCGTAATTATTTTTGTGAAATAACCGAAATTACGCTTTTCTTTAATTTTTAATCTACTTATTCTGGATAAATGACATCTCAACTAATTAAAAAAATAGTTACTGGAGATGAGATAAGAAATGCTTTTTTAAAATTTTACAGTGAAAAATTACATAAAATCATTCCAAGTGCATCTTTGATCCCAGATGACCCTACGGTTATGCTCACAATTGCTGGAATGCTACCTTTTAAACCAGTTTTTTTAGGCTTAAAAGAAAGACCATCAAAAAGGGCTACATCTAGCCAAAAGTGCATCAGAACAAACGATATAGAAAACGTTGGAGTTACAGCTAGACACCACACTTTTTTTGAAATGCTTGGTAATTTCTCTTTTGGAGATTATTTTAAACGAGAGGCTATTCAATGGGCTTGGGAATTAGTTACTAATATTTATCAACTTTCTGTTGAAAATATAATTGTGAGTGTTTTTCACGAAGACGAAGAGTCTGCAAAAATTTGGAGAGATGAAATTGGTATTCATCCAGATAGGATAGTGAAACTAGGTGAGGAAGATAATTTTTGGTCATCTGGCAAAACAGGTCCATGCGGACCTTGTTCTGAACTTTATTATGATTTTAATCCTGAAAAGGGTCTGAAGAATATTGATTTAGAAGATGGAGATCGTTTTATTGAATTTTATAATCTTGTTTTTATGCAATATAATCGTGATCCTAATGGAAAATTGACAGATTTAAAATTTAAAAATATTGATACAGGAATGGGTCTTGAAAGGATGGCTCAAATACTACAAAAAAAGCAAAATAATTATGAGACAGATTTAATTTTTCCTATTATTCAAAAAATTTGTGAGATTGCAAATATTGATTATTTTTCTTCAGATGATAAAAACAAAATTTCTTTAAAAATCATTGGTGATCATACAAGAGCTGTTATTCATTTAATTTCTGATGGAGTGGCAGCAAGTAATCTCGGCAGGGGATATATATTAAGAAGGCTTATTAGAAGAATGGTCAGACATGGCAGATTATTAGGTATAACAAATGAATTTTTACCTCATATTGCTACTGTCGGGATCAATTTAATGCAAAATAATTATCCTGATTTAAAAAATAATAATGATTTAATTTTGAATGAGATAAAAATTGAAGAAATAAGATTTAGGGAAACTCTTGAAAGAGGAGAGAAATTGCTAGATGAGTTAATTTCTTCAGGGCAGAAATTAATTTCTGGTTTTAAAGCTTTTGAACTTTATGATACTTATGGATTTCCTCTAGAACTTACTGTAGAAATTGCTGAAGAAAATAGTATCAGTGTAGATGTAAAGGGTTTTGAAGAAGAAATGAATGCACAAAAAGAGAGAGCTAAAGCTGCTTCAAGTAATATTGATTTGACATTAGAAGGATCATTAGAGCGAGAAATAGATCTTTTTAACAAAACTGTTTTTAATGGTTATAATTTACTCCTTTCGGAAGCTGAAATAAAGGGTATATTCCTGGATTCAACATTAGTTAAGCAAGCAAGTGAAGGTCAGAAAGTTTTAATTGTTCTTGATCAGACAACTTTTTATGGAGAATCTGGCGGGCAAGTTGGTGATATTGGAACGATATTTTCAAAAGATGTAGAGGTCTTGGTTGATAATGTTATGCGAAAGAAAAATGTTTTTTTACATTATGGAACGATCAAAAAAGGAATATTAACTACTGGACAAAAAGTTAAGACTAATGTTAGCTCCTCTAATAGAGCTAAGGCTGCTGCAAATCATACAGCTACTCATTTATTACAATCTGCACTTAAATCAGTTGTTAATGAAAGTGTTGGACAAAAAGGTTCATTAGTAGCCTTTAATAAATTACGATTTGACTTTAATTCTTCTAATCCTATTTCTAAAGATCAAATTTCTAAGATTGAGACTTTAGTTAACTCTTGGATTATGGAAAATCATGCCCTAGAAATAAAAAATATGTCTAAGAGTGAGGCTCTTGAAAAGGGCGCAGTCGCCATGTTTGGAGAAAAATATGATGATGAAGTGCGCGTTGTTAATGTGCCAGGAGTTTCAATGGAACTTTGTGGTGGCACACATGTTAAAACTACATCCGAATTAGGTTCTTTCAAAATAATAAGTGAGGAAGGAATCTCAGCTGGAGTCAGAAGAATCGAAGCATTATCAGGCCAATCAGCATTAGACTATTTCAGTGATAGAAATGCTCTAGTAAATCAACTAAGTGATTTGTTAAAAGCAAATCCTAATCAACTTTTTGAAAGGGTTAATAATTTGCAAGCAGAACTCATAAATAAAAATAAAGAGATACAAAAAATGAAAGATGAAATTGCATATTTTAAATACTCTTCTATCAAATCATCCGCAGAAATAGTAAATTCTTTTTCAATTTTAGTAAATCAGATTGATGGCTTAGATGGGAATTCTTTGCAATCTGCAGCGCTTAATTTAACTTCTCATTTGGGAAATAAAGCAATAGTGATTCTTGGGGGAATACCAAATCCAGAAAATAGAAAGTTGTTATTTGTAGTTTCTTTAGGTGATGATGCAGTAAAAATAGGATTGCATGCAGGTAAATTAATTAATGAGATTGCAAGAATTTGTTCGGGAGGTGGAGGAGGAAAGCCTAACTTTGCTCAAGCAGGTGCTAAAGATATTGATAAGTTAAGTGATGCTTTAGATTATGCGAAAAATTATTTGCAAAAAACATTAGATAGTCATTCTGATAAATAACTACTTTTTCTGAGACTAATTTCGATTTGATCCATTAATTTCCTTGCTTCTTCAATAGTTAATTTTTTTTGATCAATTGATGATTCAGTATTAATTCTTATAGATTCAACCAAAGAAGCTGAACTGTAATCTAATAATTGTAAAATTTCAGATTTACTGTCCTCTTTAATAATATTTTTGACCTTATATGAATCATCTTGATTTATGTCTATATGAACAACGTTTGTACTGCCAAATAAATTGTGCAAGTTTCCTAGTGCTTCTTGATAGGCTCCAGTCATAAAAATTCCAATTAGATAATCTTTATCTTCCTCTGGCTTATGTAAATTTAGTAATGATTTAATTTTTCCATCATCAATAAAATTATTTAGTTTCCCATCTGAATCACAAGTTAAATCTGCAAAGTTGCCTTTGCAGAACGGCTCCTCTAAGTGCCTATGTATTGGTACTATTGGAAAAATCTGATTTATTGCCCAGCTATCGGGAATAGATTTAAAGATAGATAAATTTGCATAATAAGTTGATGCAAGAGTTTCTGTAATTTCAGATAAATCAGGGTGATTGATTTCATCATTATTCAGGTTATTAGAAATTTCTTTTGCGCATGCCCAAGTAAGTTCTTCGGCATAAGCTCTTTCTGCTAAACTTAAAAATCCTAATCTAAAAGCGACTAAGCAATCTTCTTTAAACTTTTTTGCATCATTCCATAGTTCAATTATTTGAGATAAATTTATTTTTTTATTTTTAAGTTTTTTTAATTCATTGAAAGTTTCAAGTAAATTTGAAATTATTAATTGTTGATTTTTTTTATCAAAAATTTGTAGTTTGGAACTGACATGGCTTGTTCCTAAGACATTAAAAATTAAAACTGAACAATGACTAATTATTGCTCTTCCACTTTCTGAGATTATGGTTGGATGCTTTATATTATTTAATTCACATGAATCTTTAATAGTTGCAATTACATCGTTAGCATAATTTTGAAGAGAATAATTAGTAGAGGTGTTTGAGGAGGTTTTCGTTCCATCAAAATCTATTCCTAATCCTCCCCCAACATCGATATATTGCATTGGTGCTCCTAGTTTGCATAGTTCAACATATATTTGACTCGCTTCTTGTAATGCGTCTTTGATCACAGCAATATCACTTATTTGACTGCCTATATGAAAATGGAGCAATTTCATTTCGTTGATAAGATTTGCTTCTTTTAGTTCTTTTATTGTCAACATAATTTCTGGGATTGATAATCCAAATTTGGAATTATCTCCAATAGATTTACCCCACCTACCACTACTTTTACTTGATAACTTTGCTCTAATTCCTATCAATGGAGTCGCGTTAAGTTCTTGAACTGCTTGAATAATTCTTTTTACCTCATCTCGTTGTTCAATAACTATTATTGGATTTTTGCCGAGTTTTCTGGCCAAAGTAGCAATCTCAATATATTTTTTATCTTTATATCCGTTGCATATTAATAATGAATTTTGGTTTTCAAGAAGTGCAAGGCCAATTAATAGTTCTGATTTACTTCCTACTTCTAAACCAAAATTCCATTGGCTACCAAACTCTATTATCTTTTCTAGGACATTTTTCTGTTGATTACATTTGACAGGAAAAACGCCTTGATAAATGTTCTTATATTTATAGGTTTTTATAGCTTTTAAAAAAGAGTCATGTAATGCATTTATGCGATCTTTCAAAATATCATTAAATCTTATGATTAATGGAGGATTTATTTCTCTACTCTTAAGTTCTTTGACAAGCTTAAAAAGATCAATCTTATTTTCAGATTTTATATCTTTAATTACTGATATATTTCCTTTGGAATTTATAGAAAAATATTTATCCCCCCATTTGTCTATGTTATAAGTCGAAATACTATCTTCAATAGTCCAAATATTCTTTAATTTTTTCTGCTCAAAATTGGTCAATTTATGTCTTAGTGATTAATAAATGTTTTTGAAAATAACTCAAAACAATATCTTTTATTTTAATGATTACTTGCCAAGTTACCACCCAAAAGTTGAATATACATAGAGTGATTATTAACTAAATGACCAAAGAGAGAACCTTTATTGCAATTAAACCAGATGGAGTTCAAAGAGGATATGTTTCTGAGATTATTGGCAGATATGAAAAAAAAGGATTTAAATTGGTTGGATTAAAGCAATTAATTCCTTCAAAAGAACTTGCTCAAAATCATTATGGAGTACATAGAGAAAGACCCTTTTTTGGTGATTTAGTAGACTTTATTTCAAGTGGTCCTGTTGTAGCAATGGTGTGGGAAGGCGAAGGAGTAATTTTGAGCGCTAGAAAACTAATAGGTGCAACAAAACCTCTGGAAGCAGAGCCTGGAACAATTAGAGGTGATTTAGCTATTGATATTGGGAGGAATATTATTCATGGTTCTGATGGAGAAGATACAGCAAAATTTGAAATTGATCTATGGTTTAACGAAGAGGAATTATGTGAGTGGGAAACTTCTGATTCGAAATGGCGATCTGAAAATTAAAATTTAAATCGCAAATCTATCTAAACTAAATTTTTCTAAAAAGGTTTTTTCTATTTCTTTGAGATTTTTATTTTGAACTATTTTCAAAAGAAGATCACTTGTTATTGCAGAAAATAAAACCCCATTTCTGTAATGTCCTGTAGCTATAAAAAGATTTTCAATTTTTGATTTTCCAATTATTGGTTTTAGATCTGGTGTGCAAGGTCTAAATCCCCACCAATGTTCCATTTGTGGCCAATTAATAGCTTCTGGCAATAAGGAGCGAATGCCTTCTTGCAGTTTTTTTATTCCATTAGGAGTATTACCCTGATTAAATTTTGAATCTTTTTCAACTGTCGCTCCAACTATAATAAGTCCATCATCACGGGGAACTAGATAAGTTTTTGGACCAAAAATAACTCTTTTCAAAAAATTTGTTGGACCTTGTATTGATAGCATTTGTCCTTTTACAGGAAAGACTGGAATCTTATTAAAAATTTTTTTACTCCAAGCACCGCTGCATATAATTGCTTTTTCGCAGTTAATTTTTTTTATTTCCCCAGTGGCACATAAAACTGTTGCACCTGTAATTTTGTTTTTTTCGAATGTCAAATCCTCTACTTCTGATCCCTCTTGAAATTCGACTCCATGCAAGGAGCATGCTCTCTCAAGAGCACGCATCAGTCTTCTTCGGTTATCTATTTGACCATCTTGTTCAAAAAGTAAACCATGTTTCCAAATAGAATTCATTCCATTAATTTCTGTTTGAAGATCTTTGTGATTTAAATATTTTCCATATTCATAAGTGGGAAACTCTTCAAGATCTTCTTTGTTTTTAAAAGGAACTACTATGCCACATTTTTTTAAACCGCATTTAATATTGCTATCTTGTTCAATACTTTTTATCCACTTTGGAATTAGATTTTGACTTTCTTGGCCAAATTTTAGTAATTCATCTTCGAGCCCTTCGGCATGAGTAGCTAACATTCCTGCAGCAACAAATCCAGCTGATTCATTTCTGTTTTTGCTTAAAACTAAAACTTTGAAGTTATTTTTAGAAAATTCATAAGCAATAGATAAACCTAAAAGTCCACCGCCAATGATTAATATTGAATTTTTGGTTTCTTGTGCCATTTAAAAATTAATATTTTTATTTGTGTTTTGGTCCTCTTTTCCTTTATATCCAATAATATTAGTAAAGAGACTTTTGATAATGAACAATTTGGAATCTTGGGAAGCTGTGATTGGTTTGGAAACTCATGTACAGCTTAATACGAAAAGTAAAATATTCACATCTGCGTCAACAGCTTTTGGTGATGCACCTAATACGCATATAGATCCTGTAGTTTGTGGTTTACCAGGAACTCTTCCAGTTTTGAATGAGACTGTTCTTGAGTATGCTGTAAAAACTTCGTTAGCATTAAATTTAAAAGTTGCAGAACATTGTAAATTTGATAGAAAACAATATTTTTATCCTGATCTGCCTAAAAATTATCAAATTTCACAATTTGATGAGCCACTAGCTGAAAATGGCTGGTTAGAGGTTGAAATAATTGAAAAGGACAAAGAACCTTATATCAAAAATATTGGTATAGAAAGGCTACATATGGAAGAAGACGCTGGAAAACTAGTCCATTCAGGAAGTGATAGATTAGCTGGTTCAAAGTATTCTTTAGTTGATTACAATCGAGCCGGAATAGCACTTTGTGAGATTGTAAGCAAACCAGATATTAGATCAGGTAAAGAGGCATCCGAATATGCTTCAGAGATTAGAAGAACAGTTAGATATCTAGGAGTATCAGACGGAAATATGCAAGAGGGTTCATTACGCTGTGATGTCAATATTTCAGTTAGAAAAGGACCTAATGCTCCTTTTGGTACCAAAGTGGAAATAAAAAATATGAATTCATTTTCTGCAATTCAAAAGGCTTGTGATTATGAAATAGCCAGACAAATAGAAGTTTATGAAAATGGAGGAAAAATTTTCCAAGAAACAAGGTTATGGGATGAAGCTAAGCAATTAACGAAAAGTATGAGATTAAAAGAGGGTAGCAGTGACTATAGATATTTTCCTGATCCTGACTTAGGTCCAATTGAAATAACAAAAGCCCAACAAGAAATATGGTTTAAAGAACTACCAGAATTACCTTCAAAGAAAAGAAATAAATATGTACGTCAATTTGGGTTGTCTGCATATGATGCAAGGGTAATTTCTGATGATATAAGCATGGCAAACTTTTTTGAAGAAACAGTAGCAAATGGTGCTGAGGCTAAACTAGCGTCAAATTGGGTAACGAGTGATATTGTGGGCTATTTAAAATCAAACAAACTAAGTTTTAGTGAATTAAAGCTTAGTCCTGAAAATCTTGCTGAAATGATTAGCATGATTTCAAAAAATATAATTAGTGGAAAAATTGCAAAAGAAATTTTACCTGTACTAATTGAAAAAAATATTTCTCCGAAAAAATTAGTTGAAGAAAAAGGGTTGGCAATGATATCTGATTCTTCAAGTATTTTACCACTAATTGATGAACTTATAAATGAACATCCAAATGAAGTTCAAGCATTTAAAAATGGGAAAACTAAGTTACTTGGTTTTTTTGTTGGTCAACTTATGAAAAGAACAAAAGGTAAAGCTGACCCTAAACTTGCTAATAAACTTCTTATGGAAAAATTAAATAGCTAAAGCTTAAAGAAGCTCTTTTATCGTATTGATCCATTTATTTTGATCATCCGAATTATCTAAAATAATGTCTGAAAATTTTCTTTTTTCTTCAAAACTTAATTGAAAATTTATCAATTCGTATGCTTCTTTTTCGCTAATTTTATCTCTTGTGATAAGTCTGTTTTTTTGTAGTTCTTTAGGACATTTAACTAACCATATTTCAGTGCAAATATCTTCAAATTTTGCTTCAAACAATAATGGAATAACCAATACTATAGTTTGATTATTGCTGTATTGACTGCATTCTTCTATCATTCTTTCTTTAATTAAGGGGTGAAGTAGTTTTTCAATCCATTCCTTGCTTTCTGAATGTTTAAAAATAATGTTCCTTAAAAGTTTTCTGTTTATTTCCCTTTCTGAATTGCTCTTATTATCAATAATTTTATTTCCAAAATAATCTAAAACTTTCTTATATCCATATGTGTTTGGTTTGATTAATTCTCTTGAAAAATGATCTGAATCTAATATTGGTATGTTTTTATGTTTTCTAATGTAATTAGTTATGGTTGTCTTCCCACTTGCAATACCTCCTGTTAAACCAATCCTTCTTTGGTTGTTTTTTGATTTTTGAAGAATATCCATATAATTAATAATAATCTAATTACTTAGTTTCTTTAGTATTAAAGAGTAGTTAGTATGAATTAAAATACCAAAAAGTTTGAGCCAGTTAGATTCCAATTGGTCGTTTGTTGATGACAGTAAGGTAACACCCAAGGGGTTTCTTTTTGCTGGGATATCTGCTGGTTTAAAAGCTTCTAATAAAAAAGATTTAGCACTAATACTCGCTCCAGAAGGAAGTGTTTTTACTGGGATGTTTACCCAATCAATAGTTCGCGCTTCTTGTGTGGATATTTGTGAGGAAAGGATTAAAACAACTTCAGGTTTTGTAAGAGCAATACTAATTAATTCTGGTCAAGCAAATGCATGTACAGGAAATCTTGGCATTCAACATTTTCAAATTGCTACAGGAAAGATTGCGGAACTTTTAGGAATAAAAGAAGAAGAAGTTTTAATGTGCTCAACTGGTGTAATTGGTATTCCAATACAAATAAATGATTTAGTAAAAAATTTACCGAATTTAGTTAGTGATTTAAAAGGTAATAATTTTCAAAATGCAGCAGAAGCAATTTTAACTACTGATTTGACTTTGAAAAAAGTGTCAATAGAGACGATTATTCAAGGTAGAAAAATAAAAATAGCAGGATTTGCAAAAGGTTCAGGAATGATTTACCCCAACATGGCTACAATGCTTGCTTTTCTAACCTGTGATGCGGGCATTCAAAAAGAAGAATGGGACAAAATGATTGCTATTGCGGTTAAAAAATCTTTTAATGCAATATCAGTTGATGGAGAGACAAGCACAAATGATTCTTTTGTTGGAATAAATGCAGGAGAGAAAATTGGAAAAAGGTTTTTTCCAATTATCCAACAAGGGATTGATATTGTATGTCAGAACTTGGCAAAAAATATTGCAAGGGATGGAGAGGGAGCAAATTGTTTATTAGAAGTTTTGGTTCAAGGAGCAAAAAATACAGATGATGCAATTATGCTCGCGAAATCTATTTGTAATTCTGCCTTGGTAAAAACTGCGATACATGGTTGTGATCCGAATTGGGGACGAATCATTTCTGCTGCAGGTAATTCTGGAATTAAATTTAATTTAAATGACGTTGACTTGTATATAGGAAACGCTCAGATTTTGGAAAACGGCAAGATAAATAAATATGATCCACAAAAAGTCACAGACTATATTAAGTCCAGAATGAAAGGTAGATATTTAGTAGATGATATTGTAAAAATTATGATTAATCTAAATTCTGGCGAATCGAAAGGCACAGCTTGGGGGTGCGATCTTTCTAAAAAGTATGTTGAAATAAATAGCGAATATACTACTTAAATTTTAGTAAATCTAATGGTAAATATTCATTCATGTAAAGAAACAGTATTGTTAAAGTTCCAATTACAGAGCCTATAAAACCTCCAAAAAAATTAACTAATAATCCAGATTGTCTAATTTTTGCTTCTTCGTTTTTTTCTTCTTCAAAATTAGGAGAATCAACTACTTTTAAGCGCTGATTGGTTGTTGGTTGTTTAAGTTGTTGGTGTCGGATGAGGGCTTCGAAATCAGGCATGGAATTTGTGAGGCAATTGAACAATAAGCAGACCAGCCCGTCATTCGACGAGGATCTGATCTACCTAAATCGTCTACAGCTTCAAATACAGCATTACCAGAGGCTTCTGCTTTATCAAATGCTGAAAGTAAGGGTATAAATTTATCAAAAACATGTAAACCAAAATTTTCTAGAGCTGCTTTGGCTTGTTGCGCTGCTTTTTGCTGTCTAAAATCAACTTTTACTATTACTACTGCATGGTTTACTTTTAAGTTTCTTAATAAATTAGCAAGTTCAACTGTTAATTCTACTGATCTTGCTTTTGCAGTGGTAGGTAAGATAACTAAATCTGAACCATACGCTAAGTGTTTAAGTTCTTCTTGATCACTGCTAGCTTGCCCATCAGTTATGACTATTTCTGATGATCTTGATGCTTTAGCAGCTGAACTGACGGGGAAAACTGGAAATGGAAGATTGCCTCTTGATGAATATGCTAATGCAGATCTATTTTTGTCAGCATCGACTATGCAAACTTTTTTACCTTCAGAATGCCAAACACTAGCAAGGTGAATACTTGTGCAGGTCTTGGCCACCCCTCCCTTTTGTCCGCAAACGGTAATGAACAATTTTTTATTTTTATTTCTCTTACTTTGGAGAATAATTTCTTGATGTCAAGAGATATTGATTATTAATGCTTTAAAACTTATTTTTTGAAATATTTTAAATAGGTCAATATTTTTAGATAA
Organism: Prochlorococcus sp. AG-402-K22; assembly: GCA_003216755.1. Lineage (GTDB taxonomy): Bacteria > Cyanobacteriota > Cyanobacteriia > PCC-6307 > Cyanobiaceae > Prochlorococcus_A. The sequence continues at coordinate 100,753 of QCIJ01000001.1, read as the reverse complement.
CCTTAATTAAGTGCTTTATTTAAATAGGCCAGTGAAGAAAAGAATTGGATTAGGTACTTGGTCCTGGGGTAATAAGCTTTTTTGGAACTATAAATCCTTAAATGATGATGATTTACGTGAGACATATAATGAAGCGTTACGAAGAGGTTTTGATCTAATTGATACTGCAGATTCTTACGGTACTGGGAATCTGCAGGGTAGAAGTGAATTATTGATAGGCAAATTTTTACTAAATACTCCTTCAGCAAAGAAAAAAAGAATTCAAGTAGCAACCAAACTTGCACCTTATCCTTGGAGAATCGGTGACAGAGGTTTTAATAAACCTTTTTTGAAAAGTTTAGAAAGGCTTAATAACAAATTAGATATAGTGCAATTACATTGGTCAACTGCAAAATACAATCCTTTGCAGGAATTAGGGCTTTTGAACAATCTTTGCGATTTAAAAGATCAAGGCTTTGATTTTCAAATCGGCTTATCAAATATTGGCCCTAAAAGATTAACGAAATTAATTAATTACTTGGCAAAAAGAAATCAGAGCCTAAAAAGTGTTCAGATACAGTTTTCTTTGCTTGCTCCCGATTTAGGAAAACAATATCAGGTAAAAAAAATTTGCGAAGCAAATAATATTGATTTCTTTGCTTATAGTCCTTTGTCCTTTGGAATACTTTGTATTGATCCAGATAAAAAAGAAAATAAAGAAAAAAGTTTTATTCGTAATGCTTTATTCGAAAACTATAAAAAACCAACATATGAATTGCGGAGGTGTCTTAAAAGAATTGCGAATCAAAGATCAGTTTCTCAAGCGCAAGTTGCAATTAATTGGTGTTGTTATCAAGGAACTGTTCCACTCGTTGGAATGCGAAAAAAATCTCAAGTTATAGATGTATCGAATGTATTCAAGTGGAATTTAAATAAAGAGGAATTTAAATTACTTCAGGAAGTTTCTAAAAGTTGTTTAAAAAAAATGCCAAAAAATCCTTTTTCAAGTATTTAATAAAATTTTTAGGTAGATATCTTCTTATTTTTTTTTATTTCACAACTACTATTCCATAGTTCAGTAGGAAATTTTTCACCTGTGAATCTAATAACTTTAGGTTTGAAATTTATTAACAAGTCATTTAGGTTTTTATTAGGTTCCATTTTAAAGGATTAGAGTTTTTAATAAGATAAATTAATTTAATACTAATCTTCTCAGTATTTATACTTATAAAATTAGAAAAATTCTTTTTAATACGTGCAATTGCAGCAATATTTACAAAATAATAAATTATCTAATACAACTTCTTAGTTATTTAAAAAAGTGGAGTCCTTCCAGACTCCTCGTATCATTTGGTTTATAAGGCTGATATGACCCCATCTCCTTTAAGGATCAAGCAGCAACTGGTGCTGTTTGACGGGAGAAACTAACGATTTTGTTAGCGTTTGTGTTTTTGCTCTAACCGAGCAGGCTTCAGTCACCTTCCTTATGTCCCGTCGAAACCATTGCAACCCCAATAAGTGGAGTTGAGCGGAGTCGAACCGCTGTCCGAAACATCGGTTGAGATCACCTAGTCCAATTGGACATTTATATTCTGACAGGCAAAATGAGTATTGAATAGTTTTTTTATTAAGTTTTTATCGTATATGAATGTAGTTGCATCATCTCCAGAGGGACTTGAGAAATATTTAGCTGAAGAAATTTCAAATTTGGGTGGGTTTAATATTAATACTTATAAAAGATTTATTAATTTTGAATGTGATTTTGAAACTTTTTATAGAGTTCATTTCTATTCCAGATTGGCTTTTCGTTTTTATAGAGAAATTGCAAGTTTTAATTGCTATGACAAGCAATCTTTATATGAGGGGGTTAGAGACTCATTTGATTGGATAGGTTGGTTACACTATGAAAAAACGTTTAATGTTCAAGTAACTGGTAAAACATCTTCTTTAAGTCATACGCATTTTACCGCTCTTGAGGTTAAAAATTCTATAATTGATTTGCAAAAGGCGGTTTGGAATAAAAGATCAAATATTTCTTTAGATAACCCTGATTTTATAATTCATCTTCATTTAAATAATAATCAAGCAATTATCAGTCTTCAAAGTAGTGTGGAAAGCTTACACAAACGAGGCTATAGGCCAGCAGTTGGAAATGCACCATTAAAAGAAAATTTAGCTTCTGGATTGATAAATATGACTCAATGGAACGGCAAAGTCCCTTTAATTGATATTATGTGCGGCTCGGGAACTTTTTTAATTGAGGCAGTTCACCAATTGCTTGAGGTTCCTATAAATACTGATCAAGTATATCTTTTTGAAAATTGGTTGGACTTTAAGAAAGATATTTTTCTTAATGAAAAAAATAAAGCAATAAATAAAATTATAAATTATGAAAAATTACCAAAAATTATAGGCTGCGAAATTAATAAAAAGGTTTTTGAGCAGGCGAAATTAAACATATCATTGGCAGGGCTCGAAAATTATATTGAACTTATAAATAATGATTTTTTAGAACTCCAATTAAAATTTACACCTGGGATAATTATATGTAATCCTCCTTATGGCAAAAAATTAGGCGATGAAAATGAATTAATTCATCTATATGAACAAATGGGAATCTTCCTAAAGAATAACTTTTCAGGTTGGGAATTTTGGCTGCTAAGTGGAAATCCAAAACTAACAAAATATTTGAAAATGAAATCTTCATTGAAAATTCCTGTTAGTAATGGGGGAATTGATTGCAGATGGATAAAATATCTTATAAGGTAATTTATTTTTTGCCTAAAACGGCTTTTGTTGTCTTGCCTAGACCTTCTAATGTTTGAGGAAGATAAGGTCCTTTGGCTAATTTTCCTCCAAGCTTCAAACTTAAACCGGCAAGAAATAAATCGATAAATATTATGAGTAATAAATTATATTCAGTATTCCAATTATTATAGTTTCTTAGAAAAAGATAAAAAATAATATGGATGCAAATTAGGACTAATAATAGTAATGTACTTCCAATTGCCAAAAATATTCCACCACTAATTAATCTTCTTTTTTCTCTATCTACTTCTTGAAGAGCTATTCTTACATGCAAATCCATCACTGAACTTGCGATAGCTGAAATTCTTGATGCAGTATTTGCAAAGTTTCTATTTTTTTGTTTTTCCATATTATTTTCTGCCACTGTTTATGAGAGTTCCTATTAGTAAACCAATTCCAGCAGCAATAGCAATAGATAATATTGGTTTTTTTCTAATTGGACTTTCTATTTTTGGTCTAAGTGTATTGTTCAGTTCCTCTAATAACTCTTCTAATTGACTTTCGATAGGTTCAATTTTGTCCGATATCTCCCAATTGTTTTCTCGGATTGAATCAATGATTTCAAATAGTTGGCGTTTTATTCCAATTGCTGATGTTCCACTATGGCTCGATATTACTTCAACTAAATCATCAATACTTCCTTTTGTGGCCTCAAGGGTTTGCTGAGCAATAGTAGGCCATTTTTCTTTTATTAAAGGTATTAAACTGTCAATTTTTTCAAGCAACCATTTCTCCGAGATAACTTCTTGATCAGGAAGTTCAGTGTTATCTTCTTTTTCTTCTACTTCTTTGGGAGGATGGTAAGTCTCCATTATTTAAACTTATTTATTTTAAGATTAGACCCTATTTCCTAATTTGGAAGCCTTATCTAAAGATTTGTGCGATTTAGATAGAAGAAAAACATATAAAAGTTTATTTACATTTTATTTATCTTCTCTGTTATGCTAAAAGGTTTTGTTAAGCTATTACTGAATTTATTAAATTAGTTTAAATTTCATCATGGATATCACGTTTGCATCATTAATTTTTGCATCTCGCACAATCCCCACAGATATTGGATTAGTAGCGGCAGCTATTGCTGGAGCCGGAAGTTTGCTATTCATTGCTTTAAGATTTGTCCCTGATGCAAGTAATTAAATAACAGGAACTAATTTAAATTAAAGATACCTTATCTCAATTTTTTTTTGAATATAGATTTGATTTATTTATCAACTAGATAATGAATAAATGGGTTTTGCTCGAACATAAAGTTTATTCTGATAACTCTTTAGATATTCATTATGATTTTCTTGTTGAAAATGGAATAGATTGTTTAACTTGGAAATTTTTAAAACTTCCTTTATTGAATCAGGCTTCTATAGAAATTTTTAAACAGCCAAATCATAGACTTTTGTGGCTATCTAGGGTAGAACATGAACTTTCTGACAATCGAGGCTTCGTAAAAAGAGTTGATCACGGAATATCTAAAAAAGTTTCCGATAATTTGGACTCTGGATGTTTTCGATTCATCTTGGATGGTAAACTTCTTTATGGTTTGTTTGAAATTTCGGGTAATTCTTGTAGATTGAAAATAAATGATTAATATTCATTTATAAATAATCGTAATAATACTATTGAGAATTTTTGCAAATTAGTTATTCTTATTTAGCTATTGAGACTTGAGATTGGTACATATCAATCAGGTCGAGTTTGAAAATTTTAAATCTTTTGGGGGAAGTGTAAAAATTCCTCTTGAAGAGGGTTTTACAGTGGTTACGGGGCCTAACGGTTCTGGGAAAAGTAATATTTTAGATGGAATTTTGTTCTGTTTAGGTTTAGCTAATAGCAGAGGGATGAGGGCAGAAAGATTACCAGATCTAATAAATAACTCTAAAGTTAAAGAGGGTAAGTCATCCGAAACATTTGTATCAGTAAGATTTAATATTAAAGATTGGTCTCCCAGAGAGGAACTTCAGCCCTTGGAACTAGAAGAAGAAGAAATTGCTCTTAATAAGGGTCAAAAAGAATGGGTAGTTTCTAGAAAATTAAGGCTTATGCCTGGCGGTTCTTATTCTTCGACTTATACTTCTGATGGAAAACAATGTACCTTGCAAGAAATACAGAGAATACTAAGAGATATTAGTGTTGATCCCGAGGGCAGCAATGTTGTTATGCAAGGTGATGTAACAAGGATAGTTTCAATGAATAATAAGGAGAGGAGAAATCTTATTGATGAATTAGCAGGAGTTGCACTTTTTGATACAAGAATAGAACAAACTAATGCAAAATTAAATGATGTTTTCGAAAGGCAAGAAAGGTGTGAAATTTTAGAAAATGAATTGCAATCCAGTAAAAATAAGCTTGAAAAAGAATGTGAAAAAGCTAAACGATATAAAGATTTAAAGGCAAAACTTCTTCAAATAACGGAATTAGAAAAAGTTCTTATTTTTGATAAACAAGTTAAGCATGTTGAATCTATAGAGAAAAAACAAACTGAAATTGAAAAAAATATAATATTATTTAATGAACAAAAAGAATCTACTTATAAAGAAATATCAGTTTTAGAAGGTGCTTTAAAAATTCTGGTTGCTGAGCTTAAGGAGAAAGGAGAGGACAAATTGATAAAAGTAAATTCTGATATTGGAAGTATTAATTCTAGCTTGAGAGAACTTGATAGGATATCAAGTTTGAATAAAGAAGAGGGCATTAAATTACAAAAGCAAAGAGATGAAATTGCAATATCTAAGAGGAACATCGAGTCAGAAAAGATGAGACAAGAAAATTTTGATGATAATTTTTTAAATAAATTGAACTTGCAGATTGATGATCTTACATCAAAACATAAATTATCCAGAAAAAAACTGTCTGATGCAGCTGGAGAATCTGGAGAATTCTCAAAACAAAGTATTAAATTAAATGCTGATCTTGAAAGTATAAAAAATAAAATTAATCCTTTAGAAATAAATAAAAGGAAAGTTGAAGAAGAAATGATTCAAAATAATATTCAAAAAGAGGCAATATCTTCTCAGATTGAATCTTTAGCTTTAGAAAAGCAGAAACTTTTAGAGGGAAATCAAATAAAAAAAGAGACATCTGAAATAAATAACAATAACTTGGCAAGTAATAGCTCTGAAATTAATTCTTTAACAAATGAAATTGATTTATTAAATAAAACTAAAATAAGGCTAAACGACGAGCAATTAAGGCTTGAAAAGGATTTATCTAGATTTGAAAGTAGAAAGGAAGCTTTAAATGAAACCAGAGGTTCATACGCTCTTAGAATTCTTTTAGAAGCAGGGTTAGATGGTATACATGGTTATGTAGCTCAACTTGGCGATGTCAGTGAGAAAAATAGATATGCATTAGAAATTGCTGCTGGAAATAGACTCGGACAAATAGTTGTTGACAATGATCATATTGCAGCTAAAGCAATTGAAATTCTTAAAAAGAAGAAAGCGGGAAGATTAACTTTTTTGCCTTTAAATAGAATTAAAAGTCAAAAGAATAATTATGCAATTTCAAGATTTGAAAATAATAGAGAGCCTGGATTTATTGATAAAGCCATAAATCTTATTACTTTTGATAAAGTTTATTCAGATGTTTTTAGATATGTTTTTGGAGATACGTTGGTTTTTTCAGACTTAGCCTCAGCTAGGTTGTCTAAACAAAAAAATAGGTTGGTTACTTTAGGCGGTGAATTATTAGAAGCAAGTGGTGCTATTACAGGAGGTAGCAAGTTAAATAAAGATTTAGCTTATAGATTTGGAATTAATAATGATCTTGATGAATCTAATCCTATAAAAGAAAGGTTATTGGTTATCGAAGAAGCTTTAAAAGAGTCTAATAATGATTTGATCATAAAAAATAATAAACTCAATAAATTAAATTTTAACCGCAGTCAAATAATAGAAGATTGTGCTTCATTCAATAAAGAAATTGAAGTAGATAAAAATTCTCTTGAAGTTGTCATGAAAAGAATTGAAGATCTTAAATCGAGATTAAATAAACTTGATATTTTTAATAATTTATTAGTAGAGGATCTAGATGGTTTAGAAAATGAATTGAAGCCTTATCATGATAAGTTTGATCAATTGCAAATCATTCTTAAGGAGAATTATGAAAAAAATCAAAAATCATCATTAATAGCTTTTAATAACGATTTTAATAATCTTGATAAAAAACTCGAATTACTTATTAAGGAGAGGGATACATTACTAGATAAAAAAAATCAATTTGCTTTAAATAAAGAGCGTATCAATAATTCATTAAAAATAACTTTATTACAAGAAAAAAACTTGCAGGAATCTATCAAACAACTTGCAATTTCCCATAGTGAATGGATAGAAAAAAGAGATAAATTTCAAAAAGAGCTTTTAGTTCTCGATAATCAAAAAAATTCCCTAGAGAAGGATTTAGGTTTATTAAGAAGGAAAAGAGATGAATTAAACTCTTCAATTTCAAATAAAAGGCAAGAATATAATAACTTTTTATTGAAGCTTGAATATCTTGAAAGGGATATCAATTCTCTTAAGGAAGAGATGAGGAGTGAGAAAATAAAATTAGAAAATTATAAAAAAGATCTACCTAATCCTTCCCCGGAGTTTGGAGAATATGAAGGGAAGAGTCTTGAATCTTTGCAATCAGAAATCTCGATCATAAATGCAAAACTACAAAGCTTAGAACCTGTAAATATGTTGGCTCTTGATGAATTAGAAGAATTAATTGAGAGATTAAATGGTTTACGTGAAAAATTAGAAATTCTATCTAATGAAAGATCTGAATTATTGCTGAGAATAGAAACTGTATCTACTATGCGTCAAGAGGCTTTTATGCAAGCATTTGTAGAAGTTGATAAACACTTTAGAGAAATTTTTGCCAATTTATCAGATGGAGATGGTTTCCTTCAGCTTGAAAATCCTAATTCTCCTTTGGAAGGAGGCTTAACTTTAGTGGCCCATCCTAAGGGAAAAAATGTCAGAAGATTGGCCTCTATGTCAGGTGGTGAAAAATCATTAACGGCTTTAAGTTTTTTATTTGCTTTGCAAAAGTATAAACCTTCACCTTTTTATGCATTGGATGAGGTTGATAGCTTTTTAGATGGCATTAATGTTGAAAGGTTGTCCAAATTAATATCTAATCAGTCATCAAATGCTCAATTTATAGTCGTAAGTCATAGAAGGCCTATGATAAGTGCGTCTGAACGAACAATTGGTGTTGCGCAAGCGAGAGGTGCTAATACTCAAGTTGTTGGGTTACCAAATGCTGCATAAACACACTTTTTTAAATTTATACGTCAGAATGAAAAAAAGGTATTTATGAGTTTGTCTAACACATCTGCGAATAAGAATCGTCCTAATTCTGTTCCTAGCGAACGTTTATGGTTAAGGTCAGAATTGATGGGAACACAAGTTATAACTACTGATACTGGGAGACGTTTAGGTGTAGTTGGCGAAGTCGTTGTTGATATTGATAGAAGAGAAGTAGTTGCTTTGGGTCTTAGAGATAATCCACTTACAAGATTTTTGCCGGGCTTACCAAAATGGATGCCCTTAGAAAGTATAAAGCAAGTTGGAGATGTCATATTAGTGGACTCTCTAGATTCATTGAGTGAAGGTTTTTCTCCAGAAAGATATGGGAAGGTAATTAATTGTCAGGTGATTACGGAATCTGGTCAACTTTTGGGAAGGGTTCTAGGTTTTTCTTTTGATATTGAGACTGGGGATTTGATTTCTCTTGTAATGGGTGCAGTTGGTGTTCCCCTTTTAGGCGAGGGAGTTCTTAGTACTTGGGAAATTCCTGTTGAGGAAATAGTGAGTAGTGGTACGGATAGGATTATTGTTTATGAAGGAGCTGAAGAGAAATTGAATCAATTAAGTAGTGGACTACTTGAGAAACTTGGAGTGGGAGGTTCTTCATGGGAAGAAAGGGAATTAAATGGATACTCAGCAAATCTTGTACCAGTTGAGAATCAGTTACTTTCTGGTTTGGAATCCGAAGAACAAAATAATTTAGTTGAAGAATATGAAGAAGAAGTTTTCGAGCAAGATGATTATGAAGACGATGAAGAACTTGAATATGTTGAAATAGAGAATTCTTCTGAAGAAATTAACAATAGAAAAAAGCTATATATGGAGAATGATTTTTCTAGTCAGAACGAGAATCTCAATAACTTTAATCAATTAGATAAAGAAAAAAATATTGATCCTAAACAAAAGCAAAAACCAAATACTAATTTGGCATCGAAAAGACCAATTCAAAATGCAATAGAGACTTTAGATATTGAACCAGTAGATGAAAAAAATTTAGTTAAAGATAATAAAAAATCAGAAAACTTTGAAATTGATGATCCATGGTAATTATGAAAGTTTTCTTAATGAATTAAAAATTATATAAGCAAGTTTCTCGGTAGCACCTTTACTCCCTCTTTCTTTAAGCAAATTATCACTAATACTTTTTAACTGATTTTTGTTTTTAATTAAAAATAATACTTCTTTTGCAATTTCTCTAGGCGAAATATTTCCTATCCTTTCTGGGACAATATATTTCTTTGCTTTAATATTTGGCCAAGCAAAGAATCTCTTTTTTTTTAAGTATAAAGATTTAACTATAAAAGTTAGAAATCTATTTATAAATGAAATCTTTCCAATTACTCCAAAAATACCATCCCAAGCATTCATCATATTTAAATGTTGAGTTGGTAGAACAACTAACATTGGCAGAGAAATTGCTGCTAATTCTGCAGTATTTGCTCCCACAGTTGTAATCGCTAGATCACATTCTTTTAATATTTCATAGCAAGGATTTTTCTTTATTAGATAAATTTTTGTATCGTTTGATGTTTCAATAACAGAATCAAAACAGGAGTCTTTAATGTTTTTAATTGTTTTGATTTTTGATGAGTAATATTTTGCTATAGGATTTCTCTCACTTTGGAAGAATAAATATTCACTCTCATTGGTGGTTGGCGCAATGGGGATTATAAAATTTATATTTGGATTTTTTCTTGCTATATGATCTGCTAATTCTAAGAAAAACGGAATTCCAATAGAGAGCTTGGCTTTTTTAGAGCCAGGCAATAATGCAAGGTATTTTTTTTCTTTATTTTTTAATGATATTTCACTTTTTACTTTGATATCTGCCATTAAATCCCCTATTACTTGACATTTATTTTTATGTCTTTTAGGGATGAATTCTTTTACTTTTTTATTCATAGCTGCAATTTCGTTTGTCCATTGAGGCCATCGTGAAATCCACTCAGCATACGTGATGTTTATATAACCTAATCTTTTAGCTAGTAAAATGCTCCAAAATTGATCTCCCCCAAGGAAGATAACTATGCCTTTTTTGGGCCAATCAGCAAAAGAACATGGGTTTATTAATAATTTCCAAAAACAGTTTGATTTTGTAATTAATTCGAATTTATTCCATGAATTTGCAACTATGTATTCTTTACCAGTCGCATTTGGGCAAGGAACCAGGATTAACCTAAGAATGAAATCTAGTTTATCGTTATCACATAAGGATTTATTTATTTTGTAAAGCTCTTCTACTACAGGTCTTACCCATGTAGCTAATTCGCCAGGACCATTAGAAACTATAACAACTGCAAGTGATTTTTTTTTCATTGCAGTTAAACCAGAATACATTAAATGCGGACGGCGAGACTTGAACTCGCAAGGCCTAAGCCACACGCTCCTTAGACGTGCGCGTCTACCAATTCCGCCACGTCCGCAAAGGGTTTTCGGCAACAGGAGGCTGTCTAAACCTTTAAAATATCATACATTATTGATTGAAATAAGGATGTAGTTCCCATAGAGATTTCTTGAATGTAATTAATTATCTTTCTATTGCATAAAACAAATATTTATTCATATATAACGTTCTAGGTTGTATTGTAAAAAATGTCCTCTGATTACTAAAAAAATTTTGTTAAATATTTGGCAAAGAATTTTTTATTTTAAGTCATTTTCACTCCTTCAATTTAATTTTCATAATGGTTGAAAAAGTTTTAATTGCTAATCGTGGAGAAATAGCTTTACGAATTGTCAGAAGTTGTAGAGAATTAGGTATAGCAACAGTAGCAGTTTATAGCACAGTAGATAAAAAAGCATTGCACGTCCAGCTTGCTGATGAAGCTGTGTGTGTTGGGGACTCGTTAAGTAATAAGAGTTATTTAAATATTCCAAATATACTTGCTGCTGCTACATCGAGAGGAGTTGATGCTATTCATCCTGGTTATGGATTTCTTGCTGAAAATGATAAATTTGCAGAGATGTGTAACGATCATGGCATTATTTTTATTGGCCCATCTCCTAAAGCTATTAGATCTATGGGAGATAAGTCTACAGCTAAAGAGACTATGGAAGCGGTAGGGGTCCCAACAGTACCTGGAAGTAAAGGCTTGTTATCAAATGTTAATGAGGCTTACAAATTGGCAGATGATATTGGCTATCCGGTAATTATAAAAGCGACTGCTGGAGGAGGTGGAAGAGGTATGAGGTTGGTTGAAAAAGCTGAGAATCTAGAAAAAATGTTTAAAGCGGCTCAAGGTGAAGCAGAAGCAGCTTTTGGTAATGATGGTCTATACATGGAGAAATTTATAAAGAAGCCAAGACATGTAGAAATTCAAATATTAGCAGATAGGTCTGGTAATGTCGTTCATTTAGGAGAGCGAGATTGTTCAGTTCAAAGAAGACATCAGAAGTTATTGGAAGAGTCTCCGAGTCCTGCGATTAATACTGAACTAAGAAAAAAAATGGGAAATGCAGCCATTGCCGCTGCAAAAAGTATTAGTTACGAAGGAGCTGGTACAATTGAATTTTTAGTTGATGATGATGATAATTTTTATTTCATGGAAATGAATACTAGGATTCAAGTTGAACATCCTGTCACAGAAATGGTTACAGGGGTTGACTTAATAGCTGAGCAAATTAAAATCGCCAGCGGTTCTAACTTGGAATTTAATCAAGATGATATACATTTAAATGGTCATGCCATTGAATGTAGAATTAACGCCGAAGATCCTTCTCATAATTTCCGGCCATCACCTGGAAAAATAACTGGTTGGCTTCCTCCTGGTGGCCCGGGAGTCAGAGTGGATAGTCATGTTTATACCGGTTACGAAATACCACCATTTTATGACTCTTTAATTGGTAAATTAATAGTCTGGGGAAAAGATCGTAATACTGCAATTAAACGTATGAATAGAGCTTTAAATGAATGTGCAGTAACTGGAATTCCTACTACAATTAATTTTCATTTAACCTTACTAAATAAAGTTAAATTTAAGGAAGGTAAAATACATACTAAATATGTTGAAGAAGAATTATTACCAAATTACTGAGGATTAATTAAAAGATAACTAGGTGATATGAGTATGTAATGCAATTTTTATAAGCCCTTGTTGACCAACTAAAATTTCTCTTAAAAAACTTATAACTCCAATCCAAATTACGGGCCCTACATCAACTCCTCCTATAGGGGGAATTAATTTTCTGGTTAAATTAAGGATAGAGCTTGAAGGTATAGAAATTAATAACCACAAACCTTTATTTAATTCAATTTTTGGATACCAAGTAAGAATTAATCTTATTAAAAAAACTATAGTTAAATATGATAGAGCAATTCCTAAACAAACATCTAAAATTTGGAGAGGGTTTTCAAACAAGGAAATCACAATTATTTAATTCATCTTAATAAATAACCCATGGAATCGTATTTAATTCGTATTATAAATTGAGAATTAAATATTTAAAAGTGTTTCAAATTTCAAATTTATTACTAGCTGCAGATTTTTCTGCTGAAGTTGCAAATAATTCCGCAGTTGGAATGATAGGGAGTTTTATTGCAGCTGCTTTACTTATCGTTATTCCAGCTACTGCATTTTTAATTTTTGTTAGTCAAAAAGACTCTCTTAATCGTACTTCTACTGGCAGACGCTAGTTTTTGTAGAAGTTTTAAGTACACTATATATATGGGGTGATTTATATCTCCCTTTAAATCATTAATTTTGGAGAAAGAATGTGGTCAATGCTAGTCTCAATTGGGCCAGTATTGTTGGTATAGTTCTTGCGGTATGTGGAGGTGGACTTTATTTTTTAAGGTCTTTTAAACCCGCGTTAGCAAGAGATTATGATGTTTTCTTTGCCGCTATAGGACTTTTGTGCGGGGGAATATTATTTTTTCAAGGCTGGAGATTAGATCCTATCCTTCAGTTTGGTCAGTTTTTGTTGGCAGGAACTACAGTTTTTTTTGCATATGAAAGTGTTCGGTTGAGGGGAGTTGCTACTGATCAAGCTAGAAGGTCATCTTATTTTGATGACGATTCTATTCCTGATGTGCCGAGAAATTCTAGAAGTCGATTTAATGAAGATTACGAAAGGTTTGAAGAATCGGAAAGACCATCTAGAAGATTTAAACCTCAAGAAGATGAGTTTGAAGAAGACTATGTGGAAGATAGATCTCGCAGAAGGAATGTCTCAAGAGCTATCCCTGCTTCTGCTGTAAGTAGAAGCAGGCCATCTTCAAGAGAAGCAAATCAGTTTGAAAATGATAAACCTATAAGAAGAAGGCAGACTTCTGAAGATAGAGATATTAAGGAATCCGCAAGAAATAATTTTGGTGAGAGACGAAACTCATCTCGCAATGAGGTTAAAACAGGGTCAAGACCCAGCATGAATCGGAGAGTATCAAGACAAGATAACATTTCTTCTTCTGATGATCCCTCCCAGTTAAGAAAGAAATCTACAAGATCTTCTGTTAGGCAGCAAAGTGTAAAAGAGCAAGTAGAGGATGCATCATTTAAAGATGCTAATGCAGTAAAAAAACCTCGTGAGATTCGTAGAGTAAACTCTTCATCTAGATCAAGCTCAAAAAATCAAAATAGTAGATACACAGTTGGAACAAACAAAAAGAAACCTAGAGATAACAGTTCTAGATTTGACGATTAATTTATAAGATGCCTGCCCATTTTAGAAATGGTTGCTGACTAAATAATTCAATAAATATTATTGCTAGGAATCCTATCATTGCGAATCTTCCATTAGTTATTTCCGAATAACTACTCCATCCAAATTTATATTCATCTTCTACAAGTATTGATTTTTCATCAAGTTTATTATCTCCAGTTAGTTCATTGATGTAATTTTCATTTTTCTGCTCTTCTGTAAAACTATCAGTCTCTAAGTTTGTGACTTCTGAGTTAGTTTGTTCTTTTTTAGAATTCATTTTTTTTTGCTAATCCTTAAAATTATACTTATCAGAAGTCAATAATTTCCAGTCTCCTTGACCATTTAATTCTAAAATATTTTCATGAAAATCTTTTAAGCTAGGTCTATGTCCAACACTAATAAGCGAAAGTTCTCGTTCCTTAAGTAAACCATATAGTTTTTTTTCAGTCTCAATATCTAATGCACTAGTTGCCTCATCGAGTACTGCAAATCTTGGAGAATTTAGTAAAAGCCTTGCAAAAGCTAATCTTTGTTGTTCGCCTAAAGACAGAATTCTTGGCCAATCTTGTTTGATATCAAGATTAGGATAACGATCCACTAAGGTTTTTAAATTCACTTCATGAAGTACAGAAGTAAGATGTTCATCACTAAATTTCTTAACTTCTGTGGGATAACATAATTGTTCTCGTAAAGAACCAAGCAACATATAAGGTTTTTGAGGTATGAACAATAATTCTCCAATTTTTGGTTTTTTTATTACTCCATCGTCGGGTTCCCATAAACCACTAATCATCCTTAGTAAAGATGTTTTTCCACATCCAGAAGGTCCTACAACCAAAAGTGATTGATTATTGTCGATGCTTAAATTTAAATTTTTAATTATTGTTTTATTTGATCCTGGTGGGCAAAGGTCAGCATTATTAATGAGAATTGACGGATAATCTGAAATGACTTTTTGATTGCTCGTAGGATTAGTTTGACTAATGGATTCGACTTTGGATTGGAATCCTTCTAATCTGCCGATCCCAGCAGTAAATTTTGCAAGCTCTTCTATTTGATTAACAATGAAAAATAGCGAACCTTCTACCATTCCAAATGCAAAGCTTGCTTGAATAAAGCGTCCATAATCAATATCACCTCTAAAGTAAGGAATTGCCATTATTAAGTATGGAAAGAAATTCCCAGCATAATTAATGGATCTCCTCATGACGTCAATTATTACTCTCCATATAATCAGTAGATTGAAGTTTCTAACCACTTCTCCTAATCGTCTTTCAGTTTCACTTTGTTCAGGACTCTCACCAGAGTAAAAGGCTATTGATTCAGCATTATCTCTAATGTGTACTAAGCCATATCGAAAATCAGCTTCGTATCTGAGTTGATCAAAGTCTATTTTTACCAGATTTTTACCAGCAATTAAAAGGATAGAAGTTGCAAAAGTAGCGTAACCAAATAAAGAAAAAGTAAGTGTTGTGCTAATACTCCATAAAATAAGAATATTAAGTGAAAATGTTAGTAGTGCATCAAAAATACCTAATGTAAAAGACAGACTTTGCCCTGTAAAAGCCCGGGTATCATCTGTGATTCTTTGATCAGGATTATCTACATCAGTTTGTTCTTCATCATTGGGATTTAATTGGTAATAAGCTTTATTAGTCATATAATCTTTGACCAAACTTTTTGAAAGCCATTCTCTCCAAATTATTCCTAATTTATAAGTAAAAAATATTTGGGAAACACGTATTGGTAGGGCCACAGCGAAACAACAAGCATAAATCCCTAAGATCCGATAAAATCCATCTTCTTGTTTTTCTACCAAAGCATTTGTTAAATCTCTTGCTATAAATCCTATTCCTGCGTTTATTCCGTTCACAGCTAAAAGCATTAATACAATTATTGCTAAGAATAACCAATGTAACCACTTACGGTTTTTCAATTGACGCCTTAAGCTAAAAAAACTTCCTGATCCAATTAAAAATAATGTAGAGAAAAGTAATCCCCAGCTACCACCCCAAATTAAATTGACAGTACTTACTACACCTCCGAAATATTTTTCTAGAAAAATTGGTTGAAAGCTTTCAAAAAAACTTATTATTCCTGTAAGAACAACAAGTACTACTCCACCAACACAAAATAAAAGCGATATCAAAAGCCATATGAATTGAAATCCATTACATTGATCTATTGGGAGAAAAAATGGCTGTGATAACTTCCTTAATTTTTGTAATTGATACAGTATTTTGGATTTATTTTTAACAGCTTTATTCATTTCTCTACAAGTTCTATAAAATAAATTGTATCTTTTAGAAGTCTATTGACCAAAGCCGATAAATGAAAGTGCCCAGTCAGGTAAATTTAAGTAATTCAAGATTGCGGCATCAAACTTATGAATTTTTGTAAAAGATTTATCTAATGCCCACCATAGAAGAAAAGGTAAGTTAAATAAAATTTGTAATTGCCATTTATAAGTTAAAATGCTCCAAAGTTTTATTAACTTAGTTTTGAGTGAATCATCTAATTCTTCCCAATTTTTTGAGATTAAATTTAACAAATTTTTGGATCGTGTATTTATTGAATCTGGTGTATTCATTTTGCTTTTTATTTATTTATAACCCATAAACATTTCTTTCGAGAGTTTTAACCTGGAGGCCAATTCATTTTTCTTCCAGATAAAAAATGAATATGCAAATGAAAAACTGTTTGTCCTGATTCTGCTCCAGTATTAATTATTGTTCTCCAATTAGTTAAATTTTTTGATTTAGCTAATTTGCTACCCACAAATAGTAAATGCCCTAATAAATTTGCATCTTCTTCAATACATTCTAATAAACTGATAATTGGCTTTTTGGGAATCACTAAAAAATGTACTGGAGCTTGCGCCTGAATATCATTAAAAGCAATACAAAACTCGTCTTCATAAAGCTTTTCACAGGGAATTTCTTTATTAATTATTTTTTGAAATATTGTAGTTTCAGTCATTAAATTAATTAATAGAAATAACGTCTTTTTCGTTAAACCCTTCTTTAAAGAGTTCTTTGTTTAAATCCTCTTTTGATGTAACTCTATCAACAAATAATATTCCATTTAAGTGATCCATTTCGTGTTGAATACACCTTGCAAGAAGTCCATCTGCTTTCATTTTACGTGGTCTACCCATTTCATCTCTAAATTTTAATTTTATAGTTGATGGTCTCACTACATTCAAATAGACACCAGGTATGCTCAAGCAGCCTTCTTCGTATGAATTGAGGGTTGTTCCATAGTCTGCAATTTCTGGATTGATTAATATTAAAGGTTCTGCTGCTGAATCTTCAAAATTTATATCTATGACAAGAAGCTCTTTGTTAATTCCAATTTGAGGTGCTGCAAGACCAATTCCTTTAGCTGCATACATGCTTTGAAGCATTTCTCTAGCGAGTTTTCTAATTGATTCATCAACCTTAGTTATTCTTTTGGAATTTTGTCTTAATACATCATCACCAAGTTTATAAATGTTTAGGGATGGATTACCTGTTTGTTCTTTTGCAATTTTTTCCGAGTCCCCATTTGTTCTTGACTTTTTTGCAAGTTGTGAAAAATGGTTTGCCACTTTAAAAAAGTTTCTAGTAAAGAGTTTAGCTATAAAAATACTAGCACTTTAATTTACTTTCTTTATAGTTTTTTAAATGAGTAATAATGATAAGTTAAAAGTTAGGAAAAATGCTTCTAGAAATAAGGCTTTTAAGGAATTAACCATTGTTAGGGATACCATCTTTTGGATTGATGTTGTGGCTGAAGGTCAAAATGAAAATGCTATTTATGCAAGACCATTTAATTTCAAAGATGCATTGCCTCAAAAATTAACTAGTAAAAAATATAAAATTAAAAATAATTTTCACGGATATGGTGGTAAATCTTATAGATGTATAGATTTTAAAAATAATTTTTATTTGATATGGATTGATCAGTTAACAAACGCAGTATGGTTTCAAATTTTTAAAGAAGTATCATCAAATGATAGAGGTCAAAATAAGTATCTTGATTCAGTTCAAGAACCTAGACAACTATCTAAATCAATTCAGGGAAATTTCGATTCTTCATTTGTTATTACTCAAAATTGTTTTTTGTATGGAATTTGTGAAATAAATAATAGAGATTATTTATTTTCTTTAAACCTAAAAAAAACTAAACAAGATATTCATCAAATAAAAAAATTTAAAAATTTCGCTGGAGAATTATCTTCTAATAATTCTGCTAACTTACTTTCTTGGATCGAATGGGACTCTCCATACATGCCCTGGGAGAAAAATGATTTATTTTTTGCTCAAATAGAATTAGATGGAGAGATAAAAAAATTAAAAAAATTCTCAAATAAGATTATCAATGCCAAAAAAAACGTTTCTTTTTTTCAACCCTATTGGATCAGTGAAACACTTTTAGTATGCTCTGAAGATAGTTCTGGATGGTGGAACTTATTGTTTTTAGATGTTAGTGAAATCGAGAATATTTTTATTAAAAAAAGATATGAGAGAAATTTGATTGAATATGGAGTACCGCAATGGGTCTCGGGAATATCATTCTTTTCAGGGGATAAAAAAAATTTATTTTGTTTAGCAAAAAAAGAGAATAGTTTAATACTGGAACAATATAAAGATCTTGAATTAGTTAAAGAATTTTCTACTCCTTTTACCTCAATAAGTGATTTCAGTGTTTTTCGGAATAAAGTTTTTTTAAAAGGATATGGATCTGATTTTTTGGGAATTGTGGTTGAAATTGATTTTGCAAACAAAGTTTCATCAAATTTTTCTGAGCAGATATATATTGATCATATAAAAGATTCTTCCAAACCTGAAACATTTTGGTTTAAAGGTTTTGAAGATAAAATTACTCATTCTTTTCTTTATAGACCATTTGTTGATAATTTCAGAAAGCCACCACTTCTTGTTAGAGCGCATAGTGGACCAACTTCATTTTTTGATGGATCTTATAATTCTGAAGTTCAATATTGGTCTTCGAAGGGATTTTTTGTTGCTGAAGTAAATTATGGAGGATCATCAGGATTTGGTAAGGCATATAGAGATAGATTGCATCATAAATGGGGTATTGTTGATTCTTATGATTGCAAAGCACTAGCTCTTGAATTAATCAAATCAGATCTAGTTGATAGTGAGAAAGTAGTAATTTTTGGTAATAGTGCTGGTGGGTTAACTGCCCTGAATTGTCTATTATATGGGTCTATATTTACAGCTGCAATTTGTAAATATCCTGTTATTGATTTGAAGGATATGCATTACAACACTCATAGGTTTGAAAAAGATTATTTAAATTCTTTGGTAGGAAATTATGAAAAAAATCATGAGAATTATATAAATAGATCGCCAATAAATCACATTAACAAAATAAAAAAACCTATCTTATTGTTTCATGGAAAAAAAGATACAGTTATTTCGTACAAACAAACTTTAAAAATTCAAGAAATTTTGCTTCAAAATAATAAATATTCAGAAGTTATTTTTTTTGAAAATGAAGGGCATGGGTTTAAAAATATTGAAAATAAAGAAGTCGTAATGCAAAAATCTCAGGAATTTTTAAAAAATGCTTTGAATATTTAAGAATTGATTTTTAGAAAATCAATAGTATCTTTTAATTTCTCTATAAATATATCTATTTCTTCCTTATTTGTTGTGAAATTCATGCTAATTCTAGCCGTTGATTTAATTCCAATATATCTGTGAAGAGGTTGGCAGCAATGATGCCCACTTCTGATGCAAATTCCTTTTGAATCAAGAATTTCAGCAATATCGTTTGAATGTATATTTTTTATATAAAAGGTGGCAAGTGATGCTCTTTCTGGATCTATCTCCGGCGATGGACCTATAATTTCAACATTTTCTATTTGATTTAATTTTTCAAATAAATATTTAGTAATATTTTTTTCATATTCATGAATTTCATTCAATCCAATAGTGTTTATATAATTAATTGCTTCTGCTAGACCTATTGCTTCTGCAATGGCTGGAGTTCCAGCTTCAAATTTATGTGGTAGCTCTGCCCAAGTACTTGTCTCTTCAAAAACATCTTGAATCATTTCGCCACCTCCAAATAGAGGAGGAATTTTTTCTAGGATTTCTTTTCTTGACCAGAGGAAACCAATGCCTGTTGGACCGCAAAGTTTATGTCCTGATCCCGCTAAAAAATCTATATCAATATCACTTACATCCAGTTTTTGATGGGCCAAACTTTGACATGCGTCTATTAATACTAAAGATCCTTTTTCTTTAGCTAATTTAGTTATCTCTTTGATTGGATTACAGCAACCTAGAGTATTACTAACATGTACGAGGCTAACAAGCTTAGTTCTAGATGTTAGTTTTGATTTAAAATCATTTATATCTAATTTCCCATCTTTATCTATACCTATAAATTTTAATTTGCATTTATTTTTTGCTGCAACCATTTGCCATGGAACAATATTGCTATGATGCTCCATTATTGATAAGAGAATTTCATCGTTTTCTTTTAATGAAGATTCCCCCCATGATCTAGCCGCTAGATTGATTGCTTCAGTAGCATTTCTTGTGAAAATAATTTCGTTTGCTGAATTCGCTTTTATATATTTGCTTATTAAATATCTTGCATTTTCAAATTCTTCTGTTGCTTTAGCACTTAATTGATGGGCGCCTCTATGTACATTAGCATTAAAGTTTCTATAATATTCATCAATTTTTTTTAAGACTTGTATTGGTTTTTGAGTGGTTGCAGCATGGTCTAAATAAATGATTTGCTCATTACTTTTGAAGTTCTTATTTAAAAGAGGAAAGTCTTTCTTAGTTATTTCAGGAAAATTTTGTATCGTTTCCATTAATTCGCATTTAAAAGTTTATCAAGCAAATCCCATCTATCTTTTGTAACGGGAATAAATGAAATTATTTCTTTGAAGTAAGAACTTAATTGTAGCTTACTTGCTTCTGGTAATGTGATCCCTCTTGTTCGCATATAAAAAAGTTCTTCTTCATTAAGTTGCGAAATTGTAGCTCCATGTTTGCATTTGACATCATCAGCAATTATTTCTAATTGAGGTTTGGTATCTATTTGTGCGAGATTTGATAAAAGTAAATTTCTACTTAATTGGGAAGCATCAGTTTTCTGGGCAATTTTCGGTACTATTATTGAACCTTCAAATATTGCATGTGATTTATCGTCAGCAAGTGATTTGTTGATTTGATCTAGAAATCCATTTGGACCATTAAAGTCTATTTTTGTATAAGTAGAAATTTGTTCATCTTTTTTGGTTAATTGCATACCTTTGATATTGGTTTTAGCGTTTCCTGCAGATTGTTTAATACTAATTTCGAATCTTGCATAATTGAATTTGAAATGTAAGGCACCTAAGTTGTATTCGCTATTGTTTTGTTGAATTACATTGAGAGAATTTAGTAAATTTGATCTGTTTTCACCGTAAGAAACAACACCATGATTTACGGAACTATTTTCTTTTAATAAAAAAAACGTTGACTGAGATAATGAGGAGTTTTCTTTTCCGAGATTTACCTGCAATAATTCAATATCGCAATTCTTTTCCAAAAATATTATCAGGGTTTTTGCGTTGAAAGAATTAGTTGATGCATGGCTAAAAATTTCAATAGGAGGGATTTTTGATCCATTTATTTTTAATCCCACGAAATTCTTCGTAGAACTTAAAGACAGATTAAGTAGGTCACTCCAATTTTCGTTTTGATCAAAACAAGCTATCTGTTCTTTGATATATTTATTTAATTCATTCTCACTTAATTGCTGTATTGAATAATTTTCTTTTATTAATTTAATTTGGCAAGTCTCACCAATTATTAATCGAATAGTATTCTGAGAATTTTCTGGAAAGGGTATATCAGATTTTGGATGTTTTTCATTAACAGAGTAGTTTAAAAAGTTTGAAAATTTTGATTTATTTGAAAGTCTCCACAATTCACTTTTAGGATTGGGGAGTGGACTTGATTGTAATTTATGCAGACAGATTTTTTGTATTTCTGTTTGTTTGTCAGTTAATTTATTAGTTTTTATTTTTTCAATAATTTCCATTTATTTAAGTCTCTTTTACAAAGTTATCAGTCCATTCATAACCTTTTTTTTCAAGCTCCAAAGCAAGATCACTGCCACCAGTTTTTATGATTTGTCCGTCTGCCATAACGTGGACATAATCTGGTTCAATTTCATCAAGTAATCTTTGGTAGTGAGTAATTAATATAATGCCAGTTTGTGCATTAGATATTTTTTTAATTCCTGATGCAACTATTCTTAGAGCATCAATATCTAGCCCAGAATCGGTCTCATCTAATATCGCTATCTTGGGCTCAAGTAAAGCCATTTGTAAAATTTCATTTCTTTTCTTTTCACCTCCAGAAAATCCTTGATTTACACTCCTTGATAAGAATGCATGATCCATTTTGACAAGTTCTAACTTTTCTTTAACTAATTCCTCAAAATCAAAAGTATCCAATTCTTCTTTTTTAAGGTATTTTCTTCTAGCATTCGTGGAAACTCTAAGAAACTCAAGATTACTAACCCCTGGAATTTCTATTGGATATTGGAAACCAAGGAAAATTCCTGATTGAGATCTTTCTTCAGGTTCAAGAGAATTGATATTTTCACCTGAAAATTTTATGTCACCATTTGTAATATTATACGAGGGGTGTCCTGCAATGATTTTCGAAAGAGTACTTTTGCCACATCCATTTCTCCCCATAATGGCATGGATTTCTCCAGGATAGACAGTTAGTGAGACCCCCTTCAAAATTGTAAGATTATCAGTAGATGCAAAGAGATTTTCAATTTTTAATATTGGATCTGATTCTTTCATTTGACTTTGCATATCAGTTTAGAAATTGATTAATTAACCTACTGATCCCTCGAGTTTAAGTGCTAGTAACTTATCAGCTTCAGAAGCAAATTCCATAGGTAATTGATTAAATACATCTCTGCAGAAACCACTGACCATCATAGATACCGCCTCCTCAAATTCTATACCTCTGCTTTGGAGATAAAAAAGTTGATCTTCAGAGATTCTACATGTACTTGCTTCATGCTCAATTTCAGAATTGGGTTGTTGAGATTTGATATAAGGGAATGTATTTGCAGAAGCTTGATCCCCAATTAACATTGAATCACATTGACTGTAATTTCTTGATCCTGCAGCTTTTCTTCCCATTTTGACAAGGCCTCTATAGCTATTGATTGAATTACCTGCACTTATACCTTTGCTAACAATAGTTGACTTGGTTTTGGGGCCAATATGGATCATTTTTGTGCCGGTATCTGCTTGCTGAAGATTATTGGTAAGTGCTACTGAATAAAATTCCCCTACAGATTCCTCCCCTAAAAGGAGACAGCTAGGATATTTCCATGTAATTGAAGACCCTGTTTCAACTTGAGACCAACTAATTTTACTTCTCTTTCCTAAACATTTTCCTCTCTTGGTGACAAAATTAAAAATTCCGCCAACTCCTTCCTCATCTCCAGCATACCAATTTTGCACTGTTGAATATTTTATTGAGGCATCGTCTAGAGCTATGAGTTCCACAACTGCGGCATGTAAGGTATTTGTATCAAACATTGGCGCTGTACAGCCTTCTAGATAACTTACAGAACTAGATTCTTCAGCAATGATTAGTGTTCTCTCGAATTGTCCAGTATCTCCACTATTAATTCTGAAGTAGGAAGATAGGTCCATAGGACATGTAACACCTTTTGGGATATAAACAAAAGAACCATCACTAAAAACAGCAGAATTTAGTGCTGCAAAATAATTATCACTAGCAGGAACTACTGTACCTAAATATTTCTCAATTAAATCGGAATGATTTTTTACTGCTTCACTAATTGAGCAAAATATAACCCCATGTTTAGCCAGTTCCTCTCTAAATGTTGTAGCTATAGAAACACTATCAAAAACTGCATCTACTGCTACATTTGTGAGTTTTTTCTGCTCGGTAAGAGGTATTCCCAATTTGTCAAATGTCTCAAGAAGTTTGGGATCAACTTCATCTAAACTAGAAATTTTTTCTTTTTGTTTGGGAGCAGAATAATAAATAATATCTTGATAATCGATTTGTTTGTATCCCAATCCTGCCCAATCAGGTTCATCCATCTTTTGCCATTTTTTAAAAGCTTTTAATCTAAAATCAAGGAGGTATTTTGGTTCTTCTTTTTTTTGTGAAATAAGTCTAACTATATCTTCATTCAACCCCTTTGAAATTTTTTCAGTTTCAATATCTGTAACAAAACCATATTTGTAAGGCTCCTTTACTACATCTTTAACTAAATTTTCGTTAACCATGTTTTCCAAAAATAACCCATTACAATTAGCTTTATATACTTTAACTAAAGATACCCCCAATATTGAGTTTTTTCCTTTATTAAAACTAAAAATTAATGTCTAATAATCTTGATCCATTCTCAAACCCTTTAAACATTCAAACAATTAAAGAAATTGATAATCTAGAATTACCAATAATGCAGAAACATCATTTAAGGATTCTTGCTCATTGCCTCCATATTTTAAAAATTATTAACATAGACAATAGTTTTGAATATCAGAATAAAAATCTCTTGAAAGAATGGTGTGATAATCAATCCAAAAAATTTGATGATAAAAAATTTAGTGATCTTTTTTATTATCAATTAAAATCTACTTCAAAAAAATTAAGTACTTTTTCAAAAAAAATAGGTAAAAATATTAATGATTTAGAGATTAATGATCTAGTACTTCTAGTTGAACAAAGCTAGAGCACCTTCAAATTGATCCCGAAGAAAAAATATATTTTTGTTGAGTCGTTAACAAATTCAGGTAATAAAATTTAAAAAAAAAGAAAATTAATTTACCAAAAAAAAAACTTGAAAATTTATTAATTGTATTGATACCAATTGTTTTGAAGATAAATGTTTATTGTGAGAATTTTTGAGTAGTCAGAGGATCCTGACGACAGGGCAAAAAGACACACAATTTACAAAAAAAAAGAACATACTGATCCCAAACAAAAACGGAGATTTTAAAGTGCCTGAAGGGATCATGAATAAAGATCAATTACTCTCACTTACCCTCAGACAATTACGTCAAGAAGCAAGTAAATTATCAGTACCACTATACAGCCGTAAAACAAAGGCTGTTTTAGTTGACTTAATAATTAAATATCAGGAAAAATCTTCTAATAAAAAAAATATCAGCTCACCAGAGTCAGAATTTGAAGAAACTTTTGAGTCTAATACTCCTAATATCAATGAAGAAGTCAAAACTAATGTAGTTTTCCTACCTCGAGATCCAGATTGGGCTTATGTTTTCTGGCAAATTTCAGATGCTGATAGAGAAAAAGCACAATCCTTGGGCGCTAATAAATTATGCTTACGATTGTTTGACGCATCTGGTTCTCAAGGAAGTAATTTGAATCAAGGAACACTAAGAGAGATAGCTGTTGATAGTTTTAGTACTGAGTGGTACTTGCCAATCCCACTTTCTGATAGGGACTATAAAGTTGAATTAGGTTATAAATATGGTTTTAACTGGATGTCATTGGCATTCTCTTCGATAAGTCGTGTTCCTGGGTTTCATCCTTCTGAACAAATTCTAGATAAATTTGTACCTTTTAATTTGGATTCTACCTCTGAGTCAATTCCAGATATTTCAAATCCTCATGTTTCAGAACAAAATGGTATGCATGAAAGATTATATCAAGCAGCAACTAACATTCCTCTCAGAAGAAAAGTTGGTTCTGAAGAATATATTGAAAACGTTAATTCAACAAACCTCAATGATAATTTAACAGATTCCGGCGCTGGTAAATGGTCATCAGGTTTGAACGATTCTGGAAGTGGAGTTGTTAAAAATAGATCTTTTTGGCTCGTTGCTGATGCTGAATTAATTGTTTACGGAGCAACAGAGCCTTCTGCAAAACTGACAATAGGTGGACAAGATGTACCTCTTGCAGCTGATGGTACTTTTAAAATTCAAGTTCCATTTAGAGATGGTGCTCAAAAATACGATATCAAAGCTGTTGATGTATCTGGTGAGCAAGAAAAAAGTATATCAATGAAATTCGATAGAACTACACCATTTGACGATACTAACGAAAAAGATAATGCTGAGACAGAATGGTTTTAATTATTTAAATTAATGCTGAAAAAAATTGTAGCTTTTACTCCCTTGTTTGGAGCATTAACTTTTCCACTAATAGTTCCAATTACAATTTCTAAATTTGGTGTTAACTATGGAATTCTTAGTGCATTATTAATTTCTTCATTATGGTTTATCGCTATGTTAAGAACTTCCGAAATGCCTCATTAATTTAGTTAGATTTTTGGAAGTTTCTTGAAAATATGACCCAATTTAATGTAATTAATATAAATTCTCCTTTTTTAGATCAAAAACCAGGAACTTCTGGTTTAAGAAAAAGTACTTTAAAGTTTCAGGAAGAACATTATCTAGAAATTTTTATTGAAGCAATCTTACAATCATTGGAAGATTTAAAAGGTTCAACATTAGTAGTTGGTGGTGATGGCAGATATGGCAATATTGAAGCAATAGAAAAAATTGTCCAAATATGCGTTGCTCATAAAGTTAAAAAGATTATTGTTCCAAAATACGGTTTATTATCTACACCTGCTACATCACATTTAATTAGAAAAGAAAACGCTATTGGTGGAATTATTCTTTCTGCAAGTCATAATCCTGGTGGGATTGATGGCGACTTTGGAGTGAAATTGAATATTTCTAATGGTGGCCCAGCTCCTGAGATAATTACTAATAAGATTTTCAAGGCTTCACAATTACTAACTAGTTATAAAATTTGTAAAATTCAATTACCTGATTTTAGTAAATATGGAACTTATTCTTACGGAGAAACTACCCTAGAAATAATTGATGGATTAAAAGATTATTCTAATTTGATGGAGAAAATTTTTGATTTTGATCAAATTAGTGATTTTTTAAAAAAAGACTTCTCGTTAATCTTTGACGCAATGAATGCGGTTACAGGCCCATACGCAAAAAACATTTTTGTTAAAAAAATGGGTCTTGCAAATGATTGTGTCATGAATGGTAACCCGTTAAAAGATTTTGGAGGCTTACATCCTGATCCTAATCTTACTTACGCATCCCATTTAGCTGATTTGTTATTAAATAAAAAATCTTATAGTTTTGGTGCTGCCTGCGATGGAGATGGAGATAGGAATATGATTTTAGGAAGTGCATGTTTTGTAAATCCTAGTGATAGTCTTGCAGTTATCACTGCTAACACCAAATGTGTCCCTGGTTATAAAGATGGTATTACAGGTGTAGCACGATCAATGCCAACAAGCTCAGCGGTTGATAATGTTGCTCGAGCATTAAATATACCCTGTTTTGAGACACCTACTGGCTGGAAGTTTTTTGGAAATCTTTTAGATTCCAATTTAATTACTTTATGTGGAGAAGAAAGTTTTGGAACAGGTAGTAATCATGTGAGAGAGAAAGATGGATTATGGGCAGTTTTGTATTGGCTACAAGTTTTAGCTGATAAAAAATGTTCGGTAAGTGATTTGATGCAGAATCATTGGAAACAATTTGGTAGGAATTATTATTCAAGACATGATTATGAGGCAATTCCTTCAAATATTGCTAATCAAATCTTTGGTAATTTAACTTCTATGTTAGAAAATTTAAAAGGAACTAGTTTTGCTGGTCATGTTGTTCAAGTTGCAGATAACTTTTCATATTTAGATCCCGTTGATAATTCCATAAGTGAAAATCAAGGTTTAAGATTGGTGCTTGATGATAATTCTCGAGTAATTGTGCGCCTTTCTGGAACAGGAACTAAGGGTGCAACATTAAGACTTTACTTTGAGAAATTTTTCAATCCTCAACAGAATCTTTCGTTAAATCCTCAGGTCGCTTTGAAACCTCTAATAAATGATTTAGATGCTTTATTAAACATTTCACAACTTACTCAAATGGAAACTCCTACAGTAATTACATAGAATTGAAAGTAATGATTTTTTGATTTTATTTATATGCATTCAGAAAATTTATTTACTAATTATTCTCAAATAGAAAATAATGCACCTTTGGCAGATAAATTAAGACCAAAGAATTTGGAAGATTTTTTTGGTCAACAACCAATCCTGCATGAGAATTCCCTTTTAAGAAGTGCAATATTAAACGATAAGATTAGTAATTTTATTTTTTCTGGCCCTCCTGGTGTTGGGAAAACTACTCTAATTGAAATTATTTCCTTTAATACGCGGTCAAAATTAATTAAGTTAAATGCAGTATTATCAAGTGTTAAAGAATTAAGAAATGAAATTGCTAATGCAAAAGATAGATTAATAAATTCAAAAAGAAAAACAATTTTATTTATCGATGAGGTTCATAGATTTACATCAGTTCAGCAAGATGCTCTATTACCTTCAATAGAAAATGGAACTATAACTTTTATTGGTGCTACAACTGAAAACCCTTTTTTTGCTGTTAATAAAGCGCTTGTTAGTAGGTCTCGTATTTTTACATTACTTTCTTTGGCAGAAAATGATTTGCAGAAAATTATACAAAAAGTCATAACTCACTATTTAAAACAAAAAGATTCAAAAAAGGTTTATCTAACTCAAGATGCAATAAGTCATTTAATTAAATTTTCTGGCGGTGATGCAAGAACATTAATCAATGCGCTAGAGATGGCCATAGAAACAACTCCTAAAAATGATGCTGAAGAAATCACCATTAATCTCTCAATAGCAGAGGATGCAATTCAAAAGAAAAATATTGTTTACGATAAAAATGGTCAAAATCATTACGATGTAATAAGTGCCTTTATCAAGTCCATAAGAGGTTCTGATCCAGATGCAACTTTATTCTGGCTTGCGAATATGCTTGAGGCTGGTGAAGATCCTAATTTTATTTTTAGAAGACTACTTATATCTGCCAGTGAAGATATTGGAATAGCGGATCCAAATGTCATAGTAGTTGTACAATCTTGTTGCGCTGCTTTTGATAGAGTTGGTTTCCCAGAGGGATTATATTTTTTAACGCAAGCTTCTTTGTATTTAGCACTGTCTCCAAAAAGTAATAGTGCGAAAAGTATTTTTAAAGCAATTGAAACAATCAAATCTACCAATGCTTTTGATGTTCCACTTCACTTAAAAAATAACTCTAATAGTTATGTCAATCCTCATAATTATCAAGGCAATTGGGTCCCACAAGAATATCTTCCTAAATCTTTAAGAGGTTTAAAAATATGGGAACCAAATAGTAATGGATGGGAGAAAACTAAATATGAAGAACTGCTTAGAAAAAAAGAAAACTAAAAATTTTTCGAACAACAAATAATCTCAGAATTAAAGGAAGTTTTTTCTTCGTAGGCTAAAGCGATAGTCCAATTATGGAAGTTAATCTGTGAATAATTTAAATGTATGTTTTTCTTCTTATGAATTAACTCTTTTGGCTTTAAAAAAAATTGCCAATGGTTAATGTCTTTAGCTAATTTTCCATGATCCCATTTTATAGCCGCTTCAACAGCACACCATTGATTTAATATCATATTTTTTGTCAAATAATTATTATGGTTTGATTTATTGGTATGAAAAAAATATTTTTCTGCAAATTTTATATGGTTAAAATCTCTATCTGTTCTCTCGATATCAATCCCTATTTTGCTTTTATGCCAGACTATAGTAATGGCATCTTTACAATGACTTAAACTTATATTTCCCATGCCAGAGGGTAAACTTGGAGGTTCTCCAGGATTAGCATTAATTGGAATTTCTAGGGGATCTAAATCAAAAAGAGTTGAAAGTGATTTTCGTATATGAGCTCTTGTTTCTAAAAAAACTTTTGATCTTAAATCTGAAAGTTTTTCTGCAGTTTTAATTTCCTCTACCGTTACGACATCTTGTACACCTTTAATCTCATAAAACCAAATTTTTGGTATTTTATATTCATACTCATTTAATAATTTCAATGGCTCTTAAGGTAGGTGACAAAGCACCAGAATTTAAATTAAAAGATTCTTTTGAGAAGGAAGTGTCTCTTAAAGATTTTAAAGGTAAAAAAATAATACTATATTTTTATCCCAAAGATAATACTCCAGGCTGCACTAAGGAAGCCTGTAATTTTAAAGAAAATTGGGATTTGCTACAGAAAAATAATATTGTTGTACTTGGTATTAGTAAAGATAATGCCTCTTCTCATCAGAAGTTTATAGAAAAATTTAATTTACCTTTTATTCTTTTAACTGATCCTGAACCTTTTAAAGTTTCTTCTGATTACGATAGCTATGGACTTAAGAAATTCATGGGAAAAGAATATATGGGAATGATGAGAAATACGTTTTTGATTGATACAAATGGTAACATCGAAAAAATTTACTTAAAGGTAAAAGCAGCAATAATGGCCGATCATATTATTGCTGATCTTGGATTAAAGTAGCCTTTTTATGGAAAGGTGGTGAATGATCATTCCTTCCATAACTAAATTAGGAGCATTGATAATATTTTCTTTTTGAGTTTTTAGAGATTTTGCAAAGAATTCAGAGTCTCCTCCACAGATTATTAAAATATCCTTTGTGGGAATAAATAGATTATTAATAACTCCAGTAAGAGAGTTAATTACACCTTTTAAGATTGCTTCTTCTGTATTAATTAAAAAATCTTTGATAGGAATTTCATATTTTTTGGGAATTTTGAGATTTTTTGAATTTTGTTCCATTGATTTTAATTGTGTTAGAAAACCTGGAATAAGTTGACCACCAAGAATAGAACCATTTGCATTTAATTTTGTTATTGATAATATTGTTCCAAAATCTGCAATTATCAAATCTTTATTTAAAGGGTTTTCAATAATTTTTAAAGCTGCAATACAAGCAAGAGCTCTATCAACTCCAAAATAATCAGGGAGATTTGATAATTGAATATCATGAGTTTTTATTTCATTTTCTTCTTTCAGCAAAAAATTAGGTAATTTTCCTACAGAAGCCCAAATTAAATTATCAAGATCTATATTTTCGGGAACTTTTTGATCTTTTTGGGTATGGAAGAATTTAGATTGATTTTGAGAATATTTAGCCCAATGAAGCCTACTATTACCTACCAATAAAAAATTTATATCTGAGACCATTGTTTTATGATCAATTTAATTATTAGTGTGTATTCCACATTCTTGTTTAATACCCCCAAATCTTGTATCTCTGCCATGTGTTTCGATGCCATCTGGACTGCTTGAATGCCAATCACCTACAGTTGAATAACCTTTGAGAAAAAGTGGGTGGTCAGGTAAATTATTCTCTTCCATATAATAAAAAATATCTTTATTTGTCCAATTTAATAAAGGTCTTAAAGAAAGTCTTTGACGAATTACGTCTAAGAATTTCATTTTGTTTCTATTTTCTGTTTGACTTGATCTAACACCGCTTGCCCAGCAGTAAATATTATATTTTTCTAGACCATTTTCCAAAGGTTGTATCTTTCTTAATTCATGATACTTATTCAAATCAGTCTCTTTATTTGTTTCCCAAAGTTTTCCGTATTTAGCCTCCATTCTTGCTGGAGATAATTCACTTTGTAGAACTTCTACTTCTAAAGATAAATCTTCAATTAGCTTTTCAGCGTAATGATATGTTTCTGGTGGTAGGTAACCTGTATCAATCCAAAATATTTTGATTTTTTTTTGAAGACATAATTTGCTGATCATATCTAAGAGGACGGATGACTGTATTCCAAAACTTGTTGTTATAGCAAATTGATTATCAAATTTTTCATAACCCCATGTAAGCATTTCTTGAGGCTTCATATCTACTAGCTCTTTACTATATTTCCGTAAGTTAGGTTGAATATCTTTATGTATGTTTTCAATCATTCTTCAATTTGGTTATGAGTTTAATTTTATTTCGCTCAATTTGAAAATTCTTCGTATAGTTTAATAATACATTTACGCATAACAATATTTTGCTAATGAAATCAATACAAAAACCAATAGTAATAGTTGGTGCAGGTTTTGCAGGTATGACTTTTGCGTTGAGTTTAAAGAATCTTAATCCTTCTTTACCGATTCTTGTGGTTGATTCTGAATCAAACTTTATATTTAAACCTTTAATGTATGAAGTCTTAAGTAAAGAAATAAGAATGTGGGAAGCTACGCCAAAATTTGCAAATATTTTTTCTGATGCAGGTATAACTTTTTTAAAAAATTGTTTAATCAAGATTTCCTTTAAAGAAAATATTCTTGAATTTAGTGATGAATTAAAATTAAGTTATCAATATCTTGTAATCTGTACAGGATCTATTCCAAATAGTTTTTCAATAAAAGGTGTTGATGAAAATTGTTATTTTTTTAATGATTTTCAAGATCTAAAAAAATTAAAATCTTTTTTAATAAAATTACAAAAAACTTCTTTTCATAAAAAGTTATTCATTGTTGGGGGTGGTCCCTCTGGTATCGAATTGGCATGCAAAATTAAAGATATATTTATAGATCAATTTGAAATTAATGTAATAGAAAAATCAAATGAAATTCTTAAAAGAAATAAAATTTTTAATCGAGAACAAGCAGAGAAGGCATTAGAAAAAAGAAAAATCAATGTTCTTTTAAATTCTAGGGTTAAAGAAGTCTCAGAAACTAAAATTAGTATTGGTGGCGAGGATGGAATAACTTCTTTGGATAAAGATATTGTTATTTGGACTGCAGGAGTTAAACCTAATTTGTCTTATTTGGAAAC
The DNA here is from genome assembly GCA_003216755.1 of Prochlorococcus sp. AG-402-K22. Classification (GTDB taxonomy): domain Bacteria; phylum Cyanobacteriota; class Cyanobacteriia; order PCC-6307; family Cyanobiaceae; genus Prochlorococcus_A. The sequence continues at coordinate 68,328 of QCIJ01000001.1, read as the reverse complement.
TGATGAAATTGCCAAAAAATTTGGCAGAATTTTAGTGAATAATAAATTTCAACTTGAAAATAATAACAATTGTTTTGCTATTGGAGATATTTCAATTGTTGAAGGAATGGAGGATTTACCCATAACTGCTCAGGTTGCTATGCAGGAAGGAAATCATCTTGCTAAAAATCTAGAACTATTAATTCAAGGAAAGGATCCTTTACCTTTTGAGTTTCAAGACAATGGTGAAATGATTAGCTTAGGAATAGGCGAAGCTTCAATTTCTGGGCTTGGCATTACTTTATCTGGTAAATTGGCTTTTGAAGCAAGAAGACTTATATATGCTTCTAAGTTGCCTGATATTACGGAAAGCTTAAAATCTGCATCGTCATGGATATTCCAAAAAAAATCTATTTTTAAAAAGTTTCTTAAAAAAGATAATTCCAATTAAACTTTTTTGAAATATTGTTTTTGGGTATATTGAGTGAAATAAGTTTCATATGAATTTAATTGCAGAAGTTAGTAATAATTTTCATGCGTTTATAACGGTAGTTGTTTTAATAATGTCAATAATTTTGTTTATCAAAAATACTATTGCACCAGAATTGACTGGTTTGTTGTGTGTTGGAATATTTATAGCTACAGGGGTTCTTTCTCCTGAAAAAGCTTTAGCTGGATTTGGGAGCCCATCCTTAATTACCCTTATGGGTTTATTTGCAGTTTCTTCTGCATTATTTAAAAGTGGTGCCTTAGACAGAGTAAGAGAACTGATTTCTTCTGAAAGTATTAGAACTCCAAGAAAATTAATTTCTTTAATAGCTTTTTTGATTGCTCCAATATCTGGAATTGTACCTAATACTCCAGTAGTAGCATCTTTATTACCTTTAATTGAAGGTTGGTGTGAGCGGAGAAATATATCACCATCAAAAGTTTTATTACCTCTTTCTTTTGCTACTTTACTAGGTGGAACTCTGACATTATTAGGTAGCTCAGTCAATCTTCTTGTAAGTGATATTAGTCAACAATTAGGTTATGGAGCTTTGGAATTATTTAGTTTGACGTCAATTGGAATTCCCGTGTGGCTTATAGGCACAACCTATATGATTCTTGTTTCTGACATGCTTTTGCCAGATAGAGGGAGAGATAAGGAGTTTATTAAAAATGGGGATATGAATATTTACTTTACTGAAGTCACTATTCCTTCTACTTCAGAATTAGTTGGACAATCTGTCAGAAATAGTAGATTGCAAAGACGATTTGACGTTGATGTTCTGGAATTGCAACGAAATGGAAAAGTTATTCTTCCTCCTTTGGCTGATAGAAAGATTGAACCAGATGATAGATTAATAATTCGTGTAACAAGGGCAGACTTATTTAGACTGCAGCAAGAACACACCATTCTGTTAGGAGAAAATAAAACATCTTTCGACGGAGCTAATGTTTTCTCAGATGATGAAGGTACAAAAACTTTTGAAGCCTTATTGCCAGCAGGCTCAACCCTTGCTGGCGCAAGTTTGAGAGAATTAAGATTTAGGCAGCGCCACAATGCAACAGTTTTGGCACTCAGAAGAGGTCAGCAAACTGTTCAGGAAAGGTTAGGACAAGCTGTTTTAAGGGCCGGGGATGTTTTATTATTACAAGCGCCGTTAGATTCAATAAGGGGTTTGCAAGCCAGTAATGATTTGCTAATTCTAGATCAATTTGAAGATGATTTACCTTTTTTGATAAAAAAACCTATATCTATTGCAATTGCTATAGGAATGGTGGTTTTGCCTTCGGTTATCAATATTCCATTAGTAGGGTCAGTTCTTTTAGCAGTTATTGCAATGGTCGCTTTTGGATGTTTACGACCTGCAGAAATACAAAAATCAATTAGGTTAGACGTTATTTTATTGCTTGGTTCATTATCAAGTTTTAGTGTAGCTATGCAAGTAACAGGATTAGCAGATTTAATAGCAGTTAATCTCAATTTTGCTCTTAATGGAATGCCTCTTTATTTTGCACTAGTCTTAATTTTTGTATCGACCCTTATCCTTACTCAATTTATTAGTAATGCTGCTTCTGTTGCTTTGATTTTGCCTGTCGCGATTGAATTTTCAAATGTTTTAGGGATTTCTCCTAATGCTTTAATAATGCTTGTTTTATTCGGAGCAAGTCAGTCTTTCTTGACTCCAATGGGTTATCAAACAAATTTAATGGTTTTCGGCCCTGGAAGATATAGATTTTTTGATATTGCAAAATACGGAGCTGGATTAACACTTATAATGTCATTTACAGTGCCAGCATTAATAATTTTAAATTTTTATAAATAAAGTGAAATTTAAGAGTAATTTATACAGTTTAAAAGATGTTTACAGAAAATTATCTGTACCTCAATTTACCATTGTCACAGGATTATTCATTATTTTTTTTGGGACTTTAATTTTAAGTTCTCCTTTATGTTCATCTTCAAAGGTGGGTTTATGGGAAGCATTTTTTACATCTACTTCTGCTATAACCGTTACTGGCCTAACCATAATTGATATTGGTGTCGATTTAAATTTCTTTGGCCAAGTTTTTCTGGCTTTTATGCTTTTATCTGGTGGTCTAGGATTAATGGCTATCACGACATTTTTACAAGGTTTCGTTGTAAAGGGGACAAAGCTTAGAACAAGATTAGACAAAGGAAAAACTTTAGATGAATTTGGAGTTGGAGGAATTGGTAGAACTTTTCAAAGCATTGCTATTACTGCAACTTGTATCATTTCTTTTGGCGCAATAGTTTTATATTCATTTGGATTTGTAGATATTCAAAATAATTGGGAAAGACTTTGGACTTCGATTTTTCACAGCATATCTGCATATAACAATGCAGGTTTTTCTTTATGGTCTAATAGTCTTCAAGACTATAGAACGAATTTTCTGGTTAATAGTGTCTTTGTTTTTCTAATTGTTATGGGTGGACTGGGATGGCGGGTAATTGACGATATTTGGAGTAATAAAAAAAATCTTTCTTATAGTAAATTGAGCCTTCATTCCAGACTAGTTATTAGAACAAGTTTGTCTTTAATATTATTCGGATCATTAGGATTCTTTATCATTGAATCATTGCTAAATAGTCAATTTTTCAATGATTTAAATTTGTTTGAAAAGTTAATATCGTCAATCTTTGAAACAGTAAGTGCAAGAACTGCAGGTTTTACAAATTATCCAATCTCATTGAACTCTATCTCAGATACAGGTCTTTTATTATTAATGACACTGATGTTTATTGGAGCGAGTACTGGAGGAACAGGTGGAGGCATAAAAACAACTACATTTATTGCTTTAATGGCCGCAACTAGATCAACTTTAAGAGGTCAAAAAGATGTAATTATTAGTAATAGATTAATTTCAGATAAAGTCATTTTAAAGGCAGTAGGAATTACTGTAGGCTCTTTACTTTTTGTTCTTTTAATGGCAATGCTGTTAAGTACAACTAATACTTTTGTTAAAAAAGAATCTTTTACATTCTTGGAAATTCTGTTCACTTGCATATCTGCATTTGCAACAGTTGGTTTTGATATTGGTTTAACTGCAAAATTAAATCATTTTGGCCAATTTATTCTTATTGTTGGTATGTTTGTGGGTAGGCTTGGTATCCTTTTGCTATTAAGTGCACTTTGGCAGGCTCTTTATAAGAGTAGAATAGATAGACAAAAGAGAATTGGCTATCCTAGGGCTGATCTTTATGTTTAGGATTGACTGGGTTTTATTATGGCTGATTGGTGGCAGTGGTCTCAAAAGAGGGAAAAAGAAGCCCTTACTTTTGCAGTTGTCGGAGTTGGAAGATTTGGAACCGCCGTTTGTAGAGAACTTATAAGTAATGGTGCCGATGTTTTGGCTGCAGATTATTCGGAAAAAGCTATTGATGATTTGAGACAATTGGAACCTTCGATAGAAGCACGAGTTGTAGATTGTACTGATGAAGAGTCTATGAAGGAATCTGGAATACTTGAAATGAACACTGTTGTTGTAGGAATAAGTGAACCCATTGAAGCAAGTATAACAACTACACTTATTGCTAAGGATAGTGAGGGTAGCAAAGTCAAAAGAGTGATAGCTAGAGCTACGAGTGATTTGCACGAAAAGATGTTAAAAAGGGTAGGTGCAGATAAAGTTGTCTTCCCTTCCAGAATGCAAGGCGAAAGATTAGGTTTAGAACTAGTTAGACCCAATCTAATCGAAAGATTGGAATTAGATAACCAAACTGGTATAGATGAAATAACTGTTCCAGAAGAATTTATTGGAAGATCTTTAAGAGATTTAAATTTGAGAAAAAATTATTTAGTAAACGTTTTAGCAGCAGGACCTGCTGAAGAGTTAACAGTTAATCCTCCTGCAAAATATATTTTGGAAAGGGGAAATATTTTGGTAGTTATGGGAAAAACTGCAGATTTACAGAAATTACCTCAAAATTAATTATCTTAAATCAGATTTTCTATAGTATCTAATCCTTTGAGGAGCTTTTTTTAATCTTTTGATGCTTTGTTTTTCAAGTTCATCTCTAAATTCATCTGTATTTAAATTATTTTTTGCGACAAAAAAGTTCCCTTCTTTCTCAAAATACTTTTTTATACCCTCTTGTATTAAGACTTTTGCCATATTACTTACTGTCCGAGATTCATTGTTAGCTAAATTAGTCAGTTGCTCACAAATTAATTCTGGAAGAACTACTTGAATTCTAGGTGATTTAGGCTTCCCATTTGTTGAATTTTGACGGGTAGCCATGAGGCAAAGTGGATAACTGTTACTTATTAGTATACACAGTTAGTCAAGGATACTATCTTTGTGTATATTATTAGTAAGGAAATTATGTCCGGATCAATTAATTGTTTGTATTGCCCCATGAAAAATTCAAGAAAACTTGATTCACCTAATAGGTCGATAATTGATAAAAAGAAAAAAAGATTAGTTAATTCTGATTCTCACGATAATGAAAATAGTGATGTGTTGGTATCAGCTGTAATTAGTCCATATTTGTTAACTCATCTTCACCATATTCTTCAACAGTCTGAATATTATGCTCAAAAAGATGGTAGAAACTCTCATGCAGCTAATTTTGCGAAACTAAGAAAGGTATTATGTTTAGATGCAAGAAGTATGGCAGATGCATCAGCAAAAGAAATAAAAGATACGGATAATGATTTGTCTATTAATAAATATAATGAACAAAATGTAGCTTGAAGTAATAGTCTATTAATAAATAGATTTTAAAAACATGTCTAGTAATGCTGAAAAGCTTTATAAGTTAATAGCAAACGATTCCAAAAAGAAACAAAGTTTATTTATGACAGCTTTGACTAATCCCAAAAAAGCCCTAGATAAAATTTGCGATATCGGAAATGAGTTAAATATTTCTGTTACGAAAGAGGAGGTTATTGAATATTTGGGGACTATTGACGACGAGGCAACTAAAATGTGGTTAGTTAAGGCTCGAGGAGGTCTTTAGTGTAAGGTTTAGAATAATTATTATTTTGATTCGTCGTAGGTTTTATTCTTTTGTTGTAGCCACCTCCACCAGCTAGAGTCCAAAAAAACCAATAACTTGGAATTGCAAGAGCTGCAGCTATGAAAATTACTACAATTTGTTCTATTCTTTTCATAATCCAATTTTATTCCACAAAATATTTTTTAGTAAATAAGCTCAGATTTTGTAAATTCTATTTTTAAAACAGTGATTAGATTTGAAGGTGTAAGCAAAATTTATTCTACAGATGTTGTTTTAAAAAATATTAATTGGGAGATTAAGAAAGGAGAAAAAATTGGCTTAGTTGGTTCCAATGGTGCAGGAAAATCAACCCAATTCAAGATCTTAATTGGTGATGAAGATCAAACAAGTGGCACGATTATCAAAGAGGGAAATCCTAAAATTGCCCATTTAAAACAGGAGTTAGATTGTAATTTAAATTATTCAGTGAGAGAGGAATTAGAAAGTTCCTTCAAAGATATAAAAATAGTTGCTCTTAAACTATTGGAAATTGAAAAAAAATTAAAATCATTAGATATAAAAAAACATACTGATGAACTTGAAACATCAGTAAATCAACTCGCAAAATATCAAGCAAGATTTGAATCATTAGGTGGCTATAAAATGCAATCTGATGTAGAAAAAATATTGCCTCAACTAGGTTTCTCTATCGAAGATGCTGATAAATTAGTTGGAAATTTTTCAGGAGGCTGGCAGATGAAAATTGCACTTGGAAAAATAATCTTACAAAAACCTGATTTACTTTTACTTGATGAACCAACCAATCATTTAGATTTGGATACTATTTTCTGGTTGGAAGAATATCTATCATCTCTTAAGATTTCAATAATTATAATTAGTCATGATAGATATTTTTTAGACAAATTATGTAAAAAAATAATTTTTGTAGATAGAGGAATATCTGAAATTTATAATGGTAACTATTCTTTTTTTGCTGAACAGAAATCTTTAAATGAAGAATCACAAAATAAAGCATATCAATTACAACAAAAAGAAATTCAGATCCAGAAGAAGTACATAGATAGATTTAGAGCTAGTGCAACTAGAAGTTCTCAAGCCAAGAGTCGAGAAAAGCAATTAAAAAAGATTCCTAAAATTGAGGCTCCTAAAGCAAAATCAAAAAGTCCAGCTTTTAATTTTCCCTATTGTCCTCGCTCAGGAAAATTAGTTCTAAATATCAAAAATTTGTCTCATAGTTATGAGGATAGAATCCTTTTTTTAGATGTCAATTTAAAGATTTCTTCGGGAGAAAAAATAGCAGTACTAGGACCTAATGGCTGTGGTAAATCTACATTGCTTAAAATTATTATGAAAAAAATATTCCCTGAAATTGGAGAAATTAATCTTGGTAAACATAATATAATTACCAGTTATTATGAACAAAATCAGGCTGAAGCACTTTCACTAGAGGAGAGGGTTATTGATTTAATATGTTATGAATCTCCGGAGTGGTCACAAAAAAAAGTAAGAACATTTTTAGGAGGTTTTGGCTTTCAAAATGAAACTGTTTTTAAGTATGTTAAACAACTCAGTGGTGGAGAAAAGGCAAGATTAGCATTGGCTCTTATGATTATGAATCCTAGTAATTTTCTGCTACTGGATGAACCAACTAATCATTTGGATCTTCAATGTAAAGAAAACTTAGAATTAGCAATTAAAAATTATAAAGGTTCATTATTAATAGTTTCTCATGATCGATATTTTATCTCCAAGGTTGCAAATAGAATTGTCGAAATTAAAGATTCAAAGTTATTTTCATATGATGGTAATTACGAATATTTTTTAGAAAAAAAATAAAAAATAAGTACAAAAACTTGTAATTAATAAATAAATTTTTTAGTTACTTTGTAGATTAGTAATATCAGTTGGTTGAACTTTAATTCTTATAAAGGTATTTCTTCGCTTCAATAATATATTTACTTTTTTGTTAATTCCATTTTTAGTTATTTGGCTTATAACATCTGAAGCAGCTTCAATATCTTTATTGCCCACTTTTATTATTATATCATTTATCATAAATCCGCTCTTTTCAGCTGGACTATTTGGTACTACATAACCAACTTTTACAGAAATATTATTTGTTTCAGGATTACTTTCATCTATGAGGCTTATCCCAATCATAGGATGTATTACTTTTCCATTATTTATTAGTTGATAAGCAATTTCTTTAGCTTTATTAATTGGAATTGCGAAACTTAAACCCGCTCCTGGCCCTGATCTTATCAAGGTATTAATACCAATTACTTCCCCATTGCTATTTAATAGTGGTCCTCCAGAGTTTCCAGGATTTATAGCAGCATCTGTTTGAATCAGTTCAAGTTTTTTATCATATATTCCTAATTGAGTAACGTTTCTATTTAGATTACTAATAATGCCAAGGGTAACTGTGTTTTCTAGTCCGAATGGATTGCCAACTGCGATTGCCCAATCACCAACTTTAATTTTTGTTGAATCTCCAAGTTGGGCTTTTGGCCAAGGCCCTTTTCCTTCAATCTTAAGCACGGCTAAATCAGTAAAAAAGTCTTGACCTATAAGTTTTGCGTTTAATTTTTTGCCATTGGTTAAACCAACAGTTACCTTATCCGATCCATTTACAACATGAGCATTAGTCATTACAAGTCCGTCTGCGAATATAAATCCACTTCCTTGGCTTTGCTCTATCCTCGGCTGATTGTCGTTAGGTAAATCTAATCCAAAAAATCTCTCAAAATATGGGTCTAGAAATAGTTGAGAATTTCTTTGAAATTTTCTTTTTTTAACATATCTTTGAGTATCAATTGTCACCACAGAGGAACCTGTTTTTTCTACAGCTTTCGTTATAAAAGATTTGTTTGAATAATTATTAATTTCATTTAATTTTGTATTAATTAATGATTGGGATACTACATTTATTGGATATAAAAAACCTAATGCAATTACTGATGAGAGAAATAATTTCTTATTCTTGTCGCTTTTCAATATTGATTTTCTTATTATTTTCTCATGCATTTGGTACAAAATATTTGTGTTCTATTATCATAACTATACTAAAAAATTCATTTAGTTTAGAGAAAAATTCATTAAATTAAAATAGCTAATTTTCTTTTTTTCGAGCTATATTATAGTTTATATTACTTATTAATTTATAAGCTTAATGACGATTTTATTTCCAATTATATATTCGGCGGCCCTCACTTATCTAGTTTGGAAAGCTTTCAAAGTTATGTCAAATGGATGGAATATATCTGGATCAGAAAAAAAACGTTTTAATAACTCAAAATTTAGACAAAAAAAATATACAATACACCCAGAACTTCTTGATAAATCAGGAAATATTACAGAAGAGGAGCTCCTAACAGTGAGATTTTCAAATGATAACGATTCTTCACTTGAAGAAAAGGGTTCAACTAATGATTAATTGAAATCTAAATTTAGGGAAAAAATTGGAATTAAGAACAAAAATTGTCTCAGCGGTCATAAGATCTCTTAAGTTGCCACCAAGGTTTCGTTTAAGAATGGTTAAAGAAGATCCCGTTAGGCTTGAACTAAGCTTGACCCCTTCTTATGGTAAAAATCCAGTTATTGTAGGTATAGTCGAGTCTCTAGATTTAGTTGCTAGAAGAGATAGAGAAGGGAGAATACCAAGAGATCTACAAGGAACATGGGATTGGACAGTAAGACATGGCAAAGTTAGTACTGGTGGATGGAATCCTATGCTCAAGGAAGCGTTACAAACTATGTTTGATACAGGATTGCCAGCCATTATTTATGAGGAACTTACTGGAGATGAGTATCGTCCTGTTGATGGTATAAGACATGTTAAATAATCATTTATTATTTTTCATAAATTCTTCCTCAAAACGTTAAAATAACAGTATTACAAGGAAGTTAATTATGAACGATAACAATCAGCCAAGATTTGGATTTGTCAATTTTGCCGAAACGTGGAATGGTCGTATGGCTATGATGGGTATTTTGATTGGTTTGGGAACTGAACTAATTACTGGACAAAGCATTTTACGACAAATTGGCATAGGCTAATTTTTATTTAACTTCTTCTGCCTTTACTTCGATTGTTCTCTCACTCGGATTTTTATCGAATTTGCTTTCTTTGTTTATATCCTTTAGTTCTGCGCCGCAGTTCATACAGGTATCACTTAAACCTAGGGATATTGCACCACAATTATTACATGTATTGATTTTTGATTTATAAGAGTTAAAAACTATAAATAATATCAGTAATAAGAAGAGAGGAATTAAAAATAAAAGAATTAGAATATTACCAAGAAAGCTTATAAAAAAGTTTATTCCAAAAATGGATATTATGACAAACGTTATTAAAGTGTAAGTAAGCAAAGTTTTATTGCCTTTAAGGAAATAATCCATACTTCTAAAATGTCTTTTTTATTCTTTTTTTATTTACTAGAGACATACTAGCAATAACAACACTCCAGCACTGTCCAAAATATAAAATTACTCCTAAAAGCCATACCCATAAAGTAAGTACAAGAAAACCCCCAATAAAACCATATGCTTGAAATCTTACTCCTAGCGAGAGAATACTTTTACTTACCGCAAGGTTCAAGGTGGTTAGGCCAATTCCAATAAGAAAAGATCCAGGCAAAAGTGGCCTCAAAGGAACTTTTCTACTTGGTAGGAGAGCTTGTAATAAAAGGGCCATTAAAGAAAAGCCAATTAGTGGTATGGCAAATTGACCAACTTGTAAAAGAGGCAACTTCAGCAGTAAATGAGAAATTTGATTATTGGATTTTGAAATATTTTCTAAGACATTACTTGGTATCATTCTAAGATTCGCACTAATCTGATCTAATACCATTAAGAAACCGATAAAGAATACTATTAAAAACGCTTCAACTCTATTTCGAAGAAACCTCGACGCTTGCTCTCTCCAGGCAGCATTTACTCTTTTAGAGGGAAGTTGGTCTTCCCATAGCCTATCTGAACCTCGTTGGAGAGATAAATATGCATTTCCTGCTGTAAAAAGCAAAAACATAGCCCCAAGAATACCTGCCCCAAAACCTTGATCAATTAATTTAAATAATGTTGTTTCTACTAATTCAACTACAGAAGGAGGTAAAATCTGAGCTGCAACGGTAATTATTTGCTGATCCAAACCTTCTTGTTTGCCTAGGAACCATGATGCTACTGAAAGAGAGATTAGGAGAATAGGGAAGAATGATTGTAGTGTGTAGTACGCAAATGCAGCGCTTAAATCAATACAATCGGATTTGCTCCATCTTTCACAAGCTCCCCACAAACTTTTTAGTATCCAAGTTGTGCTTCGCTGCATATTTATTTTCTTCAAATACTTATCATATGTTCTTTTTATTGTATCTAATAAAGAAATTTTTCAAGCAATTATTTATTTATGATGCAACTACTTATCTAATAGTAAATTACCCCAAGGTCTTAAGACTTTAATTTTTTCTATTGATCGACCAGCAACTAATGGAAAATTAACATTGCTCAAGTTTTGGCCTGGTACTAAATTTAAAGGATTTGTTTCTAACCACTCTATTGAACATTTAAGTTCTTCTAATAATAACCAGGCTGCTGCAATATCCCATATCTTTGGTGTTGACTCAATAGCTCCAAAAGTTTGTCCCATTGCTACACTTGTTAGATTTAAACTGGATACACCCAAGAGCCTTATTTTTCCAGGAAATATTGAATTTGGTTTTTTTTGTAAGATTTTTATTGATCTACTACATAAAGAAATGCATTCACTTTGATTATTATTTTGGCTAGGATCTATCTTTTGGTTGTTTAACCATACCCCTTTACCTTTTATGGAAACAAACTTTTTTTTCAATGTAGGAATTATTAAAAAAGAAGATTGCGGTTTGCCATCAACGAACCTTGCCACTGATATAGACCAGTAAGGAATACCTGCAGCAAAATTAGTTGTCCCATCTAGTGGATCGACCACCCAATAAGCTTTTGATTTTGGAATTAACTTTTGACCTTCTTCACTAAGGACGCCCTCACCTGGAGCTATTGAAGCTAAGCCATCTACGATTGTTTTGTCACTCCATAAATCACAACTTGTTAATAATGATCCATCTGCTTTATTGCAGGCGTTAATATTTCCAAAATCTTTTTTTTGACGTTGACTAACTAAGTCAAATAAAGAATCTAATTCACTTAGTTGTTTATTAGTTAAATTTGGTGGATTCATCTTGATATATTGCAAATTGACTCTTTATCTTTAATTTTAGTATTTTTACTACCCAAACAATTTTTACTCATATCAAGAAAAGTTAATCTTTCTAATTCATCAATATTCAAATTGTAATTATATATTGCATTAATATTTTTTGATTTCGCATTACTTAGTTCACTTTGCCTAACAAGAACATCTTTTAGAGTTGATATTCCAACATTGTATCTAAGTCTGGCAAGCCTTACAGACTCTTTGCTAGATTCAATTTCTTTAAGAGAAGAAATTATTTTCTCTTCATTTAATTTAAGATTTAAGTAGGCTTTACTAATACTTGTGGTCAAAACATTTTTTAGATTTTCATAAGCATATTTTTCAGCTTCTGCATCTTGCATTTTTGATTTGTAAGAGTTCTTATTTTGTCCGCCATCAAAAATATTCCATGCAAAATTTAGACTTATAGTATTTGTGTAATTAGATCCAGATTTTTCAGAGTTGATATTAGTTGTAAGAGATTCACCCTTGGAAAATGTACTTGATAATGAATTGCTGATATAGATATTTGGCTTATTAAGAGCTAAAAAACTATTTGCTTGGCTATTTTTGATTGATTTTTGAAGAATAAGATTTTTTAAGGAAAGATTTTTGTCCAAACCTTCATTAATATTTTTATTCAATCTATAGTTCCAAAACCCTATTAGATTTTGCTTTTTATTACTTTCAAAACCGCCCTTAATATTAAGTATCTCTTTAAGGGAAATTTTATTAATTTCATGTTTTATTTTTTTTTCATTGAGAGATTGTTTATCTCGAGATAATTGGGCTTCTGCTTCAAGAATTTCAAATTTTGTACCAATTCCAGCTTCTAATTTTGTTTGAGCATTATCTAAACTTGTAATTGATAAATCAAGTGTAAATTTTTTATTTTTGATATCTTGATATGACTTTTGGAATTTGTGATACCTCATTTTTGCTTCTTGAATTAAATCTTTTTTCTTAATTTCATAGTTATTTTTTGCAATTTTATAATTTTCTTTGGCAATTTTAATTTCGGATCCTCTAAGTGGGTCTATTAAATCCCATTTAATATTTAGAGACGGATTAGCCGTAAATTGTGATGTTTTTAAAGTCTGTGCATTACTGATGTAATTTTTACCTGCGACATATTGTGGTAACCCAATTGCTTGAAAATCTAAGGAAGGGTATCTTTGAGCAATTTGACTGGAAAGATTAAATCTTGCAGAAGTTAATAAGTTTTGTAATGATTTTAATTCTTGATTATTTAAGATAATTTTTTCTATTTCTTTATAATCAACAAAAGTAATATTTGATTTTTTTTCTAAAACATTATCAATATAATTCTTTGTTTCGCTCGATAGTACATTAATAGGGTTGATACTTAGAGCAAGGGGCAAGAATAAGAATGGATTTATTACTCTTCTAAGCATGTTTTATAGTATCGAGGATATTCGATTAACCAATCAAAGTATTAATAATATCATTTGAATCATCAAGAACGTGAATTTTGGTATTTAATTGAATTTCAACTTCTTTAATATTTTTATCATCTAAAAATAAATCAGTATTAAGTTTTAACATAATAGATGGTATGTAAATAGCTTCTCCTAAATCCTTATTTTTCAGCCCGTAAATTAGATCTTCCCCAGTAAGAAGTCCTGTAACAACTTGATCTTGACCCCAATAAATACTTGGCAAACCATATAAGTTGATTTTCAAACCATCAATTAAGTTTAATTTTTTAACTGTAGGAATTAGGGCTTCATAAACTAATTTACCAACAATCCAACTGACGTTTTTTGACTTTTTTATTTTTTTTGGCAGGTTGTTAGACTTCTCACTTAGTATCTTCAAAAAGTTTCTAATTGATCCTACTCCATTTGATTCTTGTGGCATATTTTCGTAGGTTTTATAACTAGGTAAATTTATACCAGCTATTAAATACCATTCGTCTGCTAGCCAACAAAAACGAGTTCCAAGAGTAATTTTTAGAGAAGCTTGAATTTTCTCTACCTGTTTAATCGTTTTTGTTGCGTATTCTGGGCTTATTGATTTCAATCCATCATTTTCAGGTCTAAATTTTGTAAGCCCTACAGGAACTATTGCAACTGAGAGTACCGTCTGAGAAGTTTTTTTGTAGAACTCAGCAAGTTCCAAAATTGATTTTTCAAGAATATCACCATCATTTATATCTGGACATACAACAATTTGCGCATGAATTTGAATAGAGTTTTTTTCAAACCAATAAATTTGATCAAGGATTACTCCTGCTTTTTTATTTTTTAATAATTTTTCTCTTGTACCGGGATCAGTGGCATGAACCGAAATAAAAAGTGGGGACAGTTTCTGCATAGCAATTCTTTCCCAGTCTTCTTTTTTTAAATTCGTAAGAGTTAGATAAGAGCCATATAAGAAACTTAATCTATAATCATCATCTTTTATATAGAGGCTTTTTCTTTTACCACTTGGTTGTTGATCTATAAAACAAAATGGACATCTATTATTACATTGCTTTATTGAATCAAATAATGCATCTTTAAAATTAATACCTAAATTAACGTCTTGATCTTTTTCAATACTTATATTGTGAATTTCATGATTTTTATCTAAAACTGATATGTCTAAAGTTTCATCACTAATGAGAATTTTATAATCAATTAAATCTCTTGGTTTTTTCCCATTAATACTAATAATTGAATCACCTGATTCAAATCCTATTTCTTGAGCGATGGAATTAGCTTCAATACTTTCAATTTCTGCAGGATTTATTTTATAAGTCGTATTAGGAACTAAAAGATCATTGGAATCTTCTTTGTAATTAATTTCTTGCCACACAATTCAATGCAAAATAATCTTCTTTATATTTATTCTAAACTTATATATGACTCAAAGTGTATTAAATACTTTTAAAATATCGAATAAGAGTGTGAAATTAAGGGCCTTTAATTTATTAAGATATGGCATTCGCAGTTTTTAAAAACACGATTTAGATTAATTTAAATAACTCAAAAATTTTATTCATTGAAAGAATTAATTACAAAAAATTTAGAAGTGAAAGATAAGTTGAACTATGAATTGAATCAGACAGTTGATTCACACGAAAATAGCTTTTTATCAAATCCTATATCTTTAAGATTATGTTCCTCTTTTTTTGTAATTTTACCTATTTTTGTTCAAGCCCCTTGGGTTAGATTAGAACCAATAAGCGCTCTTTGTTTTACTTTTGTTATTCTCTTAGGGACATTTTTTTTGAATCAGAAAGGATCAAATAAGTGGTTTATTGTTAGTTCACTATTACTTGGTGTATCAGGCAGTTGGCTTGGTGGATGTTTGTTCTGGGGATGGTTAAGCCCATTTCCTATCCTTCATATACCTGTTGAAGCTGTAGCTCTGCCACTAGCTTTAATTGGACTTGGTACTAATTGGAAAATAGGTTCAAGTTTTTATATCTCTTCTTTATTTGGAACTGCGGTTACCGATATTACAATATTTATAATCGGAATAATGGATCAATGGAGACAGGTTATTAAAGCAGATTCTGAAACTGCACCTTTAATTCTCCAAAAAACCTCAGAGAGTCTTATACAAATAAAGTCATTATCTATTATTGTTTTTGTTGCTCTTATACTTTGGTTTATTTCAAAAGAAATTTTTGATTCTGCCACAATTAATACTACTAACGGTAAAGCACTCTTAGTTTCTAGTTATGTAATTCAAACGACGTTAATTGTTGATGGTATTTTTGTTTTTTTAGCAATATTAGAACCAACTTTGAGTGGATTAGTTTAATGCTGAGGGCTCCATTTTCACAAGAAGCCATACCAATAAATAATTGGGATGTAATAGTTGTTGGTGCTGGCGCTGCTGGCCTTATGACATGTCTTGAATTACCTGCAAGTTTAAAAGTACTTCTTTTAAATAGAAATACTAGTAAGGTATCTTCTAGTAGATGGGCTCAAGGAGGAATAGCATCTGTTATCAGACAAGACGATTCATTTGATCTTCATGCACATGACACTTTAAAGGCAGGAGATGGACTATGCGATTTTCAAGCTGTAGAAATGCTGGTTAAAGAAGCCCCAGGTTGCGTAGATAGGTTGCAGAATTTAGGAATGATTTTTGATCAAAGTTCTGATCAACTAGCTACTACTCTAGAAGCAGCCCATTCTCGAAGAAGAGTCTTACATGTTAAAGATCGTACTGGAAGAGCATTAGTTGAAGTTCTAGAAGATCATATTGAAAATAAAAAAAATATTCTTCATTGTAGGGGTGTAAGAGTAACTGAACTTCTTATTGAAAATAAAGAATGCAGAGGAGTTCAGGTTCTTGATGGAGCAAATTTATATTGGATTCATTCGAGAGCTGTTGTTTTAGCTACAGGTGGGGGTGGGCATTTATTTACTAATACAACAAATCCTGCTCAATCCTCTGGTGAAGGGATTGCTCTTGCATGGAAAGCAGGCGCTGCTATCGAAGATCTAGAGTTTGTGCAATTTCATCCAACCGCTTTAAAATTTTATGGCGCACCTTGTTTTTTAATATCTGAGGCACTTAGGGGAGAAGGAGCCATTTTAGTTGATAAAAATGGTGAAAGTCCAGTTAAAAATCTTGAAAATCGTGATTTAGCTTCTAGAGATCAAGTAAGTAGAGCAATTATGAAAAATATGCATGATAATAATGTAGACCATGTTGGTTTAGATCTTCGGTATATTGACCCAGAAAAAATTGTAGAGCGCTTCCCCACGATCTTAAGCCGATGTCAGGATTATGGAGTTAACCCTTTAAATGAAGTTATACCTGTAGCTCCTGCAGCTCACTATTGGATGGGAGGTGTTAAAACTGACTTAAATGCATCTTCTACAAGAAAAGGATTATATGCGGTTGGAGAAGTTGCTTCTACAGGTGTTCATGGTGCTAATAGACTGGCAAGTAATTCACTGATGGAGTGTCTTGTTTTCGCAAGAAAACTGTCTGCGATTGTTTTAAATGATCTTCCCGAATTTGCAAAATTTGATAGATCATTGCAAGAGTTTGATATTGAAGATCCTAAAGAAGATCAAATTTCCAAAATTGCTGAAAAAATTGATGAACTAAGAAAATTATGTTGGTTAAATTTAGGTGTATCTCGAAATCAGGTAAATATGAGTAAATTTCTAAATTTTATTCAAGATGATATCGATAAATTAAATAAAAATGATTTACTAAATAGTCTTGAAAAAATAAAATTTGATCAAAAAATTAAACTTAGTGAACCCAATAGAAGAGCATTAAATCTTTTACTTGATTTAAAGAATAGAGAAACAACAACTATAACTTTATTAAAAGCTTGTTTATTTAGAGAAGAGAGTAGAGGAGGCCATTATAGAGATGATTTTCCAGAAAAAGACAATAACTGGGAATGCCATACTAGACAACAGTTAGATCAGAAAATTCAAAAAAGATTTATTAAAAATTAGAATCTCCTTGATAGCCTGTCTTTATGGCTAATTCATTCAAGTCGCGAGTACCACTAATGATTTCTCCATTTATTTCCCAAGAAGGAAATCCACTGATTCCTTTAGTTTGGCATAGCTCATATTTATTGTCTTTACCATCTTTAGCACATTCAACTACTTTTAATTCTTTAACTGCTTTTTTACCAAATAATTGTTTCTGATCGTGGCAATGAGGGCACCAATATGCACTATACATAACAATATTGTTTTCACTCAAAAATTTTGCAAAATTTACCTTCTGGGGAGAGCTTGAAGTAGTAATTATTGGCGATACATTTTCAGTGGGGCTTGCAACATCAATAGCCTTAGAGGGGTCAACGTTTGTCGACCAAATTAGGGCCCCCAGCAGGACACTAATGGCTACAATGAAACCTCTAAAAATCATAGGTTCTCTACTTTCAAACTTCGCTCCAATCATAGAAATTATAAAGATAGAAAACGATAAAATTGCTGAAAGTATACAAAAAAAACAATATTCTTGAATCTTAAAAAACATTATATTGATTAATAAAAAGCTAAATGTTGATGTCGCACAAGATATTAGAAATAATAACCACCATAAAAACTTATTTAGTTTTTGTTTTCGAGAAATTAAATTAAGCGAAAGTATTATTGTGATAACTAATAATGATAAATATGTTATGAATCCAGCTAATGAGAGAGGAATATTAACTTTATTAGTCTCAAATAAAGTGCCCCAAGGACTATTTAAAACTGTTTCACAACCATTTTGTATCCCTGGGCATGAAAGCGAAGTAAATAATCCCCAATTTTTTAAAGTAATCGAACCTGTATCAACTATGCCAATAGTGCTAAGGATTGCAATTATGATTTTGGGCCATTTCAAATCTTTTTTATTTCTTCTTTTTAAAGTCTCAAGGGGCATACAAAATGAAAGTTTGTTATTTACATTATCTATCCTAATATTATCTTGGCATGTGAGTTATATACGAAATGCTTTTTAAATCTTTTAATTCTTATTTTTCAAGTTGTGAAACAAAATAGTCTCAATGTAAAAGAAAAAAAACTATCTAAGATTGCATTCAGTCATGTTGGTTGTGAGAAAAATCTTGTTGATACTGAACATATGCAAGGCTTATTAGATAAAGAGGGTTATGAAGTTGGCAGCGATATAAATGATGCAAATGTTGTTGTTGTAAATACTTGCAGTTTTATTGAAACAGCTAGAGAAGAATCTATCAGAAAAATTCTAGAATATACAAATCAAGGAAAGGAAGTAATAGTTGCAGGCTGTATGGCTCAGCATTTTAAAGATGAACTTCTAAAAGAAATCCCAGAAATAAAAGGTTTGGTTGGAACAGGAGATTATCAAAAGATAGCCAAGGTTTTAGACAGAGTAGAAAAAGGAGAAATCGTTAATGAAGTTTCAAAAATTCCGGAATTTATTGCAGATGAGGAAATACCTCGTTTTGTAGATAAAAACAAATTTGTTGCTTATCTTCGCATTGCTGAAGGCTGCAACTATAATTGTGCTTTTTGTATTATTCCTAAGTTGAGAGGCCCTCAAAGAAGTAGAACAATAGAATCTATAGTTTCAGAAGCCAAAAGTCTTGCAAAGCAGGGTATGCAAGAAATCATACTAATTAGTCAAATAACAACTAATTATGGTAAGGATATTTATGGAAAACCATCATTAGCCAAACTTTTGAATGAGCTTTCTAAAGTTCCAATTCCTTGGATAAGAATACATTATGCTTATCCTACGGGTTTAACTGATGAAGTTATTAGGGCTTTCAAAGAATCAGAGAATATTGTACCTTACTTTGATTTGCCACTTCAGCATAGTCATCCAGATGTGTTGAAGAGTATGAATAGACCTTGGCAGGCTTCTTTGAATGAATCAATTTTGGAGAAAATTAGAGAAGAAATTCCATCTGCTGTATTAAGAACAAGTCTCATTGTCGGTTTCCCAGGAGAAAAAAAAGAACATTTTGAACATCTTCTAGAATTTTTGGATAGATACAAATTTGATCATGTGGGAGTGTTTATTTTTTCTCCTGAGGAAGGAACTGCAGCTTTTGATTTACCCAATAAAGTATCCTCAGATGTTGCAGAGGCAAGAAAAGATAACGTTATTTCAGTTCAACAAAATATATCTAAAAATAAGAATCAGTCATATGTTGGTACAAAAATGAAAATTTTGGTAGAAAAAATATCAGACAATAACGAATTAATAGGTCGGTCCTATAATTTCGCACCAGAAATTGATGGAAATGTGATTTTATCTATTAATGCTAATAATGATTTGAAAAATTATATTGGTAAATTTGTTGAAGCAAATATTTCTTTTGCTGATGAATATGATTTGTATGGAGAGACTATTAAAATTTTTTAGTTTTTTTAAATTAATTTAACTGCTCTTAAGAGCTTATCTAATGCGAAAGCAGCTCCAAAACCAAAACCAATAAATGCAAAATAGAAAATGATGTTCATTAGATTTTTTATTTTTATTTAATCTAACATCAGATCAAAAAATTAGATTTTTTCGTTTAATTTCTTAATCTTGGATATATGGTAATTTTTTGTATAAACATTCTTCTGCTTTTTGTAGTTCCCGGCCTAAATATAGAGCATGATCGAATTTGGTTATTAGGTCATTTCTTTCTTCAGTGATCAATATTCCAAGTTGTTTCGCACTAATACCTTCAAAAACTTCATTACTAACTCTTTTATTTTGAGAGTCGCACTTAATTGGTTCATTTGTTTCTGGGTCAAGCGCATATCCTTCATCATTAATATTATTTAGAAAGTGCTCTAAAATTATTTTATTTTCTTCTAAATCTACTTTTATAATAAAATAACCGTTTGGATCTAAGTCTATATATCGGTTGGATAGATTATTATCAATCTTTATTTTTTCATCGAAACTTTTACTAGAATCCATCCCTATAAGTTAATAAAAAACTATATTACTAATATAATATTTGGCAAAGCCAAATAATTTTCATTTAAAGGGTATAGATTTATTTTCAAAATCAATTTCTATCTCGGTTTGTTTATTAACTTCATTTAGCCAAGGATAAATTATATTTTCCATATTTTTGTCAAACCACTTATGCAAGCTAATGGTGTTTTTTGCAAAAAACCCCCTCCGCCTTT
This sequence comes from Prochlorococcus sp. AG-402-K22, assembly GCA_003216755.1. Taxonomy (GTDB): domain Bacteria; phylum Cyanobacteriota; class Cyanobacteriia; order PCC-6307; family Cyanobiaceae; genus Prochlorococcus_A. The sequence continues at coordinate 48,047 of QCIJ01000001.1, read as the reverse complement.
TATGCTTACCACCCGCTCCAGGATCAAACAATTGGATACTATTTTTTATTGCCCATTCAATTGGCTGGTAGTAGCATAATTCAAAATGTAAATTAGATATTTCTTCTTGACTGCCCCAATATCTACCCCATAAGTTGTTTTTATTTTTAACGCACATCGACATAGCAAAAATATCATTCGAATCATTTTTTGATGCGCTAAAAAGTAAAATATTGTTTTTATTATCAACAATTTTTTCGAAAAATGTAGATGTTAGATATTTACTACCCCAAACTCCCCACCTCGAACAATGCTGTTCATAAAAATTATGCATTTTTTTGAGTATTACTTGGTTGATATCATCTTCATTAAAAATTGTTACTTTAATATCTTGTTTGGCAATTGATTTCCTCTCTTTTTTTATATTTTTTCTTTGATTAGAGTTAAATCTAGAGAGAAAATCATCAAATGTTTTTTCTCCATTACTCCTCCATTCACTGCTGGAATTTATCCATTCATGGTATCCCAAAGATTTAAGATGGTTGCCCCAGATTTTATTAATATATAAAAAATTACAACTTAAAATTTTATTTGTAATCGCAAAGCTTTCGATATGTTTTATGAGTAAATTTGTAATTTTTTTCTTATCTTTATTTGTTTTATAAAGAAATTGATATCCATTTACAGGACTATAAGGACTCATTCCAATTAATTTAGGGTAATAATTTAAATTCAGCTCTTGAGCCAATCTTGCAAATGATTGATCAAAAATGAATTCTCCATAGCTATGATTTTTTAAAAAAAGTGGAGCAATTCCTAATATTTCTTCATTTTGATAAGCAACAAAATATAGAGGCTGCCAACCAGTTTCTCTTGAAACACTTTTTGATATTTCAAGGTTTTTAATCCAGGTCCATTCATAAAATGGATTATTGATTTCACTTGCTAATTCATTCCATATCTCCTTAGATATTTCCTTAATTGACAATTTGACTTCAACTTTAGGTATTTTTTGGTTCATTTATTATTGAATCTATTTAAATTTTTTGTAATGAACGTGGATTTCATTATTCATTAAATTTTTAATTGATTTTATTTCCCATAGTCTTTTGAGATTAAAAATCTCATTTGTTTGTTCTGGAGGGATCCATGTATATCTACCTCCAATAATTTGCGGAATTATTGTAATTTTTATATCTGTTATTAGATCCTCTTTTATAAATGAATTTATAAGTTTTGCACCTCCTAAAAGAGCTAGATCATTTATCCCTTGTTTTTTGAGTGAAATTAAAGTTTTCCCCCATGAATCTTCGAAAAAGAGTTGTTTCTCGAATTCATTTTTCGCCGAATCATCAGCTTTACTTGAGCTTATTAGCCATCTTCTAATTGGTTGACGAAAGTATTTCCAGTTACTGTTAAATTTTTTGCTATTTGAAGCAACTATAGAAATAGGTTGGCTTTTTGATATATTTTCTTCGTCATTATTATTATGATTTTTAATTAGGTAAGTTGATTTATGAGCTATTAAAGTACCTAAACCAAAAATGGTGGCATCAACCATTGATAAGTTTTGATTTAACATTTTTTTATCTTCTTCGCTTCCAAGATGCGATTCTCCACCTTTAGGAAATGCAATTCTCCCATCAAGACTAGATGCTATAACAATTATTACTCTTGGGATACTCAAGATTGTGTGACTAAACTATTTTCAAAGTTTAACTTGAATGAATTGTTTAACTTTTGATCAACATAAATTTCTGCAGCATTATTTGGGCTCTCTTGGAGCCTTATTTTGTGTAATGTTGCACCAAGGTTATGTATTGGTTTTTTAAGAATGTCAGAAATATATAAAGCTATATTTTCAGCAGTTGGAACACAATTATGGAAAAATTCAATGTCTTTATTTAGAAAAGTATGATCTAGTTGTTCAACAACCAAATCATTAATTATCTCTTGGAGGGTAGATAAGTCGCAAACCATTCCTGTCCTTTTGTCAATGTCTCCTTTTACAGTTATATCGACAAGATAGTTGTGACCATGTCCATTAACTCTGGCACATTTCCCATAGATTTTTTTATTTTCATCAAAGGATATTTCTTCTTTTGCAAGTCTATGAGCGGCTGCAAAATGAGTTTGAACTGTTAAAAGTGCTTCCATGTTTTTTCCAAAATAATCTGCCCATAAATTTGGGTTTTCATAAAGTCTTAGACTTGTAAGAGGTAAATCATCCTTTAGACGACTCCAAATGACCTTTACTAATGCTTCAGTTGTTGGAAGTATACCCTCTTGATTATTAATATTAAATTCAGGCCAGACATCATTTAAAAAACGAAAATCTAATTGTCCAGTAACCTTATCTTTAATAGAGTGTTTAACATCAGAGAGATTAAGTACCATTCCATCAGAGTTTAGTTCTCCACCCATTGAAACAATAAGTTCATAATTATGGCCATGGCCTGGTGCAATACTGCAATTACCAAAAAGAGATAAATTTTCTTCTGGGCTTTTTTCAGGTAGCCAATAACGGTGACTAGAACTAAAGCAGGCACGCCGAGTTATAACGCATTCACGTCCTTTTCCATGTATTGGTTGGGATTGTGTAGAAGTCATACCTGTCTGCGATAATACTATCTTAAGGTTTTAAATACGCTTTTGTCTTTATGGATCAGTCCATTATCGAAAAAACTGTTCATACTATCAAAGGTAGGAACATATTTTTAATAGGAATGATGGGTTCTGGAAAGTCACAAACTGGTTTGAAGCTGGCTGAATTATTGAAGTATAAATACATTGATTTAGATTCATTAATAGAAAAGTTGGCAAAAAAATCTATTAATCAAATTTTTAATGATGAAGGAGAAGATAATTTCCGTGAATTAGAATCAAACTGCCTTAAAGAAACTATCAAAATTCCTTCATTAGTAATCTCAACTGGAGGAGGAATAGTTACCAAATTGGAAAACTGGGGAATATTAAGACAGGGAATAATTGCTTGGATAGATCTCGACAAAGATATCGCAATTGAAAGATTGAAAAATGAAATTGAAAATAGACCATTACTTCAGGGAAAGAATCTAAATGATTTATATACGAGCATTTTTCAATCTAGAGAAAATTTTTATTCTCAAGCAGATTTAAGAGTTAAGGTAAAAAGGGAAAATATTGAAGAAGTTGCTATGAAAATAATCAATGCAATTAATAAAGAAATAATTAGTTAATCTGGTTCGATTCTTACTGCAAACCATTTGATAACGTATCCTAATTTTATTTCTAATTCATAAGTGCTTTCCAATAATTCTTCAAAAAATTCCTGATCAGGATCTTCTATATTTTGATATATTGTTTGTGTTTCTGTCTTACTAAGCCAATTCATCAACCATAAAATTGCTTCTTGCTTTGATACAATTTTTTCTTTTGAATCAGGCTCTAATAATACATAATGATCTGATGCTCTTATTAGTGGATTTGACATAATGAAAATTATTCTTGGATTAATTCTTTGCTTTACCTTTCAAGTAATTTTTTTAGAAAGTTCTTTTGCTTTAGTAAATTCTAATGTACGAGAGTTTTTGGAAAATCGTGTAAATCAATGGCCAGAATTATATTTGCCAAATTTTAAATTATCTGATACTTCTAAAGATTTAATTTATCCTAAATGGTTCGAGGGGAATTGGCTTGTTACCTCTCAAGATATATTGAATGATTCAGAAGAGCCAGTTATTTATAAAGTAAATTTCTTTAAGAATGATTCAAATTTAATTGTTGGTAATCGTCCAAAAAATTCTGAATCTATTGGAAAAGCAATATTTGGTGATACCTTAATAAAAGTTGTAAATGATCCTCAATCTATTAATAATCAAATTACTTATTTAAAAGATGATTTTTATATAGATTCAAGAATTACAGGGAGAAATCAGATCCAAGATGATGATATTTTTTTCGCAGATGAGCTAGTTATACAAACAGCGCATAAGCCAGGTGCTTCAAGGATTAATCAGGTAGAGACAATTAGTAAATTTCAAAAATGTTCCGAAGAAATATTGGAAGTTAATAATTCAATCAAACCATCAATTTGTGGAGTCCAATATGTTGCTTCTTATGGTTCAAAAGTTGGTGATCCTTCTATTCATGCAATTAAAACAAATAAATATCAATTGACTTTTGAATTTATTGAGAATTAGCACTAAAAAGATATTCTTCTAAGTTGTTCCTCCACATGAAAAGATTTTCTAGATAAGGGTTATTTATGAATTCTTGACTCCCCTCTCCTGAAAGAATTGGCCCTGCAGACTTTGGAAATTTAAGAAGGGATAATTGAGCTGCAATTGAAATATCAGCAATGGATAAACTATCTCCAACTAAATATTTTTTGTTGATCAAGGATTTTGATAAAGCTTCCAGTAATTTTTGGAGTTCTAAATTATCTTTAGAAGATAAAACTACATTAGAGATTTTACTTAGATTTTCAAAAGGTAATTTATCAACAATACTTTTAACCGATGAAGGTATTTCATCTGGAAGTAATGCAGTTCTTAGTTGTGGATTTTCTATAGCAGATTTTATTAAAGCTTTTCTACAAGTTGTAGCCATTGTAGTATCTGCCCAGTCTTCAATTAGTTTGCATTGTGTAAATAATATTGGGTCCTCAGGAAAAAGTGGATTGTTATCATTTTTTTTATCTATATATTCGCAAATAGTTGATGAGTCATGAATAATTTGATCATTACTATCAACTATTAAAGGGACTTGTTTTTGACCTGATAATTTAAAGATTTCAAATTGACCTATTCCAGGTGTTACTTCTTCAACACGATATTGTAGTTTTTTTGCATGAAGAGCCATTCTTGTTTTTAAACAAAAAGCACTATGCCTAAATTGATATAATGTAATCATGCTGTTTAATGTTTGTTAAAACTTAGCTAAAAAAGTAATCTATTTGTGGAGCTGATGGGCGAATTTTTCTCTAATGTTGCAAGATATCCTAAGTATTTAATATCCATTATTGTTGGGGGACTTGTTGCATTGCTTGAACCTTTATTCAAGAATAGATCAAATCCACTCACAATAGTAGGTTTGATATCTTCTGTCTTAAGTGCTTTCATAACTGTTTTTTTTGTCTTGCAAGCGATGACAAACCCAATTAATTTACAACCATAATGCCAAACAATTATCGTCTTGCAAAAGTTTCTTCTCTTTTGAAGAAAGAAATAACTCTTATTTTGCAAAATGATCTGGAAAATGATCTTATTAGAGATCATTTCGTCAATATTTCTAAGATTGATTTATCAGGTGATTTGCAACACTGTAAAATTTATATAACTTCAACTGCTAAAGAGAAAGTGAGGAAAGAGATTGTGGCAAATTTGAATACTGCTAAAAGCTCCATAAAACATATTTTAGGTAAAAGAATAGATATGAGAAGAGTCCCAGAGATAATTTTTAAAGACGATTTTGTTCTTGATAAAGGATTATCAGTCTTGAAACTTCTCGATGAATTAAAAAATAAAACTCAAGACAATAATGATGAGGATAAGGATGCGAATAGTTGATCTACCCCTTGATCAAAGAAATATAATCATAACTCGATCAAAAGAAGGGATATTAGATATAAAAAAAATATTCACAAGCAAGGGCGCTAATGTATTTGATTTGCCTGCTATAAGTATTGGTGATCCTGATGATTTTAATCCTCTTGACGAAGCATTAAATCAAATAAATGATTTTCATTGGATTATTTTTTCCAGTAGTAATGGGATCAAATTTGTGGATAAAAGACTTAGATATTTTAATAGTTCATTAAAAGAGTGTTCTAAAAAAACAAAAATCGCTGTAGTCGGAGAAAAAACCTCAAAAACTCTTGATGATTTCGGTATTAAGGCTGATTTCATACCTCCAGAATTTGTTGCTGAAAGTTTAATTAATAATTTCCCAGTATCTGGTTATGGACTTCGAGTCTTTGTACCAAGAGTTCAAACAGGCGGTAGGGATCTAATCGCAGATCAATTTAGAAAGTCTGGTTCCCGTGTATTTGAGGTTGCTGCATATGAAACTAGATGTCCTGACTCAATTCCGGAAGAAACAATTGATATTATTTACAATCGAAAAGTCGATGCGATTATTTTCTCAAGCGGTAAAACCGTATCAAATGCAGCTTCTTTACTAGAAAAAAAATTTGGTAAACAATGGTTAGAATATTTTCATCAAATTAAGTTGTTAACTATTGGACCTCAGACAACAAAAATATGTAACAAGATTTTTGGAAGAGTTGATAGTCAGGCAGAAAAATATACTTTTGAAGGACTACTAGATTTAGCAATTAATATTTTTAGTTAGAACAATTTTTTGTATAGTTCTTTTCAACTAAATCTTTGAACCTATCAATATTTGCCTGTAATTCGTTTGTAACCATTTTGCCTAAAATTTTTTCTTCCATAAACCGCGCAATCATTTTAGGTAGCTCATAAGTTATAGCTAAATTTACTGTTGTGATTTGATCACTTTTACTTTCGAAAACTACGGACCCCTCTGTTGGTAAACCTCCTATTGATTTCCATTTAAGTTTGCTTTTTTCGACCCTTTCGGTGATTTGAGCTTTCCATTTAAACTTAAAGCCATTTGCAGCTAAAGTCCATTCTGTTAAATCTGGTAACGTATTAGTCTCTTCATCAATTGTTTTTACAGATTCAATCCAGCTCATCCAAAGTGACATTGAGTCTAAATCGCTCCATGTATCCCAAACATTTTCAAGAGGCGCATTAACAACTGTTATTACGTCATGTTTTAGCCAAGTACCCATCAATCAACTTACTGCAAGATTCTTTGCTAATTCTGCTTCCTTCTCTAAAATTGCAGAAGCAGCCAAATGACCACTCATTGTAGCTCCCTCCATAGAGTCTATGTAATCTTGTTTTGTATAACTACCAGCCATGAAGAAATTAGATATAGATGTTTTTTGATTAGGTCTGAAAGGATCCATGCCGGGAGCTTCTCTATAGAGTGATTGTGGAATTTGTACTACATTACTCCAAAGCAATTTAAGGTTTGTTGAAGATGGGAATAGACGGCGAACCTCTTTATCTATTTCTTTTGTAATTCTTTCTGTAGATCTTCCCATCCATCTATCGCCAGGAGTTAAAACACATTGGAGCAGTGATCCCATATTTTTTTTTCTATAATCTGCTGGACTTGCTAGTGCTAAATCAGCAAAACAACTGAAAGAAGCATCAGCAGAATAAAGAAGGTTATCTAGTCCAATTGGTTCTTTTCCAGTATTATCTTTTTGTAATTCAGTAACCCAACCGTCATATCTTAATTGGATTGTGGCGACAGCAACAGCTCTAAGTTTTTTTAAACCTTCAAATTCTTTAAATTGATACCATTCTTTTGGAATTATTTTTTTTATTCCAGGAACATCACAGGCAGCTAGAAATTTATCTGCAAATACTGCCTTAGTTCCTTCAGGAGAAGATATATTTAATTGATTAACTGAATAAGAGGAAGATTCCTTTTCATAAATTATTTCTTCTACCATATGGTTAAGATATATTTTTGCTCCTTTGTTTGTGATGTAGTCGACAATAGGTTGAGTTAACCACTTATGTGGAGAACCTTTTAAAAGATTCAGTTTTGAGGCTTCTGTTTTTGAAGCAAACATCATGAAGATAGTTAGCATGCATCTTGCGGAAATATCTTTGCAATTAATAAAACCTAAAGCATATGCGATAGGATCCCACATTCTTTCTAAGCTTTTTTCGCTTCCGCCATGGTTTAAAAACCATTCTTTAAAACTAACTTTATCAAGATCTCTAATTATTTTCATTGCCCCTTCATAGTCTATCAATCCTCTAACTATTGGGCTTGTTCCTAACGCTAAGGCATTTCTGAACTTATCTACCCAAGTAAGTTGTTCGGTGGTAAAAAAAGCTTTCAGTCCGTTAAATGGAGCACCTAAAGGGAATCTGAAGTCTAAAGATTTTAAATTACCACCATTATTGATAAATAGATGAGTATGGTCTTTCGGGAGTAAATTGTCTAAAGCTCCCACTTTTTTCATTAATTTAAAAAGATTTGCATAATTGTAGAAAAATACATGTAAACCCATTTCTATGTGGTTGCCATCCTTATCTTCCCAACTTCCGACTTTACCTCCCCAAAATGACCTGCTCTCATAAATTTCTACTTCGTGACCTTCATCAACTAAATTGACTGCTGCTGTAAGACCAGCTAATCCAGAACCAACTATTGCAATTTTCACTTTTTCTTTAAATTATAACAAATCAAGTTTGGATAATGTTTGTTCTATGCATCCTATCAATTAAGTTTTTATATTATAAATAGTAGAAATCCTTTGTTTATGGAAAATGTAGAAGTTAGACAGGAAATTAAAAATTCTGATGATGGTAAGGGTATCTTAATTACTAATGATGCTATAGAACAAATTTCAAATTTATTGAAAGGCCAAAGTGATAAAAAAGCACTTAGGGTAGGAGTAAGATCAGGCGGTTGTAGTGGGATGAGTTATACGATGGATTTTATAGGAACTAATGAAATAAATCGCGATGATAAAGTTTATGATTATTCATTAAAAGCTGATCAAAGCTTTCAAGTAGTTTGTGATCCTAAAAGTCTCTTATATATTTATGGAATGCAATTAGATTTTAGTAAGGAATTAATTGGAGGTGGCTTTAATTTTGTAAATCCTAATGCTTCTCAAACTTGCGGTTGTGGAAGCTCCTTTGCAGTTTAATTAATAATGAATAACGAAATTAATCCCATCGAAGAGGATTTTAATGCAGCTCTATCAAGATATAAAGCAGGGCAAGATTTAATTCCAATCGTCCAAGATTTTCAAAAAATTATACAGCAAATTCCAAATCATTTTGCTGCCTGGACTTGTTTATCATGGCTCCAATTACTTTTGAAAAATAATGAAGAAGCTTTGTCAGCTGCCAGACAAGCTGTTCGATTAAATCAGCAAGATCCACAAGCAAGAATGAATTTGTCTTTAGCTCTTTTGGCTACCAATAATAAAGGTGTTAGGGATCATATTGAGTTAATAAAAAAAATGTCTATGATGATGCCAGATGTGAAAAGTGAGTTGAAAGAATCTGTTGAAGACGGATTAAGTAGATATCCAGATTGGCCTGAGTTAACTAAAGTAAAAAAATGGTTGGAATGTTAAATTGTTTAAAATTTTAATATTAAGTAATGGGCATGGAGAGGATTTATCTGGCAGTCTATTAGCTAAGCAATTCGTAAAAAGTGGTTATTCTGTTCATGCTTTGCCAATTGTTGGTATAGGAAGCCATTACGAAAAAGAAAAAATTAAGATTATCGGTAAAACTAAAGAATTTAGTACTGGAGGAATTGGCTATAATTCTTTTAAGGGAAGACTCATTGAGATATTAGGAGGAGAAATATTTTATCTTTTAAAAAGATTATATTTAACTTTTAAAATAAGAAAAAAATATGATTATTTTTTTGTAGTTGGAGATATTGTTCCAGTTTTTTTTGCATGGGTTTGTAAGAAAGATTTTTTTACATATCTAGTTGCTTATTCCAGTCATTATGAAGGGAAGTTAAAATTACCATGGCCTTCTAAATGTTTCTTGCTCTCACAAAAATCAAAAAAAATATATTCGAGAGATCCCCTTACAGCTAATGATTTAACTTTGCAATTAAAAAAGAAAGTGTCTTTTTTAGGCAACCCATTTATGGATAAGTTTTTTCCTAGAAACAAAGAATTAAAGAAAGCTGAATTTAGTATTGGATTATTTCCAGGAAGTAGATTCCCTGAGACTTTAGATAATTTTGTTTTAATTTTAGAGGTATTAGAGGCATTGTCAGATTTAAGATATTTTCAAAAAATTAAGTTTAATTTTGCGATAGTTAATGCTCTATCTTCATTAAAAATAAAGGAGATATTTCAAAAAAGAAGATGGTTAGAAATAGAAAACATAAAAGAAAAAAATCTCTTGAAATTCCAATATAAATTTTTAGAAGTGAATATATATTGGAACAATTTTGACAAAATATTATTGAAAAGTAGTTGCTGTATCAGCATGGCAGGAACAGCAGCAGAGCAAGCGATTGGATTAGGAAAACCTGTTATTCAGATTGAAGGTAAAGGTCCACAATTTACAAAAACTTTTGCAGAAGCGCAAAGACGTTTGCTTGGAAAATATGTTTTTTGTGCCAGTGATTATAAAGATAAGAATGATCAAATCAATCAGACAATAAAATTGATCATAAAAATAATATATCTTATACAACTAAATAAGAAGTTTATGATCTCATGTAATGAAAATGCCAAAAAAAGACTTGGTGAAAACAAAGCTTGTCTTAAAATGGTTGATGATACGAATCATGTTATAAAAAATGACTAATGAGAATAATCAAAATAAGTTAAAACAAATTATCGATAATTTGTTATTAATAAATTTATTTACAGTCATTTTTTTTGCAATATTTTTTATTTTTGCAATCATCATGCAATTAAATGGCATATTTATTTTTATTAATTTTATTCAGATAGTTTGGAATCCTCTTGTAGTTCCATTGATAACAATTCTTATTATTGGTGCTTTACTAAACGGTATTAATTCTTGGTTGAGGAGTAAATTGCTTTCTCAAGAGAAGGATATTTAAAAGTATAATTTTTGAGTTTACTGCTAACTACTTTTTGTCCCTCTAATACAACTTTTGCTCCATCTCCTAACAATATTTTTAAAACCGCTCCAGGCACTGGAAGTAAATTAGGTCTATTCAGACATTTGCCTAAAGTCTGAGAAAAGTCTCTCATTAATACTGGATTTGGTGCAACAGCATTAAATACTCCCGAATACTTTGTATCAACTAATGCTTGAGTAATTAATGCACATAAATCAGTTCTATGAATCCAACTCATCCATTGCTTACCATCTCCAATTGGTCCACCTAATCCAACTTTAAATATAGGGAGCATTTTTCCTAATGCTCCTCCATCTGCCTCTAGAACAATTCCAATTCTAAAAATAACTAACCTTGAGAAAAATGGTTTTTCAGCAGCGACCGCTTCCCAGTTTTTGCAAAGATTAGCTAAAAAGTCTTTTCCTCCAATACTATTTTCAGTGAATTCACCTAACAAACTTGTACCGTAATAACCTATTGCTGATCCATTTATAATAACTTTTGGGTTTATTTTTAAATTTTTAAGGGTCTTCATCATAAATTTCGTGGTGTTAATACGACTATTTTCAATCTCCTGTTTTTGTTCAGAAGTCCATTTTTTTTCTGCTATGGGTTCTCCCATCAAGTTAATAATTCCATCTGTCTCTTTTAAAATATTTAGAAGATTTTCGTTATTCCAGTTTTTTTCTTTTGATAAATCTATTTGAAAAAATTTAAACTTATTGAAATTTAAATCAACCTTTAATTTACCAATGGGTTTTCTACTTACAATGTAAATTTCGTGATTTTCCTTGATTAGTGTTGGTACTAATTCTTTACCAACAAATCCAGTGCAGCCAAGTAGTAAAAGACGCATATCATATAGATGTTTATTATTTAAGGCTATTAAATTTTTAAGAAGTTTGTAATTATTATTCCGGTATAAATTTTTTCCAATATTTTTCAAACAAGTTTTTGTATAATAAATTAAAAAAATTTCTTGAATTTATTATGAAAGATTCTATTCCAAATAAACCTCTCAAGAAAGGAAGCTTAGTTTTTGTCGATAAACAAAATTATATAAAAAGTATCGAAGCGCTAGCCAGTGATAATGATCTTCCTAATTATGTCTTTGAAGGTCCTGGAGAGATTCTTTCACTCAAAGACGAATATGCTCAGGTTAGATGGCGCAGACCTGTTCCAGATGTTTGGTTTAAATTAGATCAACTTAAAGAATATACTCAATAAAATTTTTATATCTAAAAGTTTTTATTATTTTTATCTATAGACATCTTTGATTGGATTCTTTTTGCTTCTTTGATCATTTCTTTGCCATCAAATAAGTAATTATCTACGTATCCTTTTGTATATCTATCAAATTCTGATAGTGCATCTTTAACTTGTGAAAAACAATGATAAAGATCGAGGCCTAAAGTTGAAATAGAATTTGGAACTATTTTTTTGTTATAAATTTTTTCAACTTTTTCTATTTTCTTTTGTGAAAGAATTATGTAACTGCAAAAATTTTCCATTAGTTGGTCATCATATGGATCCGCAGATAGTTCTTTTAGTTCGTTATTCAAAGGTTTAATTATTTGACTAATTAATCTATTTATAGGACTATAAATTTCTTTAATCCATGTTTCAACTTCTTTGTCCTTAATTGAAGAATTATATTTTTTTGAATTAAATTTGTCTTCCCAATTTTCATTTAATGAATCAAATGATGAACTGGAAGAAGAAAGATGCCTATCATATTGTTCTTTTTTTATAGGATCATTTAAAATCTCCCAGGCATTTTGTATTGCAAGAAATCGTTCTTTTTCTCCTCCTGCGTCAGGATGATGTTTCTTAACTAAAGAACGATATGAAGATTTAATTTCTCTTTTGGTTGCATTTTTATTGAGACCTAATTCTTCATATAAATTTTTTCCCATTTCTACAAGTTATTCATTAAAGGTAACCATCTTTTCTGGCTTGAATGGATGTATTCGATTCAAACATCGCGGTTGATAAATATCTTTCACCAAAACTTGGAAGAATCACTATCAATCTTTTATTCATTAGTTCTTTCCTTTCACCGAGTTTTATAGTTGCTGCTAAAGCTGCTCCGCTGCTAACGCCTGATAAAAGGCCTTCCAATCTAGCTAATAAACGCCCATAATGGAATGCTTCTTCGTCATCTATTTTTATGATTTCATCAATTAATTTAGTATCCAGGACTTTAGGTACAAAACCTGCTCCTATTCCTTGAATTGAATGAGATCCTGCTTTTTCTCCAGAGATGACAGCGCTTTTTTTGGGCTCTACAGCATAAATTTTGCAATTTGGATTAACTTTTTTCAAAAAACGTGCGCAACCGGTAATTGTCCCTCCTGTACCAACTCCTGTAACTAGTCCATCTAAATTTTTATTGGATTGGGCCCATATTTCTTGAGCCGTTGTTCTTTCATGAATATCTGGATTAGCGAAGTTTTCAAATTGATTAAATTGATAGCTATTTACAATGCTTGAGGACAACTCATTAGCTAAATCTAAAGCTCCTTTCATACCTTCTTTCCCTGGTGTTAGCTGTAATTCAGCTCCATATGCTCTCAACATTGCCCTTCTTTCAATACTCATCGTATCTGGCATCGTTAGTATCAATTTATATCCTTTTGCTGCAGCTACCATTGCTAAAGCTATGCCAGTATTTCCACTTGTTGCTTCAATTAATGTTGTTTTATCTGGCGTTATCAATCCTTCTTCTTCAGCTTTAGATAACATTGAATAAGCGATGCGATCCTTAACCGAAGCCGATGGATTGAAGCTTTCTAGTTTGGCTATTATTTCTGGATAACAATTAAAATACTTTTTGATTCTATTTAATTTAACTAAAGGGGTATTTCCAACAAGAGAAGTTATATCATTTGCTATTTCCATGTAGTGATTATTTAAATTGCAAAATTAAATCTCCTATTTACATAATAATTGTATTTAAAGATCTTTTATATAATTTTCTCAAAAGAATTTAATTTAAATAACTTTCTGCTTAAAAGTATTTAGTATTATAAAAGGTAGTTTTTATGATGATCATGTATTCGCTGGAACTAAGTCTGAGATATTCACCTTTTCCACTTTCAATTCAGAAGAAAGAATTTGAAGATGCTAAGAGAATTTATGATGAAATAAAAAGTTCTATGAATGAAACTTTAGAATCCTCAAACTTGATTGAATTAAGGTGTGACAAGGTGCAAGATAAATTAATTGCTGTTAGAGCTAAAGAAATCATTTCTGTTCAGATATATGAAAAATCATCAGTAGCAGGAGGAGCTAAAAGACCAGGATTTTCTCTCAATATAGATTGATAGAATTAATGCCAGATTCTATTGAAGATCAAATACCTCATATTCATTTCAAAGATGTCTCTTTTTCATATCCTGGAAAAAAAGAAAATTTAATTTTTAAATGTAATTTTTCAATAAATAAACCTGGATTTTGGATGGTCGTAGGTAAAAACGGAAGTGGAAAAAGTACTCTATTAAAATTAGTAAATGGAATAATTAAACCAAATAAAGGAATCATTGATTCTAAAGCAAATATAGGAATGGTATTTCAAAACCCTGATCATCAAATATTAATGCCAAATTGCAGGAGCGAACTTCTGATTAATATCAACCAAAATATAAGTGATTATGAAATTAATAAAAAAATGGAATATGTGCTTGATCAGGTGGGATTGACTGGTTTTGAAAAAAGACCAGTACATACCTTAAGCGGTGGGCAAAAACAACGCTTAACTATTGCATGCGCTCTTATTAGTAATAGAAATTGTATTCTTTTGGATGAGCCTACGTCGTTACTTGATCAAACAAGTCAATTAAAAATTTTAAATACAATTAAAAATCTTACAAGTGACTATAAAAAACCTTTATCTGCTTTATGGATAACTCATCGTTATGAAGAATTAACTTACGCTGATTCAGTAGCAGAGTTGAAAAATGGTTTTTTATCTAGCTGGCAAGAACCATCAAAATTTCAATATAATTGATTATTTTACTTGTCATAAGGTACTTTAAAGAGTTACATTCATCTTATATTCCTCGGTAGCTCAGCGGTAGAGCGATCGACTGTTAATCGATTGGTCGCAGGTTCGAATCCCGCCCGGGGAGTTTATATATGTCAAAAAGTCATGAAAAGTCACCATATTTAAGGTGACTTTTTTGAATTTCATCCACTATTTTTGTCAAAAAGTGGTTAAACGATGATATATTCTAGTAAACTTTTTTATTTTATTAATAACAGTAAATAGAACATTTTAGTAATCTAATTTCCGATTCTAAAAATTTCAATTGTGCAATAGACAATTTATATTTAAAGAACAGTAAATAGAACAGCTATAAAATTCTCCAAATAAAAAATAAGTTCATTAATTGATTTTACGTTCTTGATAATCAAGATATATGTTCTGTTTGTATCGTTTGAATTACACCTTTCAGGCTATTTTAATCATCCCACATATCCTTTTTTTTCTGATCTAAATTATTCCTTTCAAGCAATTCTATTCTTTGTTTCTGAGAATCTATTTCTGTTTCAGTAACGTTTTTATCGTCAATGAATTTTTTTTGTATTTCTAGGATAATTATTTCAAATTGTTCTCCAAAAAAATCTGACATTTCTCTCCATGCTTCCATTTCCTCTTCTTTGCCAATAGTATCGTTTATTTGATGAGAAATAATTTCTAGTACATATTGTTTAAGTTCTTGATTACTCATCGATTCAATTTTTTTTTGAATGTATAGTTCTTTAAGATTTTCTAGTTGTTTTTTTGATAAATCAGAATAAATAACAGAATTTTTTTTCATAGAAACTTAAATTTTTTTTAATATAGACAAAAATTATTAATTTAAACACTCAGAAGAAATCAAAAACTTTAAACTAATTAAAATCCTCTTCGAGAACTGAGAATCACCATTCAATTTCATTCTTATGTACCTTAAATAATGGCAATTTGAATTAACTATTTTTCAAAATTAAGTATTATTTTTTTCTAATATTCTTATAATTATTAAGAAAAAGTAAATAGAATCGAAAGAAATTGTAAAATTTAAATTTTTTTAAAAGTTATAATTTCTGTCTAATCCCTTGTAGTTATTGAGTTATTTGATAAATTTAATTGATAAAATTGTTTTCACAAATTCAGCAATCTTTATAAATTCTTGAGAGAATCATAATACTGAAACTTAATTTTAATTTAATAGTTCATAAATATGAAAATTTCAATCCTTTTAATTGAAGACGATCGTGATATGCGTGATTTGGTTGCAGGCCATTTAGAACATTCTGGATTCGATGTTCAAAAAGCTGAAGATGGAATTAAAGGACAAGCATTAGCTCTTCAATATTCACCAGATTTAATATTATTAGATTTAATGTTACCAAGTGTTGATGGATTAACTTTATGCCAGCGACTGAGAAGGGATGAAAGAACATCGAATATCCCAATTTTGATGATAACTGCATTAGGCGGCCTTAAAGATAAAGTTACTGGTTTTAATTCTGGAGCAGATGATTACATTACAAAACCATTTGATTTAGAAGAATTACATGTGCGCATTAAAGCATTATTAAGGAGAACGAACAGGGCACAACTGAATTCTAGTAACCAGCAAGAAATACTAAATTATGGCCCCTTGACTCTGGTTCCTGAAAGATTTGAAGCTATCTGGTTTGAATCACCTGTTAGATTGACGCATCTTGAGTTTGAATTGCTCCACTGTCTTTTGCAGAGGCATGGTCAAACTGTATCGCCAGCATTAATTCTTAAAGAAGTATGGGGATATGAACCTGATGATGATATTGAGACAATAAGAGTTCATATTAGACACTTACGCACTAAGCTAGAACCTGATCCACGTAAGCCTATATATATAAAAACTGTATATGGAGCAGGGTATTGTCTTGAGCTCCCCATTGGTTCTCAAGTCGAAACTGCAAGGCAAGAGTTTATTCAAGCGAGAAATCCTAATTTGATAAATTCTGCAGTCGATTAATCTTAGATATGTTGCATTGAAATTTTTAAAAAAGTAATTTCCCAAGCCAACCTTGGTTGAATATTGTTTCTTAAGAGATTTTTTAAATTTTCAAGTTTTTTAACTAAATCAATGTTTTTTGTCTTTCTCCACCAAATATTTTGAATTAAATTGACTAAATAAATCTGTTGATAAATCTCTAATTTTTCAGATATCAATTTAGAGATTTCTAATATTTCCAGACTATTTTTTATTGGAGAACCTAATTTACTTATAATTTCATCTGAAAAATCATTCCAAATTTCAATATTTTTCAATAATTGATTTGGAGATCCATTTGCAGAGTTTATTAAATCTTCAAATTTAAAATTTGAATTAATATTTAATTTAGAAGTATCTAAATAATCTTCCATAATAGACTTTATTTGGTTACTAGAAAAGGATCGAAACCTTATCATTTGACATCTTGAGATTATCGTGTCTAAAAGAATGTTTAATTTAGAGGTTAATAAAATAAAAATGCCATTACTAGGTTCTTCTAAAGTTTTCAAAAGACAATTCGAGGCTGCTTCATTTAAAAGGTCCGCATCAATAATTAAAACAATTTTTTTTTCTGAGTTTATTGATTTCTGACCAAGAAAAGTTTTTATGTTGCGTATTTGATTAACCTTAATAATCTCAGATCCACTTTTTATTGTTTTTTCAAGATCGGAACTTCTTGAACTTTTAGTTCCCAAAAGAGAATCAGGTTCAATAATTAGAAAATCAGGATGGTTATTGTTGGTAATTCTCTCTTCAAAATTCTCGGTTAACGAAGTTTGTTTGAAAATCTCTTTTATAAATCGAAGAGCCGTTTGCTTTTTTCCTACTCCTTCAGCACCATAAAATATATAACCATTAGCAAATGATTTGTTTTTAATTATGTTGTTAAGACAAGTATTGACTTCTTCATTAAATAAAATATTATTTTTTTTTACCTTGATCATTAGTTATTAGAAAAATTATTAATTACAGTCTTTTTTATTTGATTAGAAATAGTTTTAATATTTTGTGAGGCAGATATTACTTTCCAGTTTTTTTCTTTGGCAATTAGTTTGAAACCTTCATTTACTTTTTCTAAAAATCTAATACCCTCAGATTCTATCCTATCTGGTATTTCATTTTTTCTTCGGAATATGCTCTCTTCTGGAGAAATTTCTAAGAAGAAAGTTAGATCAGGAGATTCTCCTTGACACACAATAGATTCAATATTTTTAATTACTTCTAAATTTATATTTCTTCCATAACCTTGATAAGCCAGAGTGGAATCGGAAAATCTATCACTTATTACCCAATCATTGTTATTTAGAGCAGGTGAAATAATTTTGGAAACGTGTTCAGCTCTATCTGCTGAATATAGCAATAATTCCGCAAGCGATGAAGGCCTGTTATTTTTATTATTATCAAGAATTAATCCTCTAAGTTTTTTTCCTAAAAGACTTCCTCCAGGCTCTCTTGTTGTGATTAATTTAGACCCTTTTTTTATGAGACCACTATTAGGTAGCCATTTAGATAGTTCATCTATTTGGGTAGTTTTTCCACATCCATCAATACCCTCAATAACGATAAATTTTCCTTTCATTTAATCTAAAGATAAAGCATTAACTACAACTGTTATAGAGCTAGTAGCCATCAATAATGCTGCTATTGAGGGAGTAAGAAGAATCCCGTATTTAGGGAATAAAATGCCGGCAGCTAAAGGTATAGCTAGTAAGTTGTAACCAAAAGCCCATGTTAGATTTTGCTTTATTTTTCTAATAGTTTTTTTTGCAAGATTAAAGGCGTAGGGTAATCCATTTAGTTGATCTCCCATCAATACTACATCTGCATTCGCCTTGGCTATTTGAGTCCCTGATCCCACCGCAATTCCTAAGTCTGAGCATGCTAAGGCTGGGACATCATTAATACCATCACCAATCATTGCTACTTTATTATTAATTTTTAAATTTTCTATAGTCTTCAGCTTCATTTGAGGAAGAAGATCCCATTTTACTTCTGTTTCTTTACAACCAATTTTTTTTGCTAAAGCTAAAACTGTTTGTTTTCTATCTCCACTTAAAATATTAATCTTAAATTTTTTTTCTCTCAAATTTTGAACTGTTTTAATCGAATCATCTCTGAGTAAATCTCCTAACAAGATAAATCCTAATAACTTATATTTGATACTTACTCCAATAATAGTGTTAGAGTTTGTCTCTTCATTTTCAATTACTTTTTTTGCATCATTATCAATAATTACGCCTTTAGTTAGTAGCCATTCAATATTGCCAATATTAATAAGTCCATCAATTGAATCAAGTTCTCCAGAAATACCTCTACCTGAATGGGTAAAAATTTTTTTTATTGGCAATAAACTTAAATTTTGTTTTTTTGCCTCTTGAATTAAGGCATCTGCGATTGGATGCCTGCTTTCCTTTTCTAAACTGGCAGCAATTCTCAATAAAAATGCATGATCATTATTATTTTTATAATCAACAATGAAAGGCTTACCTTTTGTTAAAGTACCTGTCTTATCAAAAATAATGTGATTAATTTTTGAAGCCATTTCTATTTTGTCCCCGCCTTTAAACAAAACCCCTTTTTTTGCGGCTTTACCTGATGAGACAGTTATTACAGTTGGGGTGGCTAAACCTAATGCACAAGGACAAGCTATTACTAAAACAGCAATTGACAATTGAATTGCTAAACTCAAGAAATTCTCAGCATTACTACCAAGAGAACTATGAAGTGTATGACTGGACTGAGTTATGAATTGATGATTATGACTTAACAAATCAGGCCAAATGTTTTTTGCCCCCTTCCACCAAAAGAAGAAGGTTAAAGTAGCAAAAATAAGTACAAAGTAAGTAAATTTGCCTGCAATTTCATCAGCAATTGTTTGTATGCGAGGTTTTCTAGCGTTTACAGACTCAATAAGACTTACTAGTTTTGCAAGAGAAGAATCCCCTCCTACTTTTTGTACTTTAAGTCTTAGGGTTGAATTAAGATTTAAAGAACCACTAGATAGATTATCACCTTCTTTTACTTCGATAGGTTTAGATTCTCCAGTAATATGTGAAACATCAACATATGAATTCCCTTGAGTAACAATGCAGTCAGCAGGTACTCTGTCGCCTGCTAAAACTTGAATCTCTTGATCAGGTCTTAAAGTGTTTACTCTTATCGACTTTATTTGATTATCTTCTGTGTAGATATTTGCCATTTCAGGTTGAAGATCTAATAATTCTCCAATGGATGAACCAGTTTGGTATCTTGCTCTTTCTTCTAAGAAACGCCCTATAAGTATAAAACCTAACAGCATAACTGGCTCATTAAAGAAACAAGGAAAACCAGTTGTAGGAAATACTAAGGATAGAAGACTTGTTGTATATGCGCTAGTTACTCCAAGAGCTACTAAAGAATCCATATCTGGACGGTTCCTAATAAATGATTTAAATCCATTAATAATTATTCCTCTGCCGGGAAACAATAGAGCTAATGATGCTAATGAAGCGTGAAAAAATATATTACCTAATATAGGAAAATTTATATATCTTCCTTCTGCCAGATGACCTAAACCTGAAAATAATAAAAGTAATAGGGCAAAAGTCAGTTTTTTCCATTGATTATTCCAATTCTTTTTTTTTTCTAATTCAGCTTTATTTATTTTTTTTGAAAAATCATTTATGTAAATCTTTGATGGGAACCCATTTTCTTCTAGATTTTCGAGAACTGTTGCTATTTCTAGATGTTTCTGAGAAATTTCAAAATATGCACTTTCAGTGAGTAAATTAACAGAAACATTTTCAATACCATCAGAATTATTCAATATTTTTTCGACAGTACTAACACAACCCCCGCACTTCATTCCTTTAACGCTTAATTGAATGCTCTTCAAACTTTTCACGATAGAAGAAAATTAATGCTTAATCTCACTTTTAATTATAATAATAAATGTAATAGACTTTTTAAATAGTTGTTTTTTAAATTACTATATTAATTTTATTTGATCTAAAGCAGTGCCAAGTAATCAAAACAGAGACAATTTTATTGATAAAGCTTTTACTGTAATTGCTGAATCTATAGTAAAAATAATGCCAATTGCCGAGAAAGAAAAAAAGGCATATATCTATTATAGAGATGGCCTAGCTGCACAAAATAATGGTGATTATTCGGAAGCCTTAGATTATTACAAAGAAAGTTTACTGCTTGAAGAAAATAAAATTGATAGGGGTGAGACTTTAAAAAATATGGCAATTATATATATGAGTAATGGTGAAGAGGATTTGTCTATTCAAACTTATGAAAAAGCATTATTAGAAAATCCCAAACAGCCATCATGCCTTAAAAATATAGGTTTAATTTATGAAAAAAGGGGAAGATACGCTGAGCAAAATGGTGATTTAGATCAAAGAGATATTTGGTTTGATAAAGCTGCTGAAGTCTGGTCTAAAGCGGTGAGACTATATCCAGGTGGGTATCTAGATATTGAAAACTGGTTGAAAAATTCAGGAAGAAGTTCAATCGATATGTATCTCTAATATTTTATTCTGATAAAGAATAGTCAACTGCTTCTTTAATATTTGATATTTCTTTGATATTTATTAAATTTTGAAAATTATTATTTAGTTTCTCCTCTAATTTTGGAACTACGATATTTTTAATCCCTAGTCTTACAGCTTCTTCTATCTTAATTCGAAGGTTATTCGATTTTCTAACCTGACCGCTCAAACCCAATTCCCCAATAAATGAGCTATCTGCCAAAGGAGGAATATTTTTTAAGCTTGATAAAATTGATATTGCTACGCTTAAGTCAGATGTCGGATCATTAATCTCAAAACCCCCTCCAGTAGCTATGTAACAATCAAATTCAGATAATTTTATACCTACGTGTTTTTCAATAACAGCTAAAATTTGATGTAATCTATTTATGCTAATTCCAGTTGTACTTCGTCTTGGGTTACTGTAATAAGTTTTATTTACCAGTGCTTGTATATCAACTGCTAATGGTCTAGTGCCTTGTTTTGTAATCGTAGTTGTGACACCTGAAATATTTTCTTTATTTGTAAAAATTGAACTTGGGTTTTTTATCTCTTTTAAGCCCTCCTCAAGCATTTCAAAAATACCAAGTTCAAAGGTCGATCCAAATCTATTTTTTATACTTCTTAGTAACCTATTTGAGGAAATATTATCTCCTTCAAAGTTTATTACTGTATCAACTAAATGCTCTAGAGTTTTAGGACCAGCTAAAGCACCATCTTTGGTAACATGACCAATTATTAAAAGGGCAATATTATTGTCTTTGGCGAGATTTTGCAACTCAGATGAACATGCTTTAACTTGAGAAACAGATCCTGGCGAACTTTCCATCTTATGATTATGGATAGCCTGAATACTATCAATAATTGCAAAACTTGGATTTACACGTTTGATCTCTTGAATAATTAGGAGTAAGTTGGTTTCTGCAAAAATTTTTAAATCAATACTGTTTTGATTTAATCTTTCCCATCTGATTTTTACTTGTTCTAAAGATTCCTCTGCAGTTACGTATAAAACTTTCTCATTGAGAGATATTTTTCCTGCTGATTGAAGAACTAATGTGCTTTTACCTATACCTGGCTCTCCTCCAAGTAAAACGACAGATCCAGGGACTATCCCACCTCCAAGAACTCGATCAAATTCCTTAAATCCACTTGTAAATCTTGATATTTTTTTAGATAAAATTTCATTAAATGGTATAGCTTTTGTACTATTTTTTGGATCTTGATTTTTAGATCTTTTGCTTTTAATTTCTTCAACAATGGAATTCCATGAGTTGCAATTAAGGCATTTCCCAAAGTATTGAGAAGTTTCAGTTCCGCAATTTTGACATATATAAGTAGACAATTTGCTGGACATTTATTTTTTGAATAAATTTTGCAGAACTAGAATGTTTGGGATATTGCCCCTCTACAAGTTAGATTAGGTTAATAATTAATTCTCTTACTGATTAGCTAATAGAAACAAATGGCTCTATCTAGTCAAACTAAAGAAACAATTCTTGTCGCAGATGACGAGGCAAGTATTAGAAGAATTCTGGAGACGCGTCTCTCTATGATTGGTTACAATGTTGTAACTGCAAGTGATGGTAAAGAAGCACTAAAGTTATTTAAAGATTATGAGCCTGACTTAGTGGTACTTGACGTCATGATGCCAAAGTTAGATGGCTATGGAGTTTGTCAAGAATTAAGGAAAGATTCTGATGTTCCAATAGTTATGCTTACCGCATTAGGGGATGTTGCAGATAGGATAACGGGTTTAGAATTAGGGGCCGATGATTATGTTGTTAAACCATTTAGTCCCAAGGAATTAGAAGCTAGAATTAGATGTGTGCTAAGAAGAATTGACAAAGAACAAATTCCTGGAATGCCTAATTCAGGATTAATTTTGGTTACTGATATAAAAATTGATACAAATCGCAGACAAGTTTTTAAAAGTGATGAGAGGATTAGATTAACTGGTATGGAATTTAGTCTTTTAGAGCTTTTGGTAAGCAGATCAGGAGAGCCATTTAGTAGAGGAGAGATTTTAAAAGAGGTTTGGGGATATACACCAGAGAGACATGTAGATACAAGAGTAGTCGATGTTCATATATCAAGATTAAGGTCAAAACTGGAGGCTGATCCAGCAAATCCCGAATTGATATTAACTGCAAGGGGTACAGGATATCTTTTTCAAAGGATTGTTGATATTGCTCCTTTTGACGGTAAATAAATGGGAAAAGATACTGTACATAAAATTAACAAGCCCAGAGCCATCAGAAGATTAGTTATTTGGTATAAAAGAAACTCGGCTGTAACTTCAATAGTAGATACTGCTGCAAGTTCTGCAGTAACGGCTAGTAATGTCGCAGGTAATGTAGTTTCCGGTGCCGGGTCTGTAGTTAGCACGGCTGGCAATGTTGCGAGTAATGTTGCAGGTAATGTAGTTTCCGGTGCCGGGTCTGTCGTTAGCACGGCTGGCAATGTTGCAGGTAATGTTGCAGGTAATGTAGTGTCAAGCGCTGAATCTGTTGTGAATACTGCTAGTAGTGTAGTTTCAAATGCTAGTTCAATAGCTAAAAATACATTACAGCCATTAGTATTTGACCCTTTAAAAAGGTTACAAAACAACGATAATATTTTAGATAAGCCAGAGAAATCGCAAAATAAAAGAATTTGGATTGCAGTTGATGGTATGGGTGGAGATTATGCTCCTGGGCCAATACTAGAGGGATGCCTTGAAGCGATCAGCAGATTTCCGATAAATATCAAGTTTGTTGGCAAAATTGAAAAAGTTAAAAATGCAGCAGAAAAAATCGGTTTAATTGAATTACTTGAAAAAGAAATTGAAAATAATCGTCTTGAATTAATTGATAGCGGAGATCCTATAGGTATGAATGAAGAAGCTACTGCAGTCAGAAAAAGGAAAAATGCAAGTGTAAATGTTGCAATGGATTTAGTAAGAAATAATAAAGCGCAAGCTGTTTACTCAGCTGGTAATTCTGGAGCAATGATGGCTTCCGCTATATTTAGAATTGGAAGATTGAAAGGGATAGATAGACCCGCTATAGGTGCATTATTTCCGACAAGGGATCAAACTCGTCCTGTGCTAGTTTTAGATGTTGGTGCTAATACAGATTGTAAACCTGGTTATCTTCATCAGTTTGCTCTTCTTGGCAATATTTATGCAAAAGATGTCTTGCAAGTAAAGAAACCAAGAATTGGTCTCTTAAATATTGGAGAAGAAGAATGTAAAGGTAATGATTTATCTCTTAAAACTTTTGAACTACTATCTAATGAAAAAAGTTTTGATTTTGGAGGAAATTGTGAAGGTCGAGATGTATTGTCAGGTAGTTTTGATGTAGTTGTTTGTGACGGATTTACCGGCAATATATTATTAAAATTTCTTGAGTCTGTTGGAGGAGTTTTATTAGATATTTTGAGATCTGAGCTTCCCAGAGGGAGGCGTGGGAAAGTTGGTTCAGCTTTTTTAAGAAGTAATTTAATTAGAATTAAAAAAAGGTTAGATCATGCTGAACATGGTGGTGCATTATTACTTGGGGTTAATGGGATTTGTGTGATCGGACATGGTAGCAGCAAGTCCTTATCAGTAGTTAGTGCTCTTCGATTAGCTCACTCGGCAGTAAATCATGACGTGATGGAAAATTTAAATCAACTTCAAAAGCTTCAAGTTTTAAATTCATAAAACATATTTCGTCAAATTTATGTTTGACTTATATAAGTGACTAAAAACTCTTTTGGAAGGAATAAAGTTTAACCAGATTGGAGTCTCATTTAAAGGAAGTGGCAGTTATGTTCCCGATCAAATACTAACTAATCAAAAAATTAGTAAAAAGGTAGATACAACTGATGAATGGATAAAATCTAGAACTGGAATTTCTGAGAGAAGAATTTCAAGCCTCGAAGATAATGTCACTGAGATGGGTTATGAGGCGGCACTAACTGCGATTCAAATGGCAAATTGGGATATCAAAACAATTGATTTGATTATTTTAGCTACTTCTACTCCTCATGATTTATTTGGTTCGGCGCCCTCTATTCAAGCTAAATTGGGAGCCTGTAATGCCGTAGCTTTCGATTTAACTGCTGCATGTAGTGGTTTTTTATTCGCATTAATAACAGCCTCACAATTTTTAAGAGGGGGTAGTTTTAAAAGGGCTATTGTTATAGGTGCCGATCAATTGTCAAGCTTTGTTGATTGGAATGATAGAAGAAGTTGTATTCTCTTTGGAGATGGTGCCGGCGCATTGGCAATTGAAGCTGCAAATGAATTTGATAATTTCCTTGGTTTTGATATGAGAACCGATGGGGAAAGAGGTTCTTTTCTTAATCTTCCTTCAAAAAAGAATAAAGATTCAATAATTGATAACATTGCTTTTTTGAGTGGAGGTTTTTCTCCAATTCAGATGAATGGTCAGGAAGTATATAAATTTGCAGTTAGAGAAGTCCCTATAGTTATTGATAAGCTACTCAAAAAAACTAATTTAGGTTCTGATGAAATTGATTGGCTTGTATTGCATCAAGCTAATCAAAGAATATTGGATTCTGTAGGTGAAAGGTTAAAAATCCCCAGCCAAAAAATTCTTAGCAATTTAGAAAAATATGGTAATACTTCAGCAGCAACAATTCCGCTAATGATGGATGAGGCTATTAGAAATAATAAAATTAAACAAAATGATATTATTGCAATAAGTGGTTTTGGCGCTGGGCTAAGTTGGGGTGCAGCTCTCATCAAATGGGGTTAAAAACAAAATTAGGAACATTATGACAATTGCATGGGTATTCCCCGGACAGGGTTCGCAAAAAATTGGAATGGCAAAACAAATTGAAAATTTGCCTAATACAAAAGAGAGGTTTAGTTATGCATCTGAGGTATTTGAAAGAAATTTATCTGAAATTTGTGAGTTAAATTCTGAACCAAAAAATCCCCTTAGTGATTTGAATAATACAAGTAATACTCAAATTTGTCTTTTTTTAGTTGAATCGATTTTATTAGATGCCCTAAAAGATAATGGTTTTCAACCAACTTATGTTGCAGGTCATAGTCTTGGAGAAATCACTGCACTATATTGCGCGGATGTTTTTTCATTCGAAGACTGCGTATCATTAATAAAAGTAAGATCTCAATTAATGCTAAACGCTAGTAGAGGATCTATGGCTGCAGTAATTGGTTTTGATAGAAATCAACTTGATTCATTAGTAAAAAAAATTGATGATATTGTAATAGCTAATGACAATAGCTCCTCCCAAGTTGTCTTGTCAGGTTCTAACGAAGCATTAGATATTTTATCGAGAGAAATTGCATGTAAAAGATTCTTGAAATTAAATGTTTCAGGTGCTTTTCATTCTCCATTTATGAATGAACCTTCAGAAAAATTTTCAGAGTACTTAAAAGATATAAAGTTTAGAAATCCTTCATTTCCAGTCATAAGCAATTATGAACCTTCACTTTGTAGCGATCCAAATGAGCTTAAAATTAGATTAGAAAATCAAATGTGCAATGGCGTTAGGTGGCGAGAAACTATGGATTTAATGGCAAAAAATAGTGATCTGCATATTGTTGAAATTGGCCCATCTAATGTACTTGGCGGATTAGGTAAAAGACATCTTAAGGATGTCAAAATTTCTCAAGTTTCTTCTTCTGATCAAATAACTTATTAATTCGTATGAAAAATAATATTTTTCAACAATTAATCTATCAATTAGTAAGCAATCTTTTTGTATTACCTATTTATAAATTTGTATTTAAAGGTAATTTAATAGGTAGCGAAAATATTCCGCAAAAGGATTCTTTTATAATGGTTTCTAATCATGGTTCTTTATTAGACCCTCCTTTTTTAGGTCATGCGCTCGGGCGTAACATATCTTTTATGGCCAAAGCAGAGCTTTTTAAAATACCTTTCCTTGGCTTCGTTATCAAGGCTTGTGGAGCATATCCTGTGAAGAGGGGAATTGCTGATAAACATACAATAAAAATAGCATGCAAAAAATTATCAAATAACAAGTGTATCGGAATTTTTATTGATGGTACACGTCAAAAAAATGGGCTAGTTAACAAGCCAAAACAAGGGGCTGCATTATTAGCCTTTAAAAATCAAAAATTATTATTACCTGTTGCAATAGTTAATTCACATAGACTAATAAGATTTAAATTCTGCTTTCCAATCTTTTCCAAAATAGTTATTAAAGTGGGAAAACCTCTTCCACCGCCCCGAAGTTCATCACGCGAGGAACTACATTCTGTAACGATTAACCTTCAAAATAATATTAATAATTTAATTGGTTGATTACTTAATTAATAGGAGAAATAGGGTAAAGCGGTAAAACTTTTTGCCATTCATTTGAATTTAAAAAATTTTTATTTGATAAATCTAAAAATTCTTTTAAATCTTCTTCATCCTCATAAGAAGCCTGAAAAAAAAGTTCTTTACTATTTAATTCTTTAATAACTTTTGGTGAAAGTATTTCTCGAATGGATAGATCTTCGTTGTTTTGCGCTCCATCATAAATCTCATATTTACCTGCAATAAATCCTTTGCGTTTCAATTTTTTGTAAATCCAGAATGATTTTTTGTTTATTAGAATATTGTTTTTTAATGCAATTCTTTTAGCCATTATTTCAAATGAACTAAAACTGTCTAAAGGACAATTTATTTGTTGTGAGATAGTTCTTGCTAAAACTACAATAAGTCTCGAGGCATTAAAATTTGCTGGCCCTATACTTACAGAGATCTTATTTACTTTTTGTAAATTTTCTTTAGAAATGAATTTGTTAAAATCAACAATCAAGTTGTTGCATAAGTCTTTATCAAATTCTTTTATAAACAATTCATCAGATCTATAATCGTTATTTTTTCTAAATCCGAAGCCAAAAGAAATATCTGTACTATGTATTACTAATGTATTGTAGTTTTGCTTTTGCCTTGTTTGGAGTTTATGTGTCATGTATTACCTTTAAATAGGCAATTCTAATCCAGGGTTGATTTTAGCCCACTTCCCATATTCTTCTATAAAACTTCCGCAAGATTGAACATCCCAATCTGTTTTGTAATCACCATTATTATCTTTTACTATGGATACGTGTATGTGTGGTTTAAGTGCTTTAAAATTAGGAACATCGCAAACGTTTTCAACACCATGATTATTCTCAACATCATGATATGTAATACATCTATCTACCCATTTACAGTTAATGCAAATGCACATAATCAATAAATAACTTTTAAAAACAAAAGATATGTACACAAATCATACACTAATAATTAAAGAATTAGAAAAAAGTATAAAATTTAATAATTGGAATTCTTTCTTATCTTTCTTACCCAAAGGGTCATATTTAGTTGGTGGTTATATAAGAGATATTATTTTGGGAAGATTAACTGAAGAGGTAGATATTGATATTGTAGTACCCTTTAATGCCATTGAAATTGGAAAAAAGATTTCAGATAATATTAAATCTAAATTTATAATCTTAGATAAAAAACGAGAAGTGGTAAGAATTATTCTTGATGGTATTTCGATTGATATTGCTAATCAGGTTTCAACCACCATTGAAGGGGATTTGAAAACTAGAGACTTTTCGATTAATTCAATTGCTTTTTTATTAGATAAGAAGTGTTTGTTTGATCCACTAAATGGCCTTAAAGATCTAGAACTTGCTTTGCTTAGAACTCATTCGGAAATAAATTTGCTCAATGATCCTTTACGAATATTAAGATGTTTTCGATTTGTTTCAGAATTGAATTTTAAAGTTGATCTAAAGTTAATAAATTTTTTAAAAAAAAATAAAAGAAAATTATATCTTGTTGCTAAAGAGAGAATTAACTATGAAATACACAAAATAGTACATGGGGCAAATGCCCTTGAGGCAGTATTGTTGATAAAAAAATTAAATATATTTGGTTCTCAAAATTTATATAAAGATTCTTTTTTTTTGGATTTAAAGAAAATTAATTATGCAGAACTTAACCAAAATGAAAAAGAGGAATTTTTACCATTTTTTTTTATTACTCAAATTTTAGATGTTGTATCTCTAGAAGAACTTAAATTTAGTAAAGTTGAGATTGCAAAAACTAATTTATTGCGAAAATGGCACTTTTTTTTGAAGAATAAAAATATCGCTCAGTTAAATGAATTAGATAGATTTAAATTACATCAAGAATTAGAGATGTTTTTTCCATCTTTTATTTTTTATTTACCTCAAAATTTACGCTTCAATTGGCTAAACAGATGGCGGGACAAGGAAGACAAATTATTTCATCCCTCAAATTTACTTAATGGTGATGTAATAAAAAAATATTTAAAAATAGAGGATGGGCCTATCTTAGGAGAGCTTTTACAGTATCTTTCAAAGGAGCTTGCATATAAAAGATTGAATAATTTTGATGAAGCTATTTATAAAGCAACGCAATGGATTGAACAAAATGCGCCAAAATGTGATTAAATACACATAGCTTAGTTTTGTTTAGAAGTTCAGACTTCAAAATCATTTTTAAAAATTTATGAGTATTCGCATTTACGTTGGCAACTTACCACAAGTATTTAATCCAAAAGAATTTGATTCGCTTTTAAAAACAGTTTCTGATTCGATTAGATTTAAAGCAGTTTTAGATAGGGAAACTAAGGAATGTAGAGGTTTTGGTTTTGCGACAACAAACAAAGAAGAGAATGCTAATTTATTAATTCAAAAATTAAATGGTTTTGAATTTAATGGTTCTAAATTAAGAGTAGAGTTATCAGAAAAGAAAGACTCTGCTTCAAATAAAAGAAACAGCGGAAATTTAAATAAAAATAAGAAGAGGAAAGATTTCAAGAAAATAGTTCATAGTGACGCTCCTAATCTTGAAGCTCCGGATCCAAGATGGGCTGGAGAATTATCAAAATTAAAAGATTTGTTGGCTAACCAAAAGACACCTGCTTAGTTATTTAATTCGAGAAATTAAAAAAGATATCGGTATCTCAAAAGCTTTAACTGAATTTTTTACAAAAGCTCTGTTATTAAAAACATCATAGTCTAGCCTTTCAATAGAATCTAAAATCCCTCTATAGAGGCGCAAAGATGTCCATACTGGCCACCTTGCGTCAGAAGATAACCACTTAATCCCATCTTCAGACTTTTGGAACCAATCGCGAGCCCGTTTTAATTGAAAGTTCATCAGGGCCTTCCACTGATTATTAATAACGCCTTTTATTAATTCTTCTTCAGAATAATTAAATTCTTCAATATCCTCTTGTGGGAGATAAATCCTCCCTCTTTGTCTGTCTTCTCCGACATCCCTTAAAATATTTGTCAATTGATTTGCAATCCCTAGAGCTATAGCTGCATCAGAAGGGTCAGGCTTATCACTCCATGGCGCCGATGTATAGGCGCTATCAATCCCCATGACATTTTGAGTCATTAAACCAACAGTCCCTGCGACTCGATAACAATAAAGTTTTAATTCGTCAAAGTCTTTGTATCTAAATTTATTAAGATCCATTCTTTGACCGTCTATCATATCTAAGTAGGGTTGAATACTTTGTGGATATTTTTCGATAGTATCTAATAGAACAGAATCTAATTCAGATTTAATATTGCCTTTAAAAACATTTTTTGTATTTTCTTCCCATGCATCCAAATTGTCTGAAAGCTCAACTTGCGATTTAGTTGAAGCTTCTACACTATCCATTATTTCATCTGTTCTTCTGCACCATACATAAATAGCCCAGATAGCTTTTCTCTTTTCAAGTGGTAGGAGCAGAGTTCCCAAGTAAAAGGTTTTAGCCCATTCTTGAGTTTCTTTTCGGCATATCTCATATGCTTGATCTAGTTGAGAAATTGAATTTTTCAAAAAGTTTTAGCTGAATTAGGGAATTTTTAAATGTTTTTTAAGAGACATTTTGAGGGGTATTGGAATACTCTTTATTGATGGATTCCGCGCACAATTTACCACTTAAAACAGCTCCTTCCATAGATGCTAAATATTTTTGCATTGTATAGTCACCAGCTAAAAAGAAGTTTTTTATCGGAGATTTTTGGCTAGGTCTGAATTCCTGGCACCCTGGAACGGCCTTGTAAACAGATCTTGGAGTTTTAACTACTTTATATTTTCTTAGCGTTGTCTTATTGTCACCCATGAAATGTGTTGGGAATAATTTTTCTAATTCTTTCATAGTTGCATCTATGATGTCTTTATCACTCCTGTTAATCCAATCTTTTGCTGGTGCGAAAACTAATTCAAGCATTGATCTATTTGGATCTTCATATTCTTTGCATGTAATACTCATATCTGCGTAAACACTTAAGAGTGGGGATCTGCTGAATAATAAGTGGTCAATATCTGTTAATTTCTTGTCAAACCATAAATGAATATTGATTACTGGTACACCATTTAAACCATCTAATTTAGAAAAAGCATCCAAACCTTTCCATTGTTTAGGAATCATTAATTTAAAAAGATCCACAGGCATTGCACTAACGTAAGCGTCGGCAGTTAGCTCTTTCTTTTCATTTTCATTTTCATTTTCATTTAAAGAAGCGATGGTAAAACTTTTTACGGTGCTGTCTTCATTTAGATTAATTTCTCTTAGTGGACTATTCATGTGAACTTCTCCACCGCGAGAAGTTATATATTCAACCATAGGTTGGCAAAGTCTTTCGGGAGGAGCTCCATCGAGGAATGCCATTTTTGAACCATTTTTTTCTTGTAAAAATCTGTTTAGAGCGGTTAGTAAAACTGTAGATGATATTTCATCCGGTCCTATGAAATTTAAAGCCTTACTCATAGCTATAAATACTTCATCGTTAACTCTTTCAGGAATATTGTGTTCTTTGAGCCAATCTGTCCATGATTTGGCATCACATTTGTCTAAGTATTTTTGTCCTCTTAACATAGCTGGGACTAACCCTAATCCAAAGAGGATCTTTTCATTCCACGAGAGCATATCATTATTACTTAGAATGGCTGAAACTCCGTTAACGGGTGCTGGTATATCTGGGAAGTCGAATCTACTGTAAGTTCCTGGCTCGGAGGGCTGATTAAAAATCATTGAATGACTTTTCCATTGGAGTCTGTCTTCGATATCAAGTTCCTTGAAAAGTTGCAACATATTAGGGTAAGCTCCAAAAAATATATGTAAACCAGTTTCATACCAGTCACCATCTTCATCTTTCCAAGCTGCAACTTTTCCTCCAAGAACATCTCTAGCTTCGAGAACTATTGGAATGTGACCATTATCAACTAAATATTTAGCACAAGATAAACCTGCTAAACCTGCACCAGCAATTACAACACGCATTATTAAATCAAGAAATAAATTAACACTTACTAATAAGCTACATTAAAGTTAGGGCATAATAGTTTTTTTCGTTGATTATTTCGCAAAATTATGGAAAAAATGCTTTTAAAATCAACTACTAGACATGTAAGAATTTTTACTGCTGAAGTAGTTGATAAAGAATTACAATTTCATCCAAACAAACTGACTCTTGATTTAGACCCAGATAATGAATTTATTTGGGATGAAGATTCTTTGAACAAAATAAATGAAAAATTTAGTGAATCAATAAAAGATAGAGCAGGAAGAGATCTAAATGATTATGAACTTCGTAAAATAGGATCAGAGATTGAGGGTTTAATCAAATTTTTGCTTCAAAATGGTCAACTGAGTTACAATCCCGATTGTAGAGTAATGAACTATTCAATGGGTTTGCCAAAAACAAATGAAGAACTGTGAATAGACCACCCTCAAATAGAAGGCCTAGAAGAGGCTCCAATAGAAGTTATTATTCTTCAAGCTCAAGAGATAATGATTCTTATGGTCAGAGAAATAGTAGATTGCCTGCTTCTTCTTCTGAACAAAAGATTAATTTCAGTACAGGAACTATTGCTGTTCTTGCAGGTGTATTAATTCTTGGAGTTGGTATTGGTAGTGCGATTACCAGTACAACAGATGGTGGACAGGGAAATATAGCTAGTCAACAACAATTAGATATGGCTGTTCCAGATCCCGAATTTTGTAGACAATGGGGTGCAAGCGCCTTTGTTATTGATGTTGAGATGTATACAACTCTTAATCCATCCACGAGTTTTGTAACGCAACCAGCTCTCCAGCCAGGTTGTGTCATAAGGAGAGAGAATTGGACGGTTTTACAAAAACAAGGAGCTATAAGTAACGAAGATGTAAGAGAATGTAAACAAAGAATGAATACTTTTGCTTATATTGGATCCATAAGAGATAAACCAATAGTTAAATGCGTTTATCAGACTGATGTAAATGAAAATAAATTTATAATTAAGGGTGACGGACAAGCCGAAGATGGAGGAGTAGGAATTAATAAAGAAGCAATTCAGTTCTAATGTAGTTTATGATTCCCTTAATGGGCTTTCAAGGCTAGCAAATTGAGGCAAAATATTTTTCTTGAAAACTTCTGATGCTCTTGAAGTATATCTAGATGGATTAGTTATTAATTTCAGTTCTCTTTTAACCTCTAGGTCAGCGATAAAAACTTTATGGATGGTTCCAGCCGCTAATTCCCTCTCAATTGAAACGACTGGCAAAAAAGAGGCTCCAAGACCTGATTGAACTGCATTTTTTATTGCTTCAAGGGAGTTAAGTTCCATCTCGATTTTTAGTCTTTGAATATCAAGTCCAGAATCTTTAAGAAGTTTGTCAACAACTTTCCTAGTAGTGGATTGAGAGTCTAATGTTACAAAATTTAATTTGTATAAGTCTTCTTTTAAGAGTTCTTTTTTGTTAGAGAGTGGATGTTTAGAGGGTAAAACTAGTGCTAATTCATCTGTTGCATATGGAATTACCTGTAATAAATTTTCCAAATCTCCAGGTAATTGTCCTCCAATGATGGCTAAATCAATTTGCCCATTGGCGACGCTCCATCCAGTTCTTCTAGTACTGTGAACTTGAAGTTGAACAGATACATCAGGATATTTTTGTCTGAATAACCCTATCATTCTTGGCATTAAATAAGTTCCTGTTGTTTGACTCGCTCCAATAACAAGGGTTCCACCTTTTAAGCTATTTAAATCTTCGATAGCTTTACAAGCCTCGTCGCATTGATTCAAAATTCGCTCGCAATATTCCAATAAAAGTCTTCCTGCTTCAGTTAAAAGGGCTTTTCTCCCACCTCTGTCGAAAATTGTTATTTCAAGCTGTTTTTCTAAATTTTGTATTTGCAAACTCACAGCAGGTTGGGTTACGTACAACAGATCTGCAGCTTTTTTAAAACTTCCTTGAGCTGCTATTGCTTTTAATATTCTTAATTGATCAAGAGTAAATGGTAATTCGGGCATCTATTTATTGTGCCTAAAATTATTTATAATTCTAATACTTAGAAGTATTATTGTTAAGGATTAAATTTATTTGAATAATTTAAATTAATGGAGACTCATAAAACTTCCCTTGTAATCTTTTTCTTGATTGTGATTTTTGCAGTAATTCATAGCGGTGGAGCTGCTTTAAGAATTAAAGGAGAATCTTTTATGGGGCCTAGATTATGGCGATTATTTTTCGTTTTTTTTAGTTTGCCATCTGCGATTATCTTGATAAGTTATTTTCTAGCTCACAGATATGATGGAATCAGATTATGGAATTTCCAGGGTAATAATTTAGTTTTTGTTCTAGTTTGGTTTTTAACTGCAATAAGTTTTTTATTTTTATATCCAGCTACTTACAATTTGCTCGAAATTCCATCGGTTGTAAAACCTAAAGTGCGAATTTATGGAATTGGTATAATGAGAATTACTAGACATCCACAAGCATTTGGTCAGATAATTTGGTGTTTTGCTCATACTTTATGGATTGGTACATCATTCACCTTAATAACTTCTATTGGCCTAATTTTGCATCATCTTTTTGCAATCTGGCATGGTGATAAGAGACTAGCCAATAGATTTGGCGAAGAATTTAGAAAGTTTAAACAAAATACTTCCATAATTCCGTTTATGGCAATAATTGAAGGAAGGCAAGAATTGAAAATTCAAGAATTTTTTAGATTATCTCAACTTGGTATATTGATTGCAATTGGTGTACTTTGGTGGTCTCATCAGTATATAAATATTGCTGTTAAAACATTTAATTCATCATTTTTGTCTGAATTTTTCAATTGACAGTTTAAAATTAAATTATAAATTATTTAAAACATGCCTCAAGCTTCAGAAATTGCCTGGTTAATTCCTGTTTTTCCTCTCATTGGAGCAGTGCTTTCTGGTTTAGGACTAATAAGTATCAACAAGAAAATTAATAATTCAAGAGAAATTGTTTCTGTAGGTCTGATTTCTTTCGTTGGAATATCTGCGGTAATTAGTTATAAGGCTCTAATTGAACAAGTTAGTGGTTATCACCGAGTAGAAAAATTATTTGTATGGGCCAACGCTGGGGATTTCACAATCCCAATGGGTTTTGTCCTTGATCCTTTGGGTAGTGTAATGCTTGCCCTAGTAACTACAATAACTTTACTCGTAATGATTTACTCTCATGGTTATATGGCGCATGACAAAGGTTATGTCAGATTTTTTACATATTTAGCCTTATTTAGTAGTTCAATGATGGGATTAATAGTTAGTCCAAATTTATTGGAAATTTACGTTTTTTGGGAATTAGTTGGGATGTGTTCATACTTATTGGTCGGTTTTTGGTACGACAGGGATGGTGCAGCCCACGCAGCGCAAAAGGCATTTGTCGTTAATAGAGTAGGGGACTTTGGATTATTACTAGGTATTCTTGGTTTGTTTTGGGCAACGAATAGTTTTGATTTTAATGAAATAGCTTCAGGAATTTCACAATCAATATCTGACAATTCAATACCCATTTGGGCTGCTTTACTGCTCTGTTTTTTAGTTTTTTTAGGCCCAATGGCAAAATCTGCCCAGTTCCCTCTTCACGTGTGGTTACCTGATGCTATGGAGGGTCCAACTCCGATTTCTGCACTTATCCATGCAGCTACAATGGTTGCTGCAGGAATATTTCTAGTAGCAAGGCTACAGCCATTATATTCAATATTCCCCTCTATTCAGTTCATTATTGCTTTAGTTGGCACTATTACTTGTTTTTTAGGCGCTTCTATAGCTTTGACACAAATGGATTTAAAAAAAGGTTTAGCATATAGTACTGTTTCTCAACTTGGTTATATGATGCTTGCGATGGGTTGTGGAGCTCCAGTAGCAGGAATCTTCCATTTAGTAACTCATGCTTGCTTTAAAGCGATGTTATTTTTGGGATCTGGTTCCGTAATACATGCTATGGAAGAAGTAGTAGGTCATCAGCCTGTATTGGCTCAAGACATGAGATTGATGGGCGGTTTAAGAAAGAAAATGCCATATACCTCAGCAACATTTTTAATAGGTTGTGTAGCTATTAGTGGTATACCTCCATTAGCAGGTTTTTGGAGTAAGGATGAGATACTAGGAAATGCATTTATAACGTTTCCAGCTTTTTGGTTCGTTGGATTTTTAACTGCTGGTATGACTGCTTTTTATATGTTTAGACTTTATTTTTTGACATTTGAGGGAGATTTTAGAGGGGAGAACAAAGAATTGCAAAAAGAACTTTTAATAGCTTCTAAATTAAATCTAGATGAAGAAGAAGAAGAACATGAAGAATGCGGCTCTATTCATGAGTCTCCTTGGTCAATGACGTTTCCCTTGGTATTTCTAGCTGTACCCTCTGTAATTATCGGTTTTATGGGCATTCCATGGGATAGTAAAATTGCAAATTTGTTGGATCCTGAAGAAGCAGAGATTGCTGCAAAATCCTTCGAATTAAAAGAATTTTTGCCTTTAGCAATAGCGTCAGTACTTATTGCATCAGCTGGAATCATTATCGCTTATCAAGCATATTTTAGGAACAAAATTAATCTTTCAATTTTATTTGCAGAAAAGTTTCCTACTATTAATCAATTTTTATCAAATAAATGGTATCTAGATGATATCAATGAAAAATTATTTGTTAAGGGGAGCAGAAAGCTAGCTAAAGAAGTTTTAGAAGTTGATTCTAAGGTTGTCGATGGTGTAGTCAATCTTACCGGACTTGTAACTTTAGGAAGTGGAGAAGGTTTAAAATATTTTGAAACTGGTAAAGCTCAATTTTACGCTCTTATAGTTTTTGGAGGAGTAATTCTATTAGTTGCCATATTCGGCTTTCAATCTTCTCAAGTTACTTAATTACAATTGTGTGTCTTCACTGTTCATTGGGGTGAAAAAATACAGATAATTTCTAGACTTTATTTAAGATAAATTCCTTATTAAATTGAGTACTTATTTTTTTACAAATTTTACGACGCAAATGTTAGGAACTTTGGGGGCTGGACTGTCAACTTTTCCTTGGCTATCTGCTTCAATTTTATTTCCAATTGGCAGTGCGTTTGTGATACCTTTTTTCCCAGATAAAGGAGATGGTAAGGAGGTTAGATGGTTTGCTTTGTCTGTTGCATTAATAACTTTTTTAATAACTGTAGGTTCATATATAAACGGCTTCGATATTAATAATGAAAATGTTCAACTTAAAGAAAATTTAAGTTGGCTTCCTGATTTAGGTCTTACTTGGTCTGTTGGGGCTGACGGTATTTCTATGCCGTTAATTTTATTAACCAGTTTTATAACGGCTTTGGCAGTTTTAGCTGCTTGGCCTGTAAAGTTCAAACCAAAGTTATTTTTCTTTTTAATATTGATTATGGATGGTGGGCAAATTGCAGTGTTTGCTGTTCAAGATATGCTTTTATTCTTTCTAACTTGGGAACTTGAGTTAATCCCTGTATATTTATTATTAGCTATTTGGGGTGGCAAAAATAGACAATATGCAGCAACAAAATTCATTATTTATACGGCTGGAAGTTCTATATTTATCCTTCTAGCAGCATTGGCAATGGGTTTCTATGGTACAGAAGTTCCTAACTTTGAGTTTTCGCACTTGGCAGCTCAAGATTTCAGTCAAAATTTTCAAATACTCTGTTATGTAGGTCTATTAATTGCATTTGGAGTAAAACTTCCTATAGTACCTCTTCATACTTGGCTTCCTGATGCTCATGGAGAAGCAACAGCTCCAGTACATATGCTTCTGGCAGGAATTTTATTGAAGATGGGAGGATATGCACTTTTGAGATTTAATGCGCAATTATTACCCATTGCACATGCTCAATTTGCCCCATTATTAATTGTTTTAGGAGTAGTAAATATAATTTATGCTGCACTAACTTCTTTTGCTCAAAGAAATCTCAAAAGAAAAATTGCATACAGTTCTATAAGTCATATGGGTTTCGTTCTCATTGGAATAGGTAGTTTTAGTAGCCTCGGGACAAGCGGAGCTATGCTTCAAATGGTTAGTCATGGATTAATTGGGGCTAGTTTGTTTTTTCTTGTTGGAGCTACATACGATAGGACAAAGACTCTAAAACTTGATGAAATGAGTGGTGTAGGACAAAAAATGAGAATAATGTTCGCCTTATGGACTGCTTGCTCACTTGCTTCACTTGCTTTACCTGGTATGAGTGGATTTGTTTCCGAATTGATGGTATTTACAGGATTTGTGACTGATGAAGTTTATACACTCCCGTTTAGAGTAGTTATGGCTTCTTTAGCTGCTATAGGGGTAATACTTACTCCCATTTATCTACTCTCAATGTTACGAGAAATTTTCTTTGGTAAAGAAAATCCTAAATTGATCGAAGAACGAAAACTCATCGATGCAGAGCCCAGGGAAGTTTATATTATTGCTTGTTTATTATTTCCTATAATTGGAATAGGTTTATATCCAAGATTAGTGACTGAAAGTTATCTCGCATCTGTTAATAGTTTAGTAGATAGGGATTTAACCGCAGTCAAAAGTGCAGTTAGAACAAAAATTTTCTCAGGTACTAAAAAAAATGAGATCTTAAAGGCTCCAACAATATAGTTTCTTAAATTAATGCAATATTGTTTTGCTTTAAATAAATAAAAAGATATCTTATGAGTAGTTATTGGCTATTTTAAAATATCCTATTTAAATTCTACTGATAGGCAACAATTAGGTCCTAGATTGTTGATTAAATTCCTTCAAGATGCCGCTGGAAAAGGTGATCTTGATCCGTGGGATATTGATGTCATTAGTGTAATTGATACTTTTTTAGAACAATATACACTCACTTACGGAAAAACTTCTACTAGTCAGATTTCATTGCAAAAGGATTTATCTGAGACAAGCGAGGCATTTTTTGCGGCTTCTGTACTAGTTAATTTGAAGGCACAAGTTTTGGAATCTGATGTTTTCAATGAAAATTCGTCTGATTTTGAAGATGATTTTGATTTGGATGATCAAGATTGGATTGATCAAGAATTTGATATTCCTAAATATCCTGAAAAATATCTAAGGAGAAGATCGATAGCGCAACCAATACTCAAACGCACAACTACATTAGGAGAACTGGTAAGCCAATTAGAGTCTATTGCTGAAGTTATAGAAACCCAAGATCTTCTGCTAATGAAGAGAAAAAGAAGTAAAAAATACTCTGATAGGGCCTTAATTTCTCAAGTTAAATCTTTAGCACATCGTGAGAAACTACCAGAAACTACTAAGGCATTAGGGAGATTTATTGATGGGTGGGAAAAAGCATTACAGTGGACAGATTTTGAATATTTAGTTGATAAATGGCAAAAAGTTGTTAAAAATGATTTAGATAAAGATCGTCTTGGAGTCTTTTGGGCTTTGTTATTTTTATCATCTGAAAACAAAATTGAAATTAAACAAATTAATTCGTTATATGGACCAATTCAAATTAAAAGAATAATTCCTGATGGAGGCTTAGCTCAACTGCCTATAGAAAATCTTGATGTCACAAATACTTCAAATTCTGCTCTTTAGAAGCTTAATAGTAATAACGTATAATCTTTTTAAAGAGGTTTTGAATTCATGAAGGCAATGATACTTGCGGCAGGGAAAGGTACACGTGTTCAGCCCATAACTCATATTATTCCAAAACCAATGATACCGATTTTGCAAAAGCCTGTAATGGAGTTTCTTTTGGAACTTTTAAAAGAGCATGGTTTTAAAGAAATAATGGTTAACGTCTCTCATCTTGCCGAAGAAATTGAAAATTACTTTAGGGATGGTCAAAGATTCGGTGTGGAGATAGCATATAGTTTCGAAGGTAGAATTGAAGATGGGGAATTAATTGGTGATGCTTTAGGTTCAGCTGGAGGACTAAAAAAAATTCAAGATTTTCAAAAATTCTTTGATGAAACTTTTGTTGTTCTTTGTGGTGATGCTTTGGTTGACCTAGATTTGACTGAGGCTGTTAAGAAACATAAGGAAAAGGGCGCAATTGCAAGTTTAATAACTAAAAAAGTAACCAGAGATCAAGTATCAAGCTATGGGGTAGTAGTCTCAGATGAAAACGGGCGAATAAAGACGTTTCAAGAAAAGCCATCTGTAGATAAAGCTTTAGGTGACTCTATAAATACAGGTATTTATCTTTTTGAACCTGAAATTTTTAATTACATACCTACAGGTGAGAAATTTGATATTGGTGCTGATCTCTTCCCCAAACTAGTTGACATGAATTTGCCATTTTATGCACTCCCAATGGATTTCGAATGGGTAGATATTGGAAAAGTTCCTGATTATTGGAGTGCCATTCGCAATGTATTACAAGGGAAGGTAAGACAAGTAGAGATACCTGGGAAGGAGATTAAACCCGGAGTTTTCACAGGATTAAATGTGGCTGCTAATTGGGATAAAGTTGATATTACTGGCCCAGTATACATAGGTGGAATGACAAGAATAGAAGATGGCGCAACAATTATTGGACCTGCAATGATTGGACCAAGTTGTTGTATTTGTGAAGGTGCAACAATTGACAATTCAATTATTTTTGATTATTCCAAAATCGGTAAAGGTGTTCGACTGGTAGATAAATTAGTATTTGGCCGTTACTGTGTGGGCAAAAATGGAGATCACTTCGATTTGCAAGATGCATCTTTGGATTGGTTGATTACTGATTCTAGAAGGTCTGATATGACTGAGCCATCTCCACAGCAGAAGGTAATGGCAGAATTGTTGGGTACTGATTTGATTAATATTCCAGAGTAAGATCAGCTTTTTTTAGAATCTCAGGAATTAAATGTTCTGATTTAACTGCCATTAGATGAATACCATCCGCGATATTTATAAAATCTTTAGCTTGTTCAGCTGCAATTTGAATACCTTCTTGTAACGGGTCTTTAGCATTTTTAAGACGATTTAAGATATTTTCAGGGATGTTTGCACCAGGGACGTATTTGTTTATAAAAAGAGCGTTTTTGTAAGATTTTAATAGGAAC
The DNA here is from genome assembly GCA_003216755.1 of Prochlorococcus sp. AG-402-K22. Lineage (GTDB taxonomy): Bacteria > Cyanobacteriota > Cyanobacteriia > PCC-6307 > Cyanobiaceae > Prochlorococcus_A. Next base: position 6,566 of record QCIJ01000001.1, on the reverse strand, counting down.
ACACCCGCAATTACAGGAATTTCAAGAGGGTTGCTAATTTTTTCACAAAATTCCATCAAATTTTTTCTCTCCATCACCATTTGAGTTTGTATGAACCCAGCTCCAGCCTCTTTTTTCTTCCTCATTCTATTTTCTAAACTTCTTTGATTTCTACAACTAGGATCAGCTGCAGCCCCTGCAAATAGATCTGTTTTTTTATCGGAAAGTTCTCCACGAGTAGGATCAATTCCTTTATTAAATGCCTGAATTTGTTGAAGCAATCTAACTGATTCAAACTCGTGTACTGCTTTTGCATCTTGTTGATCCCCAGCTTTTACTGAATCACCAGTAATGCATAAAATGTTCTTAATTCCTAAAGAATTTGCTCCAAGAATGTCTGATTGTAAAGCAATTTTATTACGATCTCTACAAGATATTTGCATTACTGGTTCTATCCCATTCTCCAGTAATAGTTTGGACATTGCCAAGCTGCACATTCTCATTACAGCCCTACTTCCGTCGGTAATGTTAACAGCATGTACCTTATCTTTCAAAAGTTGTGCTATCTTAAGAGATCTTACGGGGCTACCACCTCTGGGAGGCATTAACTCTGCCGTTATTACCTTAGATTTTTTTTCTAAAGTCTCCTGAAGTTTTGATTTCAATTTCGTTTGTTTCCTACTTAGTTAACAAGTGTACTGAGATTGCTAAACTTAATTAATATAGAAAAGGAACTGTTTAAATGCAAATGGTTGATGAAGAAGTAAACAACATTGATATGATGGGTCTCTCATCAAGAGAGATGGAAATCATAGATCTCGTAGCTGATGGGCTTACAAATCAAGAAATTGCAGTAAAACTTACTATCAGTAAAAGAACTGTTGATAATCATGTTAGTAATATGTTTACAAAAACAGGTTCAAAAAATAGAGTAGCACTTTTGAATTGGGCTATGGATAATGGAAAAATTTGTAGAGATGGATTTAATTGTTGTTCACTCCCAGACTCTGATCAAGATTAGTCCCTTTTACTTTTTTTGTATCGTTAACTAAATCCATTAAACAATAATTTGTAGAACCTAATTCGAAGAGTTCAGCATACGCGATGCATGCTTCTTTGTCTGAATCAACAAATCTCAATATTCCTTCTTTGTCATAAAGACCGTACATTTGAAGAAAAGAAAAACATTTACTAAAATATAAAGAAAATATAAAGGATAGGATATGCTTTTGACTAGCTATTTTTGAGAGTTGAAAAATACTTCTACTTCCATTCTGAAAAAGGTTTATTAGTAAGACTGAAATTAGAGTAATGTGTCAGTCCAGTTATTTCTTTTGAGATGAAAGATGGGAGATTTAAATCTTCCTCTTCCCTGGAGAGTTCAATTTCGGCAATTTCAAGTGGAAAATTATTTCCTTTAAAGCAATCTATAATCCATGATTTTTTTTCAAATTCTAATAAAAATCTTTCTTTCTTAATTGTATTTGCAAGATTTGACATTATTATTGCACCATCTTGATGTGGAATAGAGTATTCAAATTCAAAGTTGGTAAAGCTTTTGATATGTTTTTTGAGTGCGATTTTATAGTAATTATCATATGACCTTATTCTAATAATCCAATCATCTAAATTCTTTGATAGGTATCCTTGTTCAATAAAAAATTTTTTAGTGACAAATTCTTTCCAATTATCATTTTTTATAAGAAATCGTCTTTCTATTTCTAGGGCCATTTAATTTTTTGCGTTTTTTAGAGATAAATCTCCTTTCCAATCAAGTTTTTTTATTAAAGTATTGTAATAGCTAGTACTCTTTTTAAACCTTATTATTTTGCAAGGCGACCCACCTTTTTTGATTTCACAATAATAATTTGCCTTAATGGTCATACATTTCGAACCGTCTCTCCATAATTTAATTTCCCCTTTACTTTTTTTTACTGGTTTAATTATTACCTCACTGGTATTAGGTATAACTATTGGTCTACTAGCTAAACTCATTGGGCATATAGGGTTAATTATCATTGCATCTATACTTGGATGTACAATTGGACCGCCTGCAGCCATTGAGTATGCTGTTGAACCAGTAGATGTAGATATAATCAATCCATCACCTTTATATTCATTCACCTTCTCTGTATCTATTTCAATTTGTATTTGGTTGGTAGGAGAAATATCTTCCTCAACAGATTTAAAATAAAAATCATTTAAGGCTTCGTAGCTTTTTATAATTTTTTTCTCTGGAATTGTCCCAGAAATACAAACATTACAATTTAATCTATTACGAAAGTCAATTATATATTCTTCGTTTTCAAGGATTTCAATAAAAGATTTGTCAAATATAAAATCTTTCTCTTGAGTAAGAAAGCCTAAATTACCACCAATATTAATGCTCAATAAAGGAATATCATAATCAGCTAATGCATTTGCACATTTCAGGAAGGTTCCATCCCCACCAAGCACTATTCCGATGTCTGGTAGTGATTCTAAATTACAAAGATATTTTTCAATTTCATCTTTATTAAAATCACTTTCAATCCTCTTTGATTTGATATCCTTATCTTCAAGAACTTCTTCACAGAATTTTGAAGCCTCTAGAGCTATAGAACTATCTGAACGATATACAATGAGCACTAATGAAAGTTTCATTTAATGCTTTTACCATTTTAATAAATTAAAACTTTCCATATCTACAGTAACCCTATTTCTGTAAAGAGATAATAATATAGCTAATCCAACGGCTGCTTCTGCGGCAGCAACAGTAATCACAAAAATCGCAAAAACTTGTCCTTGAATTAAATTATTATCAATATATGAAGAAAATGCCATCAAGTTTATATTTACCGCATTGAGCATTAATTCAATGCTCATAAGAACTCTTACTGCATTTCTGCTATTTAATAATCCCCAAATACCAATGCAAAATAGTGCTGAAGATACTATCAAAAAAGCTTGAAGAGGAATTGATTCTAAATTCATAATAAGAAAGTTGAAAGGTTAATTTTTATTTGTAAGTAATGGTTCGTATGATTTTTCAATTAACTCTTGATCGACAGGAAGTCCAGTTGAAATATCTTTGCTCATTACATCTCTTCTAGCTAAAACAATAGCCCCAATCATTGCCATTAAGAGTAAAACTGAAGCTACTTCAAATGGGAGTAAATAATCACTAAATAGATGCTCACCAATCCTAATAGTTGATTCTTCTCCAATAGAGTTTTGAGGACTTGATAGGCTCCATGCATTGGTTAAGTCAACTCTTATTAAGAGGCTTAGTAGGGTTAAACATATTGATGTTGATATAATTCTTCTCGATTTAATATCACTGATAGGCTTTAAATCTTCTTTTTTATTAACTAGCATTATTGCAAAAATTATTAATACATTTACTGCACCCACATAAACTAAAACTTGCGCTGCAGCAACAAAACTTGCATTTAAAAGAAGATATAGTCCCGCAACACTCATGAAAACTCCACCAAGGAGAAAGGCTGAATAAACAATACTTTCAAGCAATACAACACCAAGTGCTCCAATAATGACAACCAAAGAAAGAACTGTAAAACAAATAAATTGTGTTGTTATTGCAATGGACATAAATTAATGGAAATTAATTAGTTGGATTAGAAACTTTATCTTTTTTTTCATTGGATTCAGGCCTCATCCAATCATAGACTTCTTCAGGTAATTTACCAACTCTAGTATCTGAAGCTGGGATTTCATGAGGGTCCATGACACCTTTAGGAAGATAGGCAAGTTCTCTCAGAGGTTTAACTGATGGATCCGTTGTGACGTTTGTAGGTAGTCTACCAAGTGCGACATTATCGAAATTGAGATTGTGTCTGTCGAAAGTAGCTAATTCATATTCTTCGGTCATTGATAAACAATTAGTTGGACAATATTCAACACAATTTCCACAAAATATACAAACTCCAAAATCAATTGAATAATTTCTAAGTTCCTTTTTTTTGGTTTCCTTATTCATTACCCAATCAACTACTGGTAAATTTATGGGGCATACTCTCACACACACTTCACAAGCAATACATTTATCAAATTCATAATGAATCCTCCCTCTATATCTTTCAGAGGGTATTAATTTTTCATATGGGTATTGGATAGTAACAGGTCTTCTTCGAAGATGATCAAAAGTTACGGATATTCCATTGTATAAATATTTGCCAGCATTAAATGCTTCTTTGATATAGCTATTAATTTGTTGAAAGAAATTGTTCATTTTGAAGAATTTACTCTGTAATTTTATTTTAGTAGAATAATTGTAAATTTAAGTATTTTTACTTAAATTTAACCACCAAAGAATTTGGGAAAAGCAAGTTTTAGTCCTGCAGTTATCAAAAGATTAGCAAGAGAAATTGGAAGAAGAAACTTCCATCCTAGGTCTAAAAGTTGATCTATTCTTACTCTAGGAGTTGTCCAACGTAATAAAATTGCAATGAAAACTAAAAGATATGCTTTTAAAACAGTCATTACAATTCCAATTGATGCGGTGAAAACCTGTATGAAGGGTGCATTAATTGGTAAATTAAGAAACTTAGCTATTAATTCAACTGGAATAGGAAAACCCCATCCTCCCAAATAAAGTATTGATACCAATAATGCTGAAAGTATTAGATTAATGTAACTACCAAGATAGAACAATGCGAATTTCATCCCTGCGTATTCAGTTTGATATCCTGCGACTAATTCTTCTTCAGCTTCGGGTAAGTCAAATGGAAGTCTCTCACATTCTGCAAGAGCACAAATCCAAAAGACTATAAAACCAACTGGTTGTCTCCATATATTCCAACTTAGGATTCCAAAACCACTTTGTTGGTTGACAATGTCAACGGTACTTAGAGAATTTGTCATTAGTACGATAGCCAGTACAGATAAAGCTAAAGGAATTTCATAACTTATTGATTGAGCCGCTGCTCTTAAACCTCCTAATAAAGAATACTTATTATTTGAAGCGTATCCGCTCATAAGAAGGCCAATTGGCTGAATACTGCTTAAAGCGATCCATAGGAAAATTCCAATACCAACGTTACTTATTAAAAGATTTTGTCCAAAAGGAACAATTAGCCAGGACAGAATCACTGGGACAAGAACTAATATAGGACCTGCAGTGAAGAGAATCCCATCCGCTTTAGCAGGAATAATATCCTCTTTAACAAGTAACTTAAGACCATCTGCAATTGGTTGGAGAACTCCAAGCGCTCCAGCATATTCGGGACCTATTCTTTGTTGAGCAGCCGCAGATATTTTTCTTTCAAGCCAAACTGTCACTAAAACGCCAACAACTGCCGCTACCAAAACCAAAAGCATAGGTAGAGGGAGCCAAATTATATGAGCTATTTCGCTAGAAAGGCCAAAACCTTTTAAGAATTCATTAAAACTATATTCGAGATCTAATCCGTATTCCAAAATTTTTATGTTATTTACTTAATAGATTAACTCTTAACAAACAATATGTGTGTTATTTATGAAAAGCTGCAAATATTATTCTCTATTTTCTAAGCTGATCCAATATCTTGGTGCTGAACCTGTATAGATTTGCGATGGTCTGAAAATCCTATTTGCTCCAAGTTGCTCTCTCCAATGAGCTAACCAACCAGCCACTCTAGATATAGCAAAAATGGGAGTAAATAAATCACGAGGAATACCAAGTTTTCTATAGACAAGACCAGAATAAAAATCCACGTTAGGGAATATACCCTTAGGTCCAAGTCTTGATATTGCCTCTGCCTCAAGTGATTTAGCAACTTCATACATTTCATCTGCTCCAAATCTAATAAAAAGTTCTTCGGCCAGTTTTTGAAGAATTATTGCTCTTGGATCTTTGACTTTATATTCTCTGTGGCCGAAGCCCATTATCTTACTTTTATTTTTTATTGCATTATCTAAAAAAGACCCAGCATTTTCTGGGGTTTTAATTTCTTCTAACATTGCGATCACATCCTCATTTGCTCCTCCATGCAGTGGGCCAGCCAGGGTTCCTACTGCAGAGGCTATGACAGCATATGGGTCTGTAAGAGTACTTGCAGTTACTCTAGCGCTAAATGTACTTGCGTTTAAACTATGTTCGGCATGTAGAATTAAACACCTATCAAAAACTTTTGCAGCTATAGGATCTTGTTCTTTTTCAGTCAGCATGTAAAGAAAATTTGATGAGTAAGTTAAATCATCTCTAGGTTGAATTGGGTCTTGTCCTTTTCTAATAAGTTGAAACGCAGCAATCATTGTGGGTATTTTTGCTATAAGTCTTATGACTGCGTTGTAGATGTAATTAGGATCATCTATTGCCCTACGCGAATAGAAGAGCCCCAAAGAAGCCGCACTAGACTGAAGTGCATCCATAGGATGACCTGTAGCAGGGAAACATTTCATCATATCTCTTACTCTAAAACTTAACCTTCGATGCATCTGAACTTCTTGTTCAAAATCTCTAAGTTGAATAGCCGTAGGTAATTCACCCCAAATCAATAGATAAGCGGTTTCTAAAAAACTGCTTTTTTTGGATAGTTCCTCAATGGAGTAACCCCTGTACAATAATTTCCCTTTGTTTCCGTCAATATCACAAATAGATGAATTAG